>JANNWQ010000224.1:0-44154 GCA_031408595.1 Acidobacteriota bacterium | reverse complement strand
CAATGGCGATGGGCAGGAAGTCGGGATGTATCAGCGTATCGGCATCCAGAAACAAAACAATGTCGCTCTCCGCCTGTTGTGACCCCAAAAAACGTCCCGCTGATGGCGAAAGCCGAAGATCAGGCCTCAATGGAATCGCAGTGAACCCATACCCTTCGGCGATCGAAACGGTATTGTCAGTCGAATGCGAGTCGATATAGATCATCTCCGCACTGCCGATCCGGCTCGCTGCCGCGACCGCCGCCTCGAAGCATCTGTGGATACCACGCTCTTCGTTGCGGCCGATGATTACGATCGAAACCTTATGATCCATCTTTATCTCGCTGACATCTGATAATTACGCTTTGCCGCACGGCGCCAGTTTCCAAGCGTTTCTGAGAGACTGACTGGCAATATAGACTTTGCCACGCTTCGGAAGCCGGCTACGCCTTGTCGGGCAAACTCGTACCCGACGACCGGAAGAGATTTGTCGTGCAAACTGACGGTCACGAGATTTTCAGTTCGATTTGCCCAATCAAACTTATAACCTTCATCACCGCGCAAAAAATCGTAGAGCGTATTACCGCGTTCGACCGCATATTTCACCGAAAGGCCCAGCAAGACAAGACCGACGCTTAGGTGCGCATATTCAAGATCGTATCCCGAATTGTAGTAATAGAATGTCCTGCCGTTGTCGAGCCCGTAAACCGAGCTTGCGCACTTGCCATCGACCCAAAGCTCATCAAAGCGCATTAAACCGGCCTGAGACAAAGTTTGAACGACCCGGCGCTGAAATTCGATCAGCTTTGGATGGCCGGTAAGCTCCGAACCGCCCGCAACGCTCCATCGTTGCTCGTGCAGGTCGAGAAATCTGTCAAATGCTTCATCGATGCTGGATGGCTCGGTGACCGAGCGAAATTCAAAGTCGTGCGATCTCGTGAGTTTCTTGAGACGACGCTTAAAATTGTCGGAGCGTTTACTCCGGGTGAGTACCGATTCCCAGCCTTCAGCCAAGTCAATTTGAGGACAAACGGCCGTTATCGACTCTGAAAAGCTGAGAAATTTTGCATTCGTTATGTTTGAAGCATCTTTTAGAAAGGCAAGCGTATTAGATCCCTCGGCCAAACTTTCAAGACGTATCTGTTGACTGTCGAATTCGCCTTCAAGATATTCAAATATAGCGGTCAGAACGGCATGTTTGTGCTCCGGTTTCGCGATGATATCTAGATGATCCGCTCCGCCCACGCCATCGCCGATAAATGAAAGCCGCCTGAACTTCATTCCTAAGAATCTTTGGGTGGAAAGAAACAAGGGTAGGATCGCTACCAGCTCGTCATCGCGATAGGCCTTCAAGATGACCGGCTCATTATTCGCTCCGAAGCTCTCGAACCACGCGGACATCCATTCCCACGCCATGAAGGGGGAACAAGTAGTTTCGGCAAAAAGGGCCTGCCATTCCGACCTGACCGCAGCAATGGCCTCAGTGCCTTGACCTTCCTGGATGACAATACGGATCATGAGGTTATTTATGAGCAGGCGTCGGCGCCAGTGTTGGCGGCGCTTTGAGTTTGAAATTACGCATGCCCGCAACTGCAGAGAATTTCCACATCGATAGCAGCGATCCGAACAGCCCGCGCCGGAAAATATAGAACCCGACGTGCTCGCGTTCGCCCGAGGCCCACGCTCTTTTGTTCGGTGTGGAAGGGCTCAAAAAATCGATTTCGGGCGAACCGTCGCGAATACAGTGCTTCAATAGCTCCCGGAAAAGAAGATTGCCGGGCGAGTACCGTGCATATTCTTCGTCGTAGGACGTTTTCCAATGGGTCGTCCGACCCTCATCCCGAATGTTGAGGCTCATCGCTATCGTTCTGCCGTCGAGCTTTAATTCATAGACAAATAAAGTCCGCCGGTCGGCCATCTTTTCGGCAAATTCATGGTGCAATTGGGCAACTACCGGATTAACGGTGACGGCGGTGCCGCGACGACCTTTCCACCCTTTCGATTCGAGTTCGAAGTATGTCGTCATCAGTTCCGTCGTCACGGTGGACGTGACTACAAAGTCGACCGCACCGAGCTCCTTTAGGCGACGTAGTCGCCTGTCAAGTTCCTGCCGTAAATGTTTTCTCGAACCCCTGAAAAACTGCTCGAGGGATCGCGGGCCTGGCTCTGGGAGAGCGATGTAAGGTGCACTATCCATCTCCCAGATGCCGGTTTTATGATCTTCCTTCTCGGCGTGTTTGAGCACTTCGCCGAGCCAACTGTCTCTTTTAACGAGTCTAACTTCAAAAACATCCCACGGTGAGATGTCGCGCAAGCACTCCCAGATAGCCTTTGAGATCGGTGCTTTTTCGGCTTCGTCGGCCCCGTGTATCAAATCAAAACGCTGTGTGTTGAGGTTGTAAACCGCCTGTAGCTTACGCACCGGAATGCCATGGAGTTGGCCTCGCTTGCTGATCACGGGCAGTATCGCTCTCAGTTTTCCGTCGCGGCGGACCGTAATGATGTCGATCTCGTTCTCGAAATTCTTAACGAATGTTGAAAACCATTCGGGACGGAGAAAAGGTTCGTTACACGGCCCTTCTTCGCATAGCTCCGCCCACTCGGCCGAAAGGCCGTCGATCATCTCACTATTTCCTCTAAGGACATCTGTAGTAAACACGTTATTTTCGTTGAATCCAACCGTGTGCTCCCCGCCATTGCTGAAGAAAGCAAATTTACCCAAATCGCATCTCGACCGTCGGCGGGACTGTGTTTTCAATTGCCATCGTCCGGAGTTTTGCCCATTGCATTGCAATAAGGACAATGTATTGAATATTTAGCACCGTATAACGCTTCCAGAGACGGCGTGGTTCCTGAACGAAGCGATAAAGCCATTCGAAACCGTTCCGCTGGATCCACGACGGAGCCTGCGAAACTGTACCCGCATGAAAATCGAATGCTGCACCGACCGCCAGCAACGGCATTGAGAGTAGCTCGCGATACTCAAAGACCCAGGTTTCCTGTCGCGGGCAGCCTAGACCAACAAACACGATCGACGCTCCGCTCGACCTGATGTCTGCGGCGATCTCGGCTTGCTCTTCGGCTGTTACCTGTCGGAAGCGCGATGGCTGGCTTCCGGCAATTTTGAGTCCGGGAAATTTGGTATGAAGATTTGCTTGCAGCTTTTCCAGGACTTCCGATTGGCTGCCGTACAGGTAAATGCTCAGGCCCTCGCGCTCAGCCCGTGCGCAAACTCTGAGTGTTAATTCCGGTCCATAGACGCGATCGGAGAGTGCTACTTTATGAAGCCACTTCATCGCCCACCGAATTGGCTGTCCGTCTGGTACAACCAGATCGAGTCGATTCAGCCGATGCCTGTGCACGGCATCTAGAGCTCCAGTCATCACACCGTGAACTGCCAATGCACTAACGGCGAACGGTCTTCGATCAAGCGCGGCTTGGGTGATCATTTCAGTCGCTGCTTCGTAATCGACAGCACTTACGCCGACGCCGAGTATGTTCTGTTTCCCTAGGTCTATCATCAGGCTGCCAGCAATTCGTATTTGAGTTCTGCAGGTTGTTTTTCTTTGGTTGCGTCGACCATCTCGCCGATGATCGTTTGCAGATCGTATTCGTACTGCCACTCAGGATAATCGTTCTGAAATCGACGAGTGTCGCTTACCCACCAGATATGATCACCTTCGCGTGCGTCGTTCGAGAGGCTGTACGCGAGTTTCTCTCCGGCGGCTTCCTGTGCGATCTCGATCGCCTCGAGAACAGAGCAATTGCTATAACGACCGCCCCCCATGTTATACACGGCGCCTGCTCTTGGTTGCTGATAGAAACTCCAGAAAGCTCTCACGAGATCGTTCGAATGGATATTGTCTCGAACCTGTTTGCCCTTGTATCCGAAGATCGTGTAAGGCGTACCGGTAACTACACATTTAATAAGATAGGCAAGGAATCCGTGAAGCTTAGCCCCCGAATGTGCCGGCCCGGTTAGGCAACCACCTCGAAAAACCCCGGTCTTGAGCCCAAAATACCGTCCGTACTCCTGTGTCATCACATCCGCCGCAACCTTACTTGCCCCGAAGACACTGTGCTTCGAATTGTCGATAGTCATCGACTCATCGATACCGTGTGCGAAAAATGGGTGTTTGTCTTCGATCTCCCACCGAGTCTCCGTTTCAACCAAAGGCAATGCATTCGGCGTATCGCCGTACACTTTGTTCGTCGAGGTGAAAATAAAAGGAGCATCCGGACAGTATTCTCGGACCGCTTCGAGCAAAATCAGCGTTCCCATCGCATTTACTTCAAAGTCCGTGATCGGCTCTTTTGCTGCCCAGTCATGACTAGGCTGGGCTGCTGCGTGGATCACGACGGAGATGCGCTTGCCATATTTGCGGAAAATGGTCCGCATCGACTCGCGGTCGCGGATGTCGGATGAGTAATGTACAAATCGAGGAAGCGAGTCTTTCAATGCCTGTGTGTTCCATGTGACTGATCCGTCATGGCCAAAAAAGTACTCGCGCATGTTGTTGTCGATGCCGACAACATCAAAGCCCTGAGCATGAAAGAACTTGGACGCTTCGCTCCCGATCAGACCGGAGCACCCCGTAATGATTGCTACACTCATATTTCCCCTTAAATGACGGAAAGAACCTATACGAAAACTTCGATAGGTTCTTTAAAGTGCTAAAACAAGCTCACTTCCAGGATTATTGCGGGTTAGATCATTGGCGACGCCCCATCGGATTGCTATACCTTTTTGGAGAGATAATGTATCCAATGTGAGGTAGTGTCTGCCTCGACACGGTTCCCCGCTATGTCATAGGCCTCAACGTCAGAGAAGCCAATATCATTAAGTTGTTCGAACTGCTTATCGATACTTATGTAATAGAGCAGAAGGGAATACCGGTGATCGCCATCATTTACAATTGCGTAGTCAGCGGTATAGATTTCGTGTTTCTTCATCCTGTAATGATTCGGCAGATGGTACAGGCAATGTAGAAGGAAAATGAGGTGCCTCGCACTGTAGTGAAACTTCTGCTGCCAGGGAAACTTATTGAAGTATCGATAATCTCGATTGTGGGACGAGAACATAAATATGCCTCCCGGTCTTAATAGCCGATGGGCTTCCTTCAACACCAGCAGCCGTTGTTCGTTTGATATTGAATCGATGCCGTTGTACGAGAACAGGACAAAATCGTAGGTTTCGTCGGCGAAATCATATAGATTCGTCGCGTCGCGGCACAAGATCTTTGCGGCCGGGTATCTTTTGCCAGTCTCTTCGGCAAATTTAGCCACGTAATCGACACCGGTATAGTCATCGCTTATTTCTAAGAGATGTTTCGTCGTCCGACCACCGCCGATCCCGATATCCAGGAGCTTCGAGTCCTTAATTACGGGATAAAGCTTGTCGAAAAGAACTATTTCCGCGTCAAGAAGATCGCCAACCTCGCGATAGTATTTGATTACGTCATCCCGCTCGTAAGCAGTCTTATTTAGTAAATTTAGTGATAGCTGTTGTTCCATGTCTTTATAGAGATAATTTAAGAATGCTCAGTCGTACTTTCTGCACCTTTGCTAAGCCGAAAAACCAATGTCTTGGTGTTTTCCGCAATATATCCAAGCAAACCATAGATGAAAACGATGATGCCGGCCATTTCAAGACTCTCTTCCAGGCTTGAAAGAAGCATGTAGGTCAAGTTCTTTTTTCCGTAGAGTTCGGCAAAGCTTCCGTCTACAAGTTCCATCCCTATTGCTCCACCAAGGTACAGGGTGGCGGCGATAAAAAAGCAAGTTCTGGTTTTCGGTGGCAGGTCCCACCAAAATCTTAGGAAGAAGAATCCCAGACCAACTACCAATGCAATGCCGGGCACGACCCATGCAAAATAGAAAACGCCGAGATTCGTTTCGCCCATAACTGCCCGCATCGGTTCGATCAGCCTTTCGTGTACCGAGGCCATCTCGTCAAAGGCCATAAATAGGAAGCCTAATGACAGAATTGCCCAGTACCAGACATACGGGGATCTCTGCTCCCGCTTAAAATGGGTTATGACCGCCAGAAGCACGGATGAAAAAAGCAGGATCAAGGTGCTGAAAAAGGCCGGTGCGTTTAATTCGTAGTCAACACTAAATACCTTGACCAGCCTTTGAACCATCTTCATGTCATAGCCGGTCAGATAGTCAGCGATCATGACCCCTAGATTGGCGGCAAACAAAATTGTTGCCAATGCAACTAAGCCCCATACGACCCGTCTTCGTTCCAACGGAAACGAAATTGCGGATGCGTCTCTCGCTTCCTCGAGTTGGATCTTTCCAGCTTTCGGGTTCGAATCAGTTGAACTTGCTTGCCCGAAGTGTGTCTTGAAAAACTTGATCGTTTGTTCCATATCATTAAGTTCCTAATCGAAGCTCGGCAACCCTTTGAGAATACTGTCCACCAATGCCGCGGGTTGATTCCTCGCAAAGACTCGTTCGTCCCAACGCCATCAAATCGGCACCAGTTCGGTTTATCCGGGTTTGTGTCGTAACGGCCAGACTAAATCCAGCATCTGCAGCCATCTGCCTTATCGAGTCGTTATACTCACCATTTGGATAGGCAAACGATGTCACCTTTCTACCGAGTTCGCTTTCCAAAGTTTTTTTACATCGATCGATTTCAGTTTTCATCACGGACTCATCTTCTAAGGGGAGAATTACGTGATTTGCAGTATGGCCGCCGAAATCGATTCCATTTCTTGCCATTTCACCAACCATTTCCCAGTTAAGAAGCTGGTATTCCTTTGGGTAATCTTCGAACTTACCGCCGAGTTCGCCCTCCATCTCGAGAATGGCGTTTTCGCGTAGTTCATTCGGCAAATACACCAGTTTATTGGTCAGATAGAGAAGATCGCCCGATCCCGAAAATTCAGCTGCGATATCTTCGGCCACACCGGCTTTTAGCAATGGGGCCGTCATTGGCACTGATCCTGCAAGCGCCAGCTTTAGCAACCAGTAGATCCGATCGTGTGCAAGAGGTTTCGGCTGACCTATGTAATCGGTTGGCAGAAACACGGTCGCCGGTAGGCCCAGGTCTTTTAGGACAGGAAAAGCCTCCTCGTAAAAATCAACGTAACCGTCGTCAAAAGTGATAACGGCCCTTGGTCGGGTAGTTTTTCTCCTATCGTCCGCAAAGCGCATTGCGGTTTCCAGCGACACGACATCATATTTGCGGAGCAACAATTCGCAATGCCGCCGAAAAGTCGCTGTTGAAACCACAATTCCGTAAATTGCCTCCTGCTCCGCCTTTCCGATATCGGCGACGACGCGATGATAGGCAAGAATGTTCACGGAACCAGCCGAAACGCTCGCATAGCCCAGACCGGCCTTGGCTATCGACGCCAGCGACTTGATCGAACGCTTGATTAGTAGTGAAGCAGGCATCTTTCTTTTCGAATTTCTTAAGGTTTGCTCTAGCTCGGACCGCAAACCCTTGATATAAAGATCAAAATTCATTTGACCAAGGATCCTGGAGCGGCCTTTTGAACCCATTTCGAGGCGTTTTTGTTTATCGCGTGACAGAAGCAATATCTTTTCTGCGATCTCTTTTACGTCACCGCATTCGACGAGAAATCCCTCCACGCCATCGTCTATTATCTCGGGAATCCCGCCGACCGCCGTCGTGATCGCGGGCAAACCGGCCGCCATGGCTTCGATGACGGCGATCGGCATAGCTTCGGCATAGGTCGGCAGAACGAAGATATCGGCATTCCGATAAAAATCGAGTCTTTTATCCATCGCGACCGGCCCGAGGTGGTCGATCAAATCGGTTAAACCCAATGAGCGGCAGTGATCGGCCAGGGCTTCGGCCCGATAACCAACGAACGAAACGCGAACGTCGAGACCTGCCTTATTAACAAACGCCAATGCCTGCATAAGGTCTTTCTCGCCTTTCAGTTTTCCGACGGCTCCAACGAATAACAGTCTGACCGGTAGGCTTGACGCTTTTTCCTCCCGACGGACTCCTAAAAAGTCGGACGTGTCGATAACGTTTGGAACGATCGAGATCTTTAATCCATCGTTTAGCTCTGCAAGCTGCCGTGCCGATTCATTGGAAACTGCAATGACGCGGCTGCTCAGGCCGATTGCCGATCGGATAAACCATTTCCCGACCCTCGGCTGCCGCGCCATATAAAGATCAACATCTCCGGCATGAAAGTGCGATATTGCCGGTAGCCGAAATAGACGAGCCAAAACGACAAATGCGGACTCACGATAAAGACTCGCATTGCTTCCAATGTGAACGTAAATGAGCTGCGGGCGCTTCAGAATGCAGTGAGCAATAAACCGTAGCGTTGCCGACATAGCCAAAAGAGCCTTCCCGACACCTCCAAGGTCTTCCGCCTGCGACGCGATGTACGTTAGATAATGATCAGACTTCAGATCCGAGTTAAGGATATCGGCCGCGAGCGTAGTTATGCCGCCCCGGGTTTTAGTCAGATGCATTCCGACCATCAGGATTCGAATCTTATTTGGGGCAGCCGCAGCCATATCTTTGACCGACGGAATGGCGCCGTCCGTCCTCAGCAAAACAGCCGCCGAACTCATTAATAGGTTTTTGACAATTCTGCCCATAACCAAATCGAAAACTATAGTTTCCAGATGATCGCGTAGATCATTATCAAGCTCGCCGTGGATACCGAAGCAGCTCTACAAATACGAAATCCGCCCAACGTTCTGGACAAATACCCAACCTCAACCAAAGCCATCGAAAGAAAGGAAAATAGCTGAGCAGCAGCCGCCCCGACGGCTCCATAACGTGGTATCAGAATGGCTCCTGTACCAATACAAACCACTGCACCGAGAATGTTCGCGAAAAAATCCACCCGTTGTGAACCGGTAGCCACCAGGCCGCTGGCCGACACTATTACGAGGCAAAACGGAATCATGCTCAATGCCAGAATATTCAACGTCGTACCCGCGGCCTCATAGCTTGGGCCGAACATGAACGCCAAGATCGGACCCGAGAGAAACGGTGAGACGACTGCGGCAAGCGTCGCTAAGATAAGCGGTATTCTCGCCGTTTTCGCTAGATATGAACCTAATTGCTCCTTGATCTGCATCGCATATCGGGCGACGCTTGGTTGAATGACGCTGGCATAGCTTGCCATCAAAATCGAAGCCGGAACCAGAAAGCGCGAGGCAGCACCATACTTTGCGGTCTCCGCCTCACTACTTAGGTACCCCAACAGAAGCAGCGATGCCTGCCAGTTGATCGACGCGAAGATTATTGTCCCCGCGAACATCGGGAAGATCGCCAGGATCGACCGGAACTCAAACTTGCTGAAATGAAACCTTGCAATGTGACCGCGCGCAGCTAGCAAATAGACCAATAGGGCAATGAACCTCACCACGGCAAAAGACGCGCAGATCGCCCACATGTCGAAACCCGCCACTATAAAGCCAAGTGGTATAACGGTTCGGAGGATGTTCTCTACGGTAGTGGCTTTGGCTACGAGCCGTGCTCGCCCAAACGAGATCGCTGATGCTTCTACCAGTGTGACCAGTCCGGTCGGTATCAGCGCCGGACTTAGCAAGAGCGTGGAAATCCGTACTTCCCAGCTCTCGCTCAACGCAAACCCGGTCACCGACATGACGACAGCGAAAAATATGCCGGAGATCAACAAAAATACAGCGGCACTGCTCAGGAATTTATGCATCGAGCCTGAGCCATCGATACCTTTGGTTTGACGTCGGCTTATCTCGTTGATCAGATAATTCATGAGGCCGAGCGACACGATGGTGTTAAAGAGCGCGTAAATGCCCATTACAATGGCAAAGCGGCCGACCTCATCGACATCGCGCATTCTCGCCATGAAGATCCAAACGGCAACGCTGTTGGCAATGTTCACCAGCCCGGACCAGGTTATCCAGCCGACGCTGCGGCTTAATTGCGCGTTCGAAACCGCCTCTCCATTTTGTAGGCCTTCGTTCATTTTCTTATAAGCAAGTACGGCCCCGCAGAAAGGGCCCGCCGCATTCGGCCCAGGGCCATAACAATGCCGATCAGTAGAAAAAATGTTCGCATCGGGGCTCGCACCGAGCCCAAAGACGCGGGCTCTTTGAAACCCGATATAGCGAATGCGATCAGTGCAACCGCTAAACCCAGCCCCAGGCCGAACATAAGCCGATCGTGCCGAGCCATTGCCTTTAAACACTCAAAGAACGCATAAATCAACAACAAGCAAAAGATGATGCCGCCCGGAATGCCTATCTCGACCGTGACGTGGGCAAAAACGTTGTGTACCGGGTTAGGGAAGACCTGAGAAACGAAGATGCCCGTCTCGTCGTATCTGGTCATCTCAGTTCGGTATCCGTTTACACCAACGCCGGTCAGTGGATTGGCTTCGATCATTCGCAGAGCGTTCTCCATCAACGGAATACGGATGGACGCCGCGCCTTGATCGTCTTCGGTAAGACGGTCATAAATACGGGGCCAGAACGGAGCTAAAAGAGCGCAAGTTAGAACCAAAGCCGCACCGGCGGACAAAAAGTAAGTTTGCCGTTCGTCCTTTGAGAGCCGGTACCAGCCGAGCATAAGGATAAGCGCGACTGCCGCAGCCAGGCCGATCCAACTGCCCCGGGCGAGTGATAAAATTATTGCGACGACGCCAGCAAAACCCGCCGCCAACAGGAATATCCGCTGGACGAATGTGAACCTTTCGATTCGGCAGATCACAGGAGCAAGCACGACCGGGACAAAACACGAGATTACCCAGGCCATTCCGTTTGGAGTTCGAAGAAATGCCGGAACGCGGGACAATTCGATACTTTGCGTTCCAAGTTGTTCGGCCTCAGTTCCCGTTCCAAAGTAAGGCAGGTTCGTTGGCCAGCCGAAGGCGTTTTGCGTGTACGCTACAATGCCGGTAAAAAGTACGCCGACGCCAAGCGCCACAATCAGCTGGACAAAGCGGTCATGCCGTGCAAAATGCGATGCAGTGGCATAAGTGATGAGGATCGAAGTACACAACGACAGAAGCGAGAAACCACCCAGTGATGTTGAACCCGAAACGAGGACCGAGACCGCCGCACAGACGAAAAGTGCCGCCAGGAGGATCGAAAATGAAACAGGAAATACTCTATTTTGCTCGTCATCCGTAAAGTGGTCGTAGGCGACGAGCATAAGACCAAGGATCAGGGTGATCGAAAGGTTTAGTCCCGAAGGGTCTTCCATCTCATCCACCTTAAAAATGGTCAGATCGCCCTTGACGAAGAATGACGCGATGAAAGCGTATCGAACAACACCAATTACGGGAAGCTCCAGAGCCCAGGAGACGAAGGCACCCAGCGACACCAAGATCATGCCGCCGATCGCCAGCGTGTTCACGGTTGAGCCGCCGCCCGCCGTTGCGACTGACATACCAAGAACAACCGCGCCGATTAACAGACCGCCAAAAAGGGCAATTGTCTTAAGCGTGTCTGACGTTGGCGAGAGTTTTCCGGCCCGTGAGTTCATCGTTACATGGCACCCGTGCCGCGAACTACGCTCGGGATTGTTTTGAACAGTATTTTAAGATCAAGTGCGAGCGACCACTTGTCGATGTACTCCAGATCCTGAAGTATCCATTTATCAAAACCGGTTCCGCTTCGCCCTGAGATCTGCCAGATACAGGTGATCCCGGGCTTGACGCTAAATCGGCGATTGAACCACAGTTTGTTAAATCGCTTGAAATCGCGCTCTGGCAGCGGGCGAGGCCCGACCAGAGACAGATCGCCAAGCACAATGTTGATGAGCTGCGGCAGTTCGTCCAGGCTTGACTTTCTGAGCCATCTCCCGACTGGGGTAATTCTCGGATCGTCTTTGATCTTGAAAACCGGCCCTTCAGCCTCGTTCAATCGCTCAAGGGCGTGTTGCCTTGCCTCGGCATCGGCAGACATCGTTCGAAACTTAAACATTTTGAAGCGACGCTTATTGAGGCCAACTCGTTCCTGAATGAAAAGTATGGGCCCCGGAGAGGTGAGTTTTATAACGGCTGCGATCGTGAGCATTAATGGCGAGAGCAATAGCAACAGCGACATGCCACCACCAAAATCGATCAAGGTCTTGGCAAACGACTGCCAATCCGACAGTCGTGTTGCATAGATCGAAAGGATCGGGGCATCGCCGATTTCGCCGGCAACGGCCCGCGAGAGTTTTAGATTGAAGAGATCCGAATAGATGCGGACCGTGACACCTTGCTCTTCGGCTATCTCCGCGATTGATTGGATCTGGTCGTAAAAGGTCTTGACCGGAAGACAGATAATGACCTCATCGACCACGTTATTGGCGAGGATATCAGGCATCTCTGCCAGCCGACCGATCACGCCCGGGGCATCAAGGTCGTCAACGAAACCGACCAACTGATAACCAAGTTCAGGGCTCTCACGAATGAGGCCCACGATCTCTTGTCCACGATTCCCGGCGCCGACAACGATCACGGAACGAAGATTTCGGCCGTGAAGCCGGAATTGGGTCAGTAGGGTACGCTTAAACAGGCGAATCAAGAAAAGTAAACAAAGCGATGTAAACGCGAAGATCAGCAGAAATCTCTTCGGCAAGATCGACCATTCGGCCAACAGAATCAGGGTGGCCAGGATCAGAGTCGCAAACAAAACGGCGCGAAGAACATCGGCGAACTCGTCCTCGAGCCTGGCCAACCGTTTCGATCGATAAAGCCAAAACGACGACAGCATGAATACCCAACTCGCAAAAACACCAACAAAAAAGAGTGTGCTGTCCAAGGTAGGCTCGGTCACCGCTTGCTCGATATACTTCGTGCCAACCGGCCCGCCGTAATAGAAGGCAAGATACAGCGCAATCCCAAGACCCATGAGATCCAGAATTCTATAAATGAAAAGTAACGATGCTCGCAGCCGCTCTTTCATACTGTCTCTGCCGACGAGTTACGCCGAAACGTCGTCTCCTTTTTCAAATCTTCCCGACGGTAAAACGTGACGGAGTTCGACCGCGGTCTGCACACCGTTGAGCTCGGACACGTATATATGAGGGATGGACGCAAGAAGCGGGAGATTCAACCGCTCCTCGATCTCGTATGGAGCCCGGACAAGATCGTCGTTGTAACCCTTCGAGGAGGCCTTGTCCAGAATAATTGCCCCGGCTATGGCGGCGAAAGCCCCCACGGCTACAAGCACTAACAGATTAAGCAGCGGCTTCGGATTTTTTTGTTCGCCGTCTGTTCGAGGCGGATCGACGATCGCAAAGTTCATGATCCGCTCCTTATTCAAAACCTGGCCGATCTCGTTTTCCCGCGATTTTTTTTCATAGAGCAAATATGCCTCTTCGTTTAGGCTTCGCTGGCGTTCCAGGCCCGTCCTTTCAATGCTCTTACTATTGAGAAAAGCTACTTCGCCTGTGAGTTTTGCAGTCTGTGCAACAAGTGTCTTTTCACGATCTTTTAGCGAAGCCAGCGAGGTTTGCGCGTCGTGAAGTTCGGCTTCAAGCTTCCGCCGAATTTCGTTCAGAGCATACGACCTTTCCTGAGGCGGATTTGCAGTTTCCGTTGCCAATGTCCGTTTGAGCTGATCGATCCGTTCCTGATTTTCGCGAACGAACCTGCTATTCGGCTGGTATTTTTGCAGAAGCTGCATCCGCTGCTGTTCTAGTTGGATCAACTCTTCTTTGATCTTGTCCATTGCCGGGACATACTTTGAAACGTAGCCGGTTTGGATCTGTTCGGGTTCCGCAGCCACTTTTGAGCGAAGCGAGGCGATCCGTTTTTCGGTTTCCCCTATCAAAGTGCGTGTCGAGCTGACTTGAGTTTGAGTCTCGGAAAGCTGCCTTTGCAGCAAACCCTGCTGCGTATTTATGTCGGCGCCGATCACCCCATTATCGGAATCAAATTTCTTTAGGGTGTCGGTGGCCGCATCCAATTGCTGATTAAATTTACCGGTCTGCTCCGTGAAGACCTGAGTTGCCTCACTTCGTTCGTTTAGTTCGACATGAAGATCAACGAATTTCTGGTAAACGGAATCGAGCGTCTTCTTAGCCCTGATCGGGTCGGTGTCCGTATAGGTGATCTTGATTACACGTGATTTTTTGATCGGGACAACCTCGAGATTTGCGGCAACCAGGTTGACCGTTTTTTCGAGGGCTAAGTTCAGGTCTTCGCTTGTGCCGCTGACGATATCGCCGTCCGGTGAAGATTTTCCGATCAGTCTGTAGATCGAAGACTTGATTTGTGCCCGCCAATATCCGAGAGACGGATCGGGCTTAGGTTTTCGGTCGTTAACGAGATCGAGTTCCTTGACGACGCTCGTCACTACGTCAATGCTCTTAAAAAGCTCAAGTTCGGAGTTAAATTCTTCGTCGTTGACCGCCGTCTGGGTGATCTCGACGTTCTTGTCTGCCGAGGTTATTTGAGGGTCAACCTTGCCCTTCGAGACCAGGATGCTCATCGTGGCTTCATATTTTGGGGTGATGAGAAGCGTGGCCGCCATTCCGGCGACTATGACGAGCAAAAATATCGTACACGCCAGTAGATAGTGCCGTACTGGCCTCCGCCGATTCCTCTCGTGATATTTATCGCGCCGATAGTTTTTCATTTTCCGTAAATTTTCCGGACCTAGCTAGAATATTCTCGGCAGGAAGCCTTTAAACGTCTCAACCGCCTTATTTATCTGAGATATCTTGGAATCCGGTACAAAAATATAATCACCGTCCTGAAGCAAAATATCCTTTTCTCGTACTTTCGGATCGAGGATCTTCATCACATTTACGGTCTCGATCTGCCAGTCGCCCTTTCCGTCGGGCCGTGCACGCAAAACCATCGACCTGCGCGCATCAGGCGTGAATCCGCCGGCAAGGAATATTGCCTGAACCAGCGTTCCTGCTTCGCGAATCTCATAGCGTCCGGGTTTTGCTATCTGTCCGCCGACAAAGATCTTTGGACTCACAAAGTCAACGACGGAAACCGTAATGATCGGCTGCAGCAGAATCTCTTCATACGCCGATTGGAGATTCTTTTTAAGCTCAGCAATAGTTCGTCCCTCTGCCCTGATCTCATCGATGATCTGCGGGCTTATGAATCCGTCCGGACGGACAATCAGGCCCGGCTCATCTAGCTCCGAATGCGCAAAAAACTTAATGCTCAGCTTATCTCCCTGCCGGATTCGATAAGATTCTGGCGCGAGTTTCTGTTCCTGGCCCAAAGCCGGTCGACTCAGGCCGCCGGATAGCCAGATGACCCCAAAAACCAATCCGCAAATCAGCGCCGACCTAATCAAACCCATAAAGTCCTCAAAGAAAACTACTTGCTTTCGCGTTAGTACAGACCGAATATGGTCTAGATTCCAGCCTTTTATTCGTCTTAGCAGTTGCGGCGGGTAGAGGAGAAAGACTGTGATCTAGGGCAAGGTAAACGGAGCAAGATATCTCAACGCGGACGGAGGGGACCTTGCAGTCCGTCTCGTTGCACAGGGTTCCAAAAACGTCAAAAGGCTGCCCTGATGGCAGCCCTAATTTGTGGAAAAGATTGGTGGCCAGAGACGGGGTCGAACCGCCGACACGCGGATTTTCAATCCGCTGCTCTACCAACTGAGCTATCTGGCCGCTTACGTCGCATTCAAATGACAACGACAGGCGAATTTGTAAGTGTAAATAAGCGGTTTCGGTAAGTCAAATCTGTTGACAAGCGAAGCGTGAAGACTATAATCGAAACCGAACCACATCAATACTCTCCTTCGAAGGAGGGCTAGAAAAATCATGAACAGATCCGTCATAATTCTAATGCTTGGCTCGACCGCAATGTTCTCGATCGCATGCGGCGGAGAGGCAAATACGACAAATGCGAACATATCCAAAGCGGGCAACGCTACGGCGTCTAATGCGGCTCCGGTCGCGGTCAATCTCGACCCAGCAAATCTGCCGCCCGGACTCTCAGCTAGCCCTATCCAGCAGCCTGCAAATGTGCCGGGTGTGAATTCTAACGGGGCCGTTCCGAGAGGTGCGACGCCGACGCCGGGCATACCTGATCCGTCGAAAATGAACAAACCGCTGAAGCCGGGTGCGACGCCGACACCGGGAATCCCCTCAGCGGAAGAGATCCGCAAAATGCTCGGCAAGCCCGGTATAAATGCGAATGCTTCGACGCCCAGCATGAAGTCGAGCCAACCGATGATGAAGTCGAACCCTCAACCTATGATGAAAAGCAACAGACCGCTGCCGGGCAAGCCAAAAACATAGGGTTAGCCACAGTAGGCACAAAAAACACAAAAAGACGGTTCGCGATCAAACTGCTTTTTGTGTTTTTTGTGCCTTTTGTGGCAAAACACCTCATCCGGCTGCGGCCTCGACTTTTGTAAATCCAAGATGCAGTTTGACGTCCGTCTCGATACGGTCGAGCAGGTCCGTATTCTCTTTTAACATGTTCTTTACATTGTCGCGGCCCTGGCCGAGGCGTTCGCCTTTGAATGAGAACCATGCTCCCGATTTTTCGACGATGTTATTATTTACCGCGAGATCGAGCAGATCGCCTTCGCGTGAGATGCCTTCGCCGTACATAATGTCGAATTCTGATTCACGGAATGGCGGTGCGCATTTGTTCTTGACGACTTTCACACGTGTGCGATTTCCCACCACCTTATCACCGTCTTTGATCGCACCTATTCGGCGGATGTCGAGGCGGAGACTGGCATAGAATTTAAGAGCCTTGCCTCCGGTCGTTGTTTCGGGCGAACCGAAGAATACGCCGATCTTCTCACGAAGCTGATTGATAAAAATAAAGCATACGTTAGAATTAGCCACGATCGCCGTTATTTTTCTTAAGGCCTGCGACATCAAGCGTGCCTGCAAACCTGGTAGCGAGTCGCCCATTTCTCCATCCAATTCAGCACGCGGCACCAAAGCCGCGACCGAATCAATCACGATCACATCGACACTATTCGACCGTACCAGCGTCTCAGCGATCTCAAGCGCCTGTTCGCCCGAATCGGGTTGGGATATCAGCATTTCGTCGATGTTGACGCCGAGCTTGGTCGCGTACTCCGGATCCATTGCGTGTTCGGCATCGATGTATGCACAGATACCTCCGGTGCGTTGGGCAGATGCGACAACGGTTAGAGCGAGAGTTGTTTTACCCGAGCTTTCCGGCCCATAAACCTCCACGATACGGCCACGCGGAAATCCGCCGACACCGATCGCGGCATCGAGACTGAGACAATTGGTTGAGATCGCCCCGATATCCTGACGCGGTCTCTCACCGAGTCTCATGATGGCGCCTTTGCCAAACTTCTTTTCGATCTGCTGCAGTGCAGATTCGATCGCCTTACTTTTGTCTAAGCTCATATTTGTCTCCTAATTGTTTACTTTATGTGAATGGTTAATAATGACAATCAAACCTTAACACGTCAGCAGCGTTAATGCAATAACGTTGCACACACGCAACGCAGGTTCCTTCTGCTAGGCAAAACGCTGTGCATGGACGCCGTGAAATAATGAATTTGACGGAAGTCTAGTCTAAACACGGGGAAATTTCAACTCACGACAACCTCGTCCTTTGTTCCGGCGGTTAAAGTCGATTGATGGTTAGGACGTTGAAACGCCCTACCGGCCCCCTACCAGAACTACCCGTTGCTTGACTCCAGCCCGGATTGGGTATAAGAAGTAAGCATTCGAAAAATTTAGCTACGTGGAGGAGAACCGATTATGGGACGTATGATTCTGGCAGTTGTAGTGGCGATGATCGCCGCGACGGCGGTAATTTGGGTAGGATGGATGATCAGTACACTCCTTGCACCCAACACGCCAAATAATCTTCAATATCCATCGGCCAAAGACCTATCAGGGTACATGGCATCGTTGCCGACAATTTCCTTTGTTGTGGCACTCATCGGCTATTTTTTGGCATCTTTCGCTGGTGGTTTTATCGTAAAGAACATGAGCCGACGCGAGAGCCCCGGCATGGCTCTGGCAATATTGATCGGGGCGATACTGACCGTCGGCGGGATCTTAAACTTCTTCGTGATGCTTCCCGGTCAGCCGACCTGGTTTGTTATTCTCAGCTTATTGACATTCATGCCGGTTTCACTACTGGGTGCGAAATTCGCAGGAAGATAAGAGTGTTGCCCGCAAATAACGCGAATCATACGAATAAGAATTTGTCTTTAGCATTCGTTTTATTCGCGTCATTCGCGGGCAAAAAAATCCTCACGGCTTTTTACCTTCGTTCCAGGCAGGAACAAAATCGGAATTCGCCAGCCATTCGACCGGTTGAATCATCGAATTGATCGACCGCGTCATGTGAACGAAGTCGATCGTTTTTACCTCATCCGTTACTCGATGATAGTCCGTGTGGAGCCCAAAACTTGAAACCGTGTGGGCAATTATCCCGCGCACGGCAAAGCCGTAATTATCAGACCGCTGAAAGAAATTCTGCGTCGGATGGGGATCTTGAACGAGCTTTGCACCACGTTTAGCAAGCTCCGGGCCGAGATTTGAGCGCTCGTAGCCGGTAAGCCATAGCTCCTCGGGTTTAACCTTCGCGTCGGGACGTCCGATCATCTCAAATTGCAGATTCGCGACGAACTTTTCCTGCGAGAACGGCAGATTATCCCCGAAATATTTCGATCCAAGCCCGCCACGTTCCTCGCTGCCAAAGCACACGAAATAGATCGTCCGTTTTGGCCGCTTGCCGCTGGCGAGAACCCGTGCGATCTCCATCACCGCAACGGTTCCGGACGCATCATCATCCGCACCGTTGTTGATCTTGTCATCACCCGGAGCATTTTCATTGACGCCGATATGATCAAGATGCGAGCTTAGGACGATTACCTCGGCACTTGCCGCTTTATCGCTTCCGGTGAGTCTGCCGATCGCGTTCCAAGTGTAGTTTTTCTGGGTCGTGACGGTTCCGCCAAATTCGACTGTAGAGCCATCGGCCAATGCGGCGATCGCAGCAACTGCGTCTTTGCTAGCGACGATCAGCGCTGAGGGTTTAGCAGCTGATGTATTAAAGCTCGGTTTCCGCGAAGCAAAGTTCGCCCAACCGCCGCGATACTGCGCTGTCTCTTCAACGATAACCATTGACGCTCCGGCCGCAAAGAATGGTTGAGCAGCCTGGTTCAAATTCCCTGCTGATGCCGAGTTTTTAAGGAAAACGATTGCTCCAGCCTCGGGTTTCTCCCCAACGGCTAGTTTTTGTAATTTTCCTTGGATCCCGGCATTGTTCGTTCTGACGACAAGCATTTCTTTGCCGTGCTCGAGCGTTGCCCCGCCGATTTTAAGAGACGGGTTCGTCTCGAACGTCTTTCGTTCGATCGTAACTGTCTGAACAAACGACGCCTTCCCGTCCCAACCGGGATCACCGGCCGGCTCCAAACCGAACTGCATAAACTGCGAACCGACATATTCGGCGGCGATACGTTCGAAGAGCGTCCCGCTCCCACGGCCCTGCATCGCGTCACTTGCAAGAAAACCCATCGCCGCACGGACATTTTTCTCGTCGATCAGCGACTTTCCGCCGTTTTGTGCGAAGGAAAGCAAGTTCGCCGACACTAACAGTGCGGCGATCAAGGAGGATCGTTTCAAAGGGTCTTTCATTATGTTTATTACGTGCAGCCGAGTATTTAGTTTGCCAAACCCGGATAATAGCGCCAGCTCGATCTATGATCTTTCGCAAGTTTCTGCTTTGTTAATATGGCCCGAACCATCTCGACAGGTATCCGGCCTTCCTTGAGGATCGCGTCGTGAAAAGCCCGATCTGTCATTTTTTTAGAACCAACCATTTCCTTGTGAAGGTTATAGAACTGTAGTCCGCCCATCATATAGGCGATCTGGTAGAGCGGCCCATAATCGCCTGAAAACGACCTGCGCACCTCAGCAAGGGCATTGTCGCGTTCGTGCCCGACCTTGTTGACAAGCAGATCAACGCATTCCTGCGGCGTCATTTTCTCAAGGTGGAAATTTAGAGAAAAGATGATCCTTGCGGCTCGGTGCGAGCGCCAGAACAACGCTCCGATCTTGTCCTCCGGCGTTTTAGTAAACCCGCGATCCCAAAGGATAAATTCCCAGTACAGAGCCCAGCCTTCGCCCCAGAATGGCGTACTGAACATCTGCCGATACGGCCGGTACCGGCTCGTCATATATCCCTGAAGGTGATGGCCCGGGATCAGCTCGTGATGCGTAACGGCACGTGCGAAATGCGGATTATTCCCGCGCATCGACATCATTTTTTGCTCGTGCGTCATCCCGTCCGTCGGGTAACTCACTAGAATGGTCTCGCCGCCGAGGAAAAACGGTGCGATAAGCTGGCGTTCCGGCGTCATCATCTCCATTCGCCAGCCGTCACGAGCGATCTTTGGAACCGTCACGAGATCGTTCTTTTCCATGTACTCGATCGCCTCGTAAGCCTGTTTTTTGATCAGTTCGGGTTGCTTGCCGGGCTCGACGTATTTCTGCTTTACGGCCTCGATGGCCTTCATATAGTCGTCGCCAAAACCCATCTCACGCGATGCTTTCTTAAACTCGGTCACGCACCACTCGAATTCTTTGTTTGCGATCTCAACCAATTCCTCGGGAGTGTACGGGATCATCTCGAATTTCAGCTCTTCGATCAGAGCTTCGCGGCCGATCGGGTCGCCGATGATCGTCGTCCGGTCGTCCGCACGGATGCCGACGAGCTTTTCGGTAATAAAAGTACTGTATTTTCCAAGAGCATCATCAACCGATTTATACGGCGATTCGCACCACCACGTAAAGGTCGGATCATAGGCGTTGTAGAACGTGTACCAGCTACGAAGCGTTCGTCTAAGCCCATCAACCGTCCGAGCCGCACGTCCGGCAACCGTTCGCTTTGGTTTCGTTGCATTCGCTGCCTCTAAAGACCTTTGAGTAGCCGTTATCTGCTTTGCAAGATCATTCAACAGAGCGGCCGACTTTGCCGGGTCGGCAAAATCCAATTTCCGCCGCGTGTCTTCAAGGTCGCTGATCGTTCGGGCAAATGGCATCAGATTAGCCATTTCAGCAAGCTGAGCCTCGGTCCTCGACAGCTCTTTTATCTCGCTCTCAAGGTGGTTGCGTAACAGTATGTAATCTATTTGTTCATCGTGATTTAGCCCGTCAAAGTTCAAGCCTTTTATGAACTGTAATTTCTCGTCATAAAGCTGCTTGAACCGTGCGATCCGATTCGGCGATGTCTGGGCGCTGTAGAATCTATTGAGGATGCCTATGTCGTCGTCAAATTTCTCGATCACACCACGAAGTCGGGACGGAGGCTCGTTGTATGCGGCGAGTTCGTCTCTTGCTACCTGGGGAAAAACCGATTGGGAAATGATCGAAATGGCGAAAAACAGACTAGTAGCCCGGGTCGTGAGTTTTCTCATATTAGTTTTCGTTAAGTTGCAGATGAATTAGAATGAAAGGATTGTAAACCAACTTTGAGGTTTTAGGGTAATCTACACAGGTTACCTGAAAAAAGGAGACCCATCATGAGCAAACATAAACTTTCGCGCAGGCATTTTTTGCGGACGGGTTTGGCAACCGGATCCCTAACGGTGTCGGGTGCAACCCTGCCTGCAAACGCGCGAGACTGGAGCAATTATGTAGATCAATTTTCTGGTTCGCCTGGCGATTCCCTGCCCTTAGCACCACTAAAACCGGATGACGAGGCCGGGTGGAAAGCGATCGCAAAAAACTACGCAGTGACATCAACGATCACCAATCTTGATAATGCATATTGGGGGATCATGGCGGTTCCGGTGCTCAACGAATACAGGCGGTTGACAGAGTTTGTAAATCGGGAAAACACCTATTTTGCGAGGCTTCAATGGTCCGAAACCTATCGAGGAATTCGCGAAGCGGTTGCCAAGTTTTTGAACGTCGGATCGGACGAGATCGCTTTGACACGCGGTGCGACCGAATCTCTACAAGCCCTGATCGGCGGGTACAACAAGCTGAAGCCCGGTGACACAGTCCTGTACGCTGACCTCGATTACGCAGAGATGAAAACGGCGATGCGGTGGCTTAAGGAGAGGCGCGGCGTCAAACCGATAAAGGTCACGTTTCCCGAGCCTACGGCCAGCGAGGCTCTCACCGAGGCAAATATACTGGCATTCTACGAAAAGGCGCTATCGGACAATCCCGGGACAAAACTTCTCCTGCTGACGCACCTCAACAATCTAACCGGTTTGATTATACCAGTAGCAAAAATAGCGAAAATGGCCAGGGATCGGGGTATCGCAGTGATTCTCGATGCCGCTCATTCCGTCGGGCATGTCGATCTCAAGTTCAAGGATCTAGGCTGTGATTTTATCGGTTTCAACCTGCATAAGTGGATCGGTGCCCCGATTGGCTGCGGGGTCATCTATATTAATAGACACCGCATTGACGATATCGACACGTTTATGCTGAAATCGCCGGGTTCAACGGCCGTGACGGATCGAATTGACACCGGAACTTCAAACTTCGCCGCTCATATGGCAATCCCGGCGGCGATCGGTTTTCATGACAAGATTGGAACAGCCGCAAAGGAACAACGTTTGCGGCATCTGAGAAACCTCTGGGTCGAGCCCGCACGGAAACTGAAGGGATTAGCTGTTCTCACCCCTGATGACAGTAAAATGGTCGCCGGCCTCACCTCTTTCAGACTTGAAGGAGTGCTAACCGCAAAGGCGAACGACGCATTGGTTAAGCATCTTGCGGACAAGTTCGGAATATTGACGGTCCGACGCACGGGGCCGGATGCTGGCGATTGCATTCGCGTTGCGCCGTCGATCTATAGCTCTCGGGACGACGTGCTGAAACTCGTGAAAGCGCTAGGAACAATAACAGCGACGCAGCAATCGTGGTGATCCAGTTGCTCTTGCGGTTTATAAATCTTGTAAAAAACTCACACCGTCGGCAATTCTCACACCGAAATTCTCCGCAGTCGTCTGGCCGATGTCCGAGAGCGATTGTCGCGTGCCGAGAGCGACGCCGGCGGTCGCGGTTTTGCCATAAACGAGCAGTGGAACATATTCGCGGGTGTGGTCGCTGCCTTCTTTTGTAGGGTCATTGCCATGGTCGGCGGTCATGATTAGAAGGTCGTCGTCGTTCAAAGCACTAATGATCTCAGGTAGCCGGGAGTCAAAATGTTCGAGAGCCTTCGCGTATCCCTCAGTGTCACGGCGATGGCCGTAGAGCATATCAAAATCGACCAGATTGCTAAAAATGATCCCGCTGGACTCGCCATTTAGAGCATCGATCGTCACGTCAATAATCTGCTGATTGTTTTTTGCCGGTCTGTCTTCCGTCACGCCCATTCCGTCATAGATCGACGCGATCTTGCCAATACATACCACGTCAAATCCGGAGTCTTTGAGTAACGGCAGCAAATTCCCTGCTGGCGGCGGCACAGCGTAGTCATGGCGATTCTCGGTCCGTTTGAAATTTTCGGCTGTCGAGCCCAGAAAAGGCCGGGCGATCACACGTGCGACCTCGTCTTCGCCATGCAATATCTTTCGAGCGATCTCACACATTTCGTACAGCCGATCTATCGGAACGACCTCTTCGTGGGCCGCGATCTGGAAAACGGAATCGGCTGAGGTGTAAACGATGGGTTTCCCGGTGCGAACATGTTCTTCACCAAGCTGCTTTATTATTTCAGTCCCGCTGGCAGGAATATTGCCAAGTACGCCACACAAAGCCGCTTTAGCCACGAATTCACTAATAATACGAGGCGGAAATCCGTCAGGAAACTTTGGAAAGCCCTGTTTCAAGATAATACCGGCCATCTCCCAATGCCCCGTGGTTGTATCTTTACCGTCGGATTTGAGCGTACATTTACCAAACGAACCTGTCGGTGCATCGACCGGGGCAAGGCCTTTCAGCGGCGTTATGTTCCCTAAACCCATCGCCTGCAGATTAGGAATTTTGACCGTACGCGACTCAAGAATATGGCCTAAGGTATCGGCTCCGGCATCTCCCCATTCCGCCGAATCAGGCATTTCGCCGATCCCGGCCGAATCGAGAACTATCAGGCAGACACGTTTGAAACGTTTGGACATACTGTAATTTTAGGATATTTGCCTAGAATTCGAAAAGACGGGTAAGTGTTCCATGTTCCGACATGGAACGCTGGAACACCTGGAACACCTGGAACAGGTGGAACACACTAACTCAGTTCGACGGCGCGGTATAACCTTCTCTGGATCTAACTTGTGTTCCGGCGGGCAGGCCTTTTACCTCGACCTTTATTTTTCTGTAGGAGCCGTCTTTTTTGTCATTGCTAGGTGAGTAGCCGAGCGTGTATTTTGTGCCTATCTCTTCGGCAACACGCTTAAACGCCGTTCGCGCTTCCGACAGGTCACCGGCCGGGAAGACCTTGCCGCCGGACGTTTTGGCGAGATCGTTCATTTCCGTGTCTGCGACCTCGTATAGCCGTTTACTAATCGCGAGGCGTTCAAAATCACCGAGTTGACAGAAATTCTCTGCTTTCTCCATTCCCGGTTTCGAGACAATAGTCCGGTAGTATCGACGCATCTGAGCTGTGGAGAATTTCATCGCCAGTTCACAATCTCCAAGCAGTTTCTCCTCAAAAAACTCACGGGTATCTACCTTGATAAAAAAAGAGATAACCCCTAGATCGTTTAGTTCGCTCTTCGCTAATGCGAAATCGAACGCGCTCGTCGAGTCGACACCGTCAGTCAATGCAACCAGAGCCCGGCGTCCGCGAAAGGCATCGGCCGGTCGTTGGGCGAATATTTTCTCGGCAACCTGTATCAGCGAGTCGTAATATGGTGTCCCGTTGCTGGTTTTCACACGCTGAACAGCGTTCTTCAGAGCAATGCGATCATCAGTGAGACGCGACAGAATCTCGCTGCTTGCGAATGCTGTACCGTCACTTCGTTCAGTATTATATGCTATCAGCGCCACACGATCGCCGGGCCTGAGACTGGCAATAAAGTCGGCCGCAGCTCGCTGAATAAGCTGAAGATCATTGCGTGTGGAACCCGAAGTATCGAGCAGAAGTACCACCTCAAAAGGTTCAGAGGTTGTCGAAAAATCGACGATCTCCTGTCGCTTGCCATCCTCATAAACTACAAAATTGCTCGCCTTCAGCCCTCGAAGCGGAACTCCGGCACCATTCGTGACCTCGATCGGAACGTCGACCAATTGTGTGTCAACGCGAATTATTTCGTCTTTGTCACCCGGTTTTTTATCCTGTCCGGACACACCGGAAGGAGCAAAACACAAAAACAACAGCAGTACAAACACACCCGATCGCATCTGATAAGTCTCCTATAATTAAATTGTAACAAAAAATTTCGACATTCCGTTTCGATAATCTAACTTTCGCTATGTATTTATGATAGATATTTGTGATAAGATGTCGCTACGTACAAGACTGTGGTCATTAGACCTTGACGCCATTCGGCAGTTAGATTACGGCAAGTGATGCCGGTTTTGATCAGATATTTTTCGGGGAGTTAAATAAAAGTAATGAAAAAGAGATATATCTTAGGGATTTTCGTATTGGTTGCGATCTTCGGTGGACTAAAGCTTGTCCCCGGCACTTTGGCTCAAAAAGCTGATATCCAAGTCGATAATCTTGCGTCAGGCACACCTGGCGATGACGTTAAGATCGATGACTTGACATCACCTCAAGCTACCGTATTTACGGAGGATTTCAGCTTCGCGGCGGCTAGTTTGTTAACCGCGAATGGATGGACCGCCCACAGTGGTGGTGGAACAAGTCCGATCGCTGTAGTTTCCCCGGGCTTGACATACACCGGATACGCTGGCTCTGGAGCCGGTAATGCATCTGGAATTGCAGCAACCGGCGAAGATGTCAGCCGTACGTTCCCCGTACAGACGAGCGGCAGTGTTTATACAGCCGTCCTCGTCAATCTCACTGACGCCACGGTCGATCCGCTCGGTGGGTATTTCTTCCACATCGGGCCGGACCCGATCTCGACTACTTTTCGCGGGCGTGTATTCGCGAAAAAGGACGGGGCTAATGCGGTCTCGTTTGGTATCTCGAAGGGCGGAAACGCTGCCGCCGGTGACATAGCCTTTACCCCGCACAGCTATGCGTTAAACACTACTCATCTGTTGGTCGTCAAGTACACTATTGTTGCCGGGGCTACGAACGACACGATAGGGCTGATCGTTAATCCTACCCTCGGTGGAGCGGAACCCGCTGTAAATGTGACGGCTCCCGATGTCGGGGCAACTGACGTTGATCCAGGTTCGGTTGCTATTAGACAGGGCGAGGCCACTCGCGGCCCGTTGGGTTCAGTCGATGGTATTCGTGTCGCTACTGCCTGGGCGGATCTTTCCGGTGGCGGGGCTGGAACGCCCGCCGGTCCAAAACTGTTCAAAGCGAATCTAAATGGTGCCCAAGAAGTTCCGCCTGTCACAACGAACGCCTTCGGAACGGGTCGAGTTTCTTTGAATGCCGCCGAGACGCAAATTACCGCGTCGGTATATTTCAATAACCTTTCGAGCAACGCGAGCGCTGGTCACATTCATGGCCCAGCTGCTGTGGGAGCGAACGGCCCGGTTATCTTCAACCTCGCCCCGCCGGCACAAACGACCGGCTCGTCCGTTAACGTAACATTCGCGGTCACGCCCGCACAAGTCACTCAATTGAAGGCCGGACTCTGGTATTTCAACATTCACACGGGCACCAACCCTGGTGGAGAGATCCGTGGCCAGATACTGGTCAACACTCCTCGATTCGACACCGATGCCGACGGAGATTCCGATTACGGCATCGTTCGTCCGGGTGCGGGCGGAGCCGGTGGTGTCACAACATGGTTCACCACTCTCAACCAAGGCACGGCCAACGATCCGTTCACGATCAACCAATTTGGTACAAATAGTGACGTTATTACACCCGGTGATTTCGACGGCGACCGCAGGGATGACATCGCCTTCTGGCGTCCAACGGCAACGCCTACGTTCTTTATCCTTCGCAGCAGCGACAGTACGGTTCAGCAGGTAATATTTGGCTTGCAGGGTGATGTGCCTATCGTAGGCGATTACTCGGGTGATGGCAGAGACGACCCATCGATCTACCGTGCAGGGGCGACCGCGTCAAGCCAGAGTTTCTTCTGGTCGCTGCATAGCAGTGGGCCGCTGTCGGGCGTTCAGGTAGTTTACTCGTGGGGACTTGGAAGCGACTTTGCCGCTCCTGGTGACTACGACGGCGACGGCAGACACGATCTATGTGTCGTCCGCAACATTGGCGGTGCGAATACTTTCATCCTCTTCTCGTCACAGTCACAGGTTTCCTACACGACGTTTGGTCTGGCAGGAATTGCACCTGACAGGGTCGCCCCCGGCGATTACAACGGCGACGGAATAACTGATTTCGCTGTTACCCGCAACGAAGGTGGGGCGATCGTCTGGTACTATCGACCGAGCGGCGGTGGAGCCGATGTTCGTGTGCCATGGGGAGTCGCCGGATCCGATATCGAGTCGCAGGGTGACTACGATGGAAACGGTACGACCGACCCGGCTATCTGGCGTCCGGCTGGTGGATCAACGTTCTTTGCGTTAACCAGCCCGACAACGGTACGCTTCCAGCGTTGGGGATTGCCCACCGATCAACCTTCGATCTATGATCTCCACGGAGAATAGACAAGTAGATTGATAACAAATCAAAAAGGCCGGGGACGAATCCCCGGCCTTTCTTTTTATTAAAAATCGAAAGCTTATATGTATTTCTCGATCACTCTTGCGATCGCTTCGCGTGTGACCGCACCGACGATCCGCTCCTGCTCCTGGCCGCCCTTAAATAGGATCAGCGTCGGAATACCGCGGATGCCGAATTGCTGCGGGACATTCATGTTCTCATCGACATTCATCTTATAGACGCTGGCCTTTTCCTGATATTCCTCAGCGATGGCCTCGACCGTTGGAGCTATCATGCGACAGGGGCCACACCATTCCGCCCAAAAATCGACCAGCACCGGCTTGTCCGATCCCAAAACATCCGCCTCAAAGTTTGTATCCGTTATTTCGTTAGCAAAATGTGCCATTAATATCTCCTGATTATTAAACCTAAAAAATTATACCAGCCGCGATTTGTATCGCAAACACGTTGGAATCCAAGGCAAACAACGGACATGAAATCCCGCAAATGCCTCCCATAGCCAAAATATTCTGCGAGCGAACCGCCTTTATTTCGCGATCTCTGCCTTAATTGCCGTAACAACCCGTTCGTCGTGAGCGGTCACATCAGGTGCGATGCGAGCCGCGATGGTTCCATCTTTGCCGATCAGAAACTTTTCAAAGTTCCAGAGCAAGTCGTTTGGATTCTCGCGGACCGAGCCATAGCCGGCCAGCCTTTCCTCGAATGCCGTGCCATTGGAAATATCGGCATCACCCTTTTCCGCTGTAAGAAAGCCGTAAATCGCATGCTGGTCGTCGCCCTTGACCGAGATCTTCTCAAAGAGTGGAAATGTCACGTCGTAGGTCGACTTACAGAAATCCAGGATCTCCTCGTTAGTTCCCGGCTCCTGTGCCAAAAAATTGTTGGCGGGAAATCCGAGTACCTCAAACCCCTGATCTTTATACTCTTTGTAAAGGCTTTCAAGTCCTTCGTACTGCGGCGTCAAACCACATTTTGAAGCGACGTTAACGAGTAATAACGCTTTCCCCTCGAACTCCGCCAGTGTTGTCTCACTACCATCGATCCGGCGTACCGGAATTTCGTAAATTTTATTCGACATATAATTTTATTCCCCTATTTTTATGACTACTTTTCCAAAATGTGCGCCGCTCGCCATATAGTTTAACGCGTCGCGGGCCTCTGCAAAACTGAATACACGATCAACGACAGGCACCAAAGCGTTTTCGGTCACAGCTCTAAGCATATCCTCAAGCATTGCTCGCGAACCGACAAAAATTCCCTGCAATCGTATCGCCTTCATAAAGACTGTGATGGGGTCGAATCCGGCCGCACCGGTAAGGGCTCCGATCATTGCGACGTGTCCGGCGATCCGTACCGACGAGATCGATCTCGCCAGTGTTCCGGCCCCGCCGACTTCGATAACATGATCGACTCCTCGTCGGTCGGTCAGCTCGAGCACAACCTTGTCCCAGTCCTCGCGAGTTCGATAATTGATTGTCTCATCCGCCCCGAGTTCTTTGAGTTTCGCGAGTTTTTCTTCACTTCCCGAGGTTGCGATGACACGAGCACCTGCCATTTTGGCAAACTGGATCGCGAATACTGAAACACCGCCGGTTCCAAGCGTCAGCACCGTTTCACCAGCCCGTATACGACCCGACACCTGGAGAGCGTTCCACGCCGTCAATGCGGCACAAGGTAGCGTAGCCGCTTGCTCATACGAAAGGTGTGCCGGGATTCGCACTACACTCTCCTGATCGAATGCTCCATATTCGCGAAGCACCCCTTGCCATTGCGAACCCGCTCCGAGCGCAGTCTTACGTTTTTCCTCGCTCGATTCCCCGTCAAACCACTTCTGTGCAAACAGCGGCATCACCCGGTCGCCAACCTGCCATTTTGTGACACCTTCGCCGATCGCGACGACCTCGCCCCCTGCGTCTGAGAGCGGAATCGCGGGCAGCTTCATTCGCGGATTGTAAGTTCCGCTGACGACCATCACGTCTCGGTAATTCAACGAGGCGGCGTGAAATTTGACGATGACTTTCCCGGCAGCGGCAACTGCATCGTCCGTGTAGACAATCTTTAACCTATCGATCCCGAATTCATGTATCTCGTAGACTCTCATTTTTTCTTCGCCGACTTGAGGTCAAGCTTGATCACAACATCGTCGCGGATCAGATCGTCCGCTTTGCCGGCATATACGATGCCGAAATCCTTTCGATTGATCGCAAACTCAGCCTTCACCGCAACATCCGCCGGAGTGATCGTTATCGTTGCCGGGAATTTGACCGATTTCTTTACTCCGCGCATTTCAAGGTCACCGGTAACGGTGTAATTTCCCGCGCCTTTCGCGGTATCAGGCTCGATCTTGGTCGAGACAAATGACGATTTTGGGAATTTTTCGACTTCAAAAAAATCCCCGGTCTGGAGATGCTTGGTCAAACCATCAGCATCTGAAAACACTGACGCCATATCGATATCGACAAGTACTCTACTCGTTTCGGCCTTGTCGCCCACGAGATCAATAATGCCCTTGAAGGTCTTAAAGCCACCATCGTGTTTACCCGTGACCTTCGAACCGGTGAACTCGACTTTTGAGTTTTCCGGTGTGATTGCTAGTTCGGTTCCCGTCGCTTTGAAATTAGCGAGCACGCCGGGCTTGGCAGCCTCAGTCAAAGTTGGAGCAGTGGCGCTATTCGCAGCAGTCGAAGACGGGGCAGATGTCTCCGCCTTTGGTTTGTTCGCCGCCGGATCGGCGCATGCCGCTGTAAAAACTGCGCTCGTCAAAAACATCGTCACAAGTAACTTCATCCCAGCCTCCCAAAGGTTAAACTTTTCTCTCACCTCGCAACAGCCGAACGCTCTTTCGCATTCCATTCGACAATTAACTCTACAAATTCGTGCTGCAACGATCGGCCTTTGTCAGCATTATACCAACGCTGGATTTCCTCGAGGATAACGGCTTTCTCGACACCGTCAGCCTTCATTTTCAGGAATAGATCCTGCGCGGCCTGCGGCCTCGCTCCCCATGAACCAACCACTTCGAGCGTCTCGGCGTCGATTGCGATCAGCTTCGGTATCGAACGTGCTCCGCCTGTCAGATACCGGTCCATCAACTCAAGATTCTCATCCCGCAAAACATATCGCGTTTCAATTTTATCGCTTTCGGCGGCAATTTTCTCGATGACCGGAACGTTTTGTGCCGCATCGCCGCACCAGCCCTCGGTTAAGATTAACCAAATCATCAGTCGCTCGTTTCGACGAATCGTTTCACCGACCGAAGCGTCCAGGTCTATCGTCTTTTCCAGCCTCGTTATACGTTGTCGATTGAGTCGTCCGTAACCAACCATCGCCCCGGACTGGTTCGTTCCTGTTGTTTTCCCTTCGCCGAGGAGCCTGTCGATCATCGCAACATATTCGGCATAAGGGATGGATTTATCAAGATACTCTTTCATACCACCCGTTTCTCAAATCCCCAAAAATCTAATTATTAATTTGAATGATTACACTATTCTGGGAATCCAATTCGACAATATCGCTGTCATTGTCCCCCTATATTTGTAACTATATTTGATACAGTTACAGTCAAAAAAATTTACGCATGCGCGACCGAAACCATATCGATCACCGTCGCCAGCGAATACTGCCCGAGCTTTTCGCCGACGCTCTTTTCGATCTCTTTCTGTAAATTGCAGAGGACAGACTCGATTCCACGGCCAACGGGGCAATCCTGATTCGGGCTCTTGGCGTGAAGAGCAAAAACCTCACCGCACGATACTGCTTTATAGATAGAACAAAGACTGATCTCTGCAGGCGGCTTCGCCAGTCGGGTTCCACCGAATGCTCCAGTCTGTGATGACACGAGTCCTGCCGCATTGAGCTGGCTTAGGATACGACGTATCACCACCGGATTGGTGTTGACACTCGCGGCGATGTAATCAGATTTGACGTTATCGTCGCCTGCTCTCGCAAGCATCGTCAAAACATGCACCGCCATCGAAAATTGACTGTTAGCCGCCATATCTGTAACAAGTATAGTTACAGTTTCGTGGGTTTGTCAAACAAAAAAATAGGATTTGCCCAAGTTGCTGCGTTGAACTAGTCCAATTCAAGTGCGGAGTACTCCAAAGTCACAAAAGCCGGATTCAGAAAATGAATCCGGCGTGAGCAAAAACATCTCGAATCTACTTGTTTGACGAAGGCGGAACTCTAAGCTCTCGCCCGGTATGTAAGGGGGACTCGACCTTGAGGTCATTGAATTGAGCAAGTTCTTTCGGAGATATATTGAGCCGAGTTGCTATTGTCGAAATCGTATCCCTGAAACCCGCCTTTACAGTGTTTACAGCCGGAGCCTTCGAAACAGGACGATTTGTCGCCCTCGAATCAACCGTTGAAGCCACGTTGTTTCCTTTAACCGGATAGAATACTCTACCTTTCGGCACGGCCATCCCCGGATTTGCCGCCATTAATTCCGCGACACTAACACCCGTTCGATTGGCGAGATTCTGCCACGTCTCACCAGCCGCAGAATTAGCTATGTTTGAATTATTCAGTTTAGTCGCCGGCATCCTACGGAATAAGGCCACCACCTCATCGCCTTTACCGCGGGGCACGTTAACAATGTAGGGCTCAGGTGGGGTCATATTGCTACGAAAATGTGGATTAAGGTAGCGAATATACTGGACGTTAACGTCTGCCGCCTGAGCAACGACGTGTAGATTGGTAGATGCCGGCACACGAATGCGATCATATTGCAACGGAGCGGCAGGGCGAACATGTCCAAAGCCATATTCGCCTGGATTATTTGCGACCAGAATTACCGCCAAAATGTTTGGCACGTAATCGCGAGTTTCTTTGGGCAGATATGGGTAAGCCGCCCAGAAATTTTTTACGCCCGCACGACGAATCGCTTTATCGACATTGCCCTCGCCGCAATTGTAACCAGCCATTGCAAGCTCCCAATTGCCGTACCGGTTGAAAAGAAACTTCAGATATCTTGCCGACGCACGAGTGGCCTCGTCCAAGCTGTTTCTTTCATCGACGTAGGCATTACGCTTTAGGCCGTACCGATCACCTGTGCCGGGAATGAACTGCCATAGTCCGGACGCCGCCATGTGCGACATCGCGACCGGTTTCCACGCACTCTCAACCTGGCCGAGCCATGCGACGTTCTCAGGAAGACCCTCATCCTTAAAAATAACGCGAGCCATCCGCATGAACATTCCGGAACGGTAAAGCCCGGTTTCCATCGTCTTCTGGCCACGGCCGCGATAGTAATTGATGAACTGCTGGATCATCGGGTGGACCTGAAACGAAAATCCCAAGGATTTGTTGGCCACCGCTTGCTGAATATACTGGTATTGCTGCTGAGCGACCGGATTGGTGTCGATTTGCTTCTCTTCCTGTGTTAACTCTAGCTTCGAAAGCTCGTCGAGCGGAGAGGGCTCAAATTCTTGCGAGGCAAATCCAACTTGCGGCCCTCGATTATCCGGGGTCGAATTTGAGGCGAGCGTGTTCGGCAGAATCGGCCCCATCGGCTTAGCGTTGACCGCCTTCGCCTTTAGAGCGATGGTGTCCGACATCGCGTTGTCGATAACCCAACCGCACGTGATCGCGAGGCTGCGAACTTGCGGCAACTGATGATCGGCCGGAAACTCGATTCGATAGATCGTCTCGACCAGCTGGTTATAGCAATTTTGTAGCTTAGCTTCGCGTTGGATGTTTAGGGTTGACAACAAAAACACTTCGATCGAACGGTCAAAGCGCTCGCCGGCCGCGGCCCTGTTGTCGCCAAGATAGGCTGCAAGGCCTTCTCTAAACGCACTGCCCGATTCGTCAAGAATTCTCTTGACCGCATCCTGGGCCTTTGCAACCTCTGCGGTGCTTGTTTCGTTGCTCGAACGCGAACTCGTCACCTGTGCGACCAACGAAGACGTTAGCAGGGATGAAAATATTGCTGTAAGTGATAAAACCTTATAAATACTTGCTTTCATTCAATAAATTTAACGCATGTAACGGCCAAAAGTTCCATTGGCAAAACTGCCACTAATTAACTTTTTAAGAATACCATTCAAAAGAAAGCCGGTCAACGTGGAAACCCTCCATAAAATAAGGACATCCCGCGATTCGCGACGCTTATGAGACCGCTTTCAAAGCCTTCGCTTTAGGCTTCTCGGCCACTATTTTGGCGTCGCGGAGAGCGATGTCGAATACCTGACGCACGTTCTCCACAAATATAAACGTCAAATCGTCCTTAACTTCCTGAGGCATTTCTTCTATGTCTCGACGGTTGGGCTCGGGCAGGATGACCGTCTTGATCTTTGCGCGGCGTGCGGCCAGCAGTTTTTCTTTGACGCCGCCGACCGGCAGTACGTTGCCGCGCAATGTGATCTCGCCTGTCATCGCAACATCCTTTCGAACCGGACGCTGTGACAGAACCGAGACAAGAGCAGTCGCCATAGTTATACCCGCACTCGGCCCATCTTTGGGTATTGCTCCCTCGGGCAGATGGATGTGAATGTCGTAATTCTCTAGAACCTGTTCGTCAATCCCAAGATCGACCGAACGCGCCTTGGCATACGAGAACGCAGCCTGAGCCGATTCCTGCATCACCTCGCCGAGCTGGCCGGTCAGCAGCAGCTTGCCCTTGCCTTTTGTCTTGAGAGCCTCGATAAGAAGGATCTCGCCACCCACCGCCGTCCACGCCAGGCCTGTGACGGTACCGATCTCGTCTTTTTTGAGAGCAACATCATTGAATATCTTCGATACGCGAAGGAAATCTTTAAGATTATCTACGGTGACACGCACTTGCTTAAATTTCTCTTCATCTTCCGCCTTGCCGCGTGCGACCTTGCGGCAGACTTTGCCGATCTCACGTTCTAGCTGCCTGAGACCCGCCTCGCGCGTGTATTCCGAAACGATCTTTGCAATGGCCTTGCGGTCAAATTTTACGTCCGATTTTTCAAGGCCGTTTTCTTCGACCTGTTTTGGGATCAGGTGCCGCTTTGCGATTTCCAGCTTCTCTTCCTCTGTGTAACCCGACAGCGAGATCGTCTCCATACGGTCGCGAAGCGCAGGCTGCACCGTGTCGAGAATATTCGCCGTCGTCATGAACATCACATTCGACAGATCGAACGTCACGCCGAGGTAATTGTCGCGAAACGTCGCATTCTGCTCCGGATCCAAAACCTCTAGCAAAGCACTCGACGGATCGCCGCGAAAATCCGCCCCAACCTTGTCGATCTCATCGAGCATGATCAGCGGATTGTTCGTCCCGGCCTGTTGTATTGCCTGGAGGATGCGTCCCGGCATCGCACCGACATAGGTTCGTCGATGGCCGCGGATCTCGGCTTCGTCATGCAAACCGCCGAGACTCAAACGCACGAATTTGCGGTTCAAAGCCCGTGCGACCGAGCGTCCGAGCGATGTTTTACCGACTCCCGGAGGTCCGACGAGACAAAGGATCGAGCCTTTTGGTTTTTCTCTCAATTTTCTGACGGCGAGCGACTCGATCATCCGTTCCTTGACGCGTTCGAGGCCGTAGTGGTCTTCCTCTAATATTCGTTCGGCCTTTTTGAGATTGAGGTTGTCCCTCGAAGCCTTTGACCACGGCAGGTCGGTCATGACGTCAAGCCAATTGCGCAAAGTAGCCGTCTCGGCCGTGTCAGGATGCATTCGCTCGAGTTTTTTGAGTTGGCGGAGAGCTTCTTCCTCGGCCCCTTCGGGCATTTTCACCTTGAGTATCTTGTCGCGGTACTGCTCGATCTCTTCGTAAAGCTCATTGCCCTCACCAAGCTCTGCCTGAATTGCCTTTAGTTGCTGGCGAAGAAAATACTCCCGTTGCGAGCGATCAATATCCGCCCGAGCCTGTGTATTAATCTCGGCCTGAACAGTCAAAACATCGATCTCTTTACTCAAAAGATCATTGACCCGCCGCAGCCGCTTGATCGGCTCTTCTATATCGAGAACCGACTGCGCATCCTCGACTTTGAGTTCGAGATTAGATGCCGCGAGGTCGGCGAGACGTCCCGCGTCGTCGAGATTGGCGATAATGGCGAGAACTTCGGGCGAGATATTCTTGCCAAGAGACGCGGCTCGATCCATCGAACCGCGTACATTTCTCACCAACGCCTCTACCTCGAGCGTGACTTCCGTTCCCATGGGCTCGACGATCGGCGTGACATTAGAAACAACGTACTGGCCGCTGCCGCTTACCTTATCAACACGGCAACGCGATAGTCCCTGAATAAGAATTCGAATGCGTCCATCCGGCAGCTTGAGCATTCGCATAATGATCGCGACCGTACCGACCGTGTATAGATCGTCCTGGTCAGGCTCTTCCTTATTGACGTCTTTTTGCGAGACCAATAGGATCATACGGTCTTTGTTGAGAGCCTCTTCGACCGCCCGGATCGAGCGGTCACGCGACACAAAAAGCGGCACGATCATGAACGGATAGATCACAATGTCGCGCAGCGGCAGCACCGGCAATTCGGCCGGGATCTGCACCATCGGCTCGATACCTTCGGCGTCTGCAAGAGCGACAGGAAATTCGTCGAGTTCAACCATAACCTTCAATGGTAAGAGATACGGCGGGAAAGGGCAAAGAGGAATTAACCACAGATAAACACAGATGTAGCCAGATAAAATCGAGAATGGACTCGTCTTATCTGTGTTTATCTGTATCCATCTGTGGTTACTTTTTCTTCTTCTTTTTTGCGGCCTCAGTGGCGGAGGCTCGTGATCCGACGAGGACCTTAAGCTCGGACATGAATTCCGAGACATCTGCAAACTCTAAATACACAGACGCAAAACGCACGTATGCGACTTTGTCGAGCGCCTTGAGCCGCCGCATGATGATCTTGCCGATCTCCGTCGTTGCGAGTTCGCGGTCAAGCGAGTCTTGAACATTGCGATCAACCTCGTCTGATATTTTTTCGAGCTGAGAGGTCGAGATCGGACGCTTTTCACAGGCTCGGAGCAGGCCTGACATCACCTTGTCGCGATAAAAGGGTTCGCGCTTGCCGTCTTTTTTGACGACCATGTAAGGGATCTCGTCGATGCGTTCGTAGGATGTGAAACGCCGTCCGCAGCCGAGGCACTCGCGTCGACGACGAATCGAATCGCCGTCCTTCGCCTCTCGCGAATCAACGACCTTATCCTCGATATGTGAGCAAAATGGACAGCGCATACGCAGTTGTCAGTGGTCGGTGGTCAGTTGTCAGTTTTCGGAGCCGTCGCAAAATCCGGAGAATCCGATTCGATCTCTTTCTCAGCATTTTCGCTCGAGAGCAGGCTTCGGAACTTTTCAATACTAATATCACCGTGGAACAGATAGTATAAACCAAAAACTAGTGCAGGCACGAAATAGATCAGGTGCATTACGATCGAAACAGCAAACGCTTGCTCCCGTTCGACACCTAGGATCATCAGGCTGCCGGCCGTCGCCGCGTGAAATGCTCCAGCCGCCCCGCCAGGCGTTGGGATCAATGTACCCAGGCTGGCAATGCCCATTACAAACGTAGAATCCAGAAACGTCATCGAAAGACCGAACGCCATGAGTACAAGCCAGGTCGGGATGGCAATAGCTACCCAGAGAGCCGCCGTCCAAAATGCCGCAAGAAGTATCTGGCGCGGGCTTTTTAGGATATCGAGCGCGGTCGCCATGTTCCGCATCAGACTGAGGAATATATACCGGAGGCGTTTGGGAACAAACTTTCGATCCGTCAACCGCTCGGTCCAGCCGATGATCTTGGCCGAATTACGATGGTAAATTACCATCCCGATCAGCCCGGCAACTATCACCGCGATAATTATGTTGCCGGCCAGCTTGATGGAAGCAAACTCCGTCTCACGCCCCTCGGGTGTTCGGAAAAACATCAAGCTGATCGAAAAGAATGCCATCAGCGATGCGAGGTCAAAGACTCGTTCGACAAGGATCGTAACGAGAGCCGCGCTCGGCCTGATCCGTTTGTCCCGCATGGGCAGCCACATCGGACGCACGATCTCGCCCGCCCGCCCGACAAACAATATCGCCGTAAATCCGACCGTAGTTGTCGCAAAAAGATCCCGAATTTTCGCATCGACAATTGGGCTAAGCAGCACTCGCCACCTGACGGCGCGCAGGAAATAGCCGAGGCATGTGCCCATGAACGCGAGCACCAAATAATACGGATTTGCCTTTCGAAGCGCGGCACTGATCTCCTGCCAATCCAAATTTCTGCCAAAAACCCAGAAAATGGCTACCATGAGGAGGACAAGGACAATGAATTTAACGTATTTGCGCAAATGTCTCCGACAGAACTTTTTCCGATCAAGCTCAAAGGACAAAAGATTAACGCATTTCGGGGGAAATGATAAATGGAATGGTGCTGTTAGTTAGGTATCGCAACAAAGATCTTCAGTTTTTCTGCGATCTCATCTCGAACACGGCGGAATACCACGAGCCGCTCGCCATCATTTCCGGTGGCATCTGCGGGGTCGTCAAACGACCAATGTATCCTCGTTGCCCTTCCGGGAAAGACAGGACAATTCTCAACGGCGTTATCGCAGACGGTTATCACGTAATCGAAAGCTTCGCCGAGAAATTCGTCGAGACATTTCGAGCGATACCCTGAAATGTCGATCCCGATCTCCGCCATAGCCGCGATCGCCTGCGGCCGAACAAAAGCTCGCAATCGTTCCGGCACTTTCAACATCGAACTTGTCTCCAGCCAAATGCCGCAGCAATCCCTCAGCCATCTGGCTACGAGCGGAATTTCCTGTACATAAGATCAGCACTCGTGATTTGTCGCTCATATTCTTTCACTCGCAAATCCTTTTCTAAACCGTAATGCGACCCGCACGAGGAGTATGAGTGCAGGCACCTCGATCAATGGTCCGATCACCGCCGCGAAGGCAACCCCTGAATTTATACCGAACACTGCGATCGCTACGGCAATGCCAAGCTCAAAATTATTTCCTGCTGCGGTAAATGCGAGCGATGTGCTCTTCGGGTAATCCGCTCCGGCCTTCTTTGCCAGGAAGAATGCGGAGAAAAACATGATCCCGAAATACAGCACGAGCGGTATCGCGATTCGCACTACGTCGAATGGGATCTCGACGATCAACTGCCCTTTGTAGCTGAACATCACAACGATCGTGAACAGCAGAGCGACGAGCGTGATCGGGCTGATCTTCGGTATGAAGACGGTATCGTACCACTCGCGGCCTCGAAGCCGGAGGAAGATAAATCGAGTCAGCATTCCCGCAAAGAACGGGATGCCGAGGTAGATCAAAACGCTCTCCGCTATCTGCCAAATGCTGATATCCACCGTCGCCCCCGCAGCGCCGAATAGCGGCGGCAGCACCGTAACAAAGATGTACGCGTACACGCTGTAAAACAGCACCTGAAAGATCGAGTTGAACGCCACGAGCCCGGCTGCGTATTCGGTGTCACCGCCGGCAAGGTCATTCCATACGATGACCATCGCGATACAGCGAGCAATGCCGATCATGATCAGCCCGATCATGTATTCGGGCTTGTCGGGAAGCAGCAGAATCGCCAGAAAGAACATCAGAAAAGGCCCGACGATCCAATTCTGTACGAGCGAAAGCGTGAGGATCCTACCGTTGCGAAAAACAGAGGGGAGCTCCTCGTACTTCACCTTGGCGAGCGGTGGATACATCATCAGGATCAGCCCGATCGCGATCGGCACATTCGTCGATCCCGCCTGGAAACTGCTTATGAAATCCGCTGTTCCCGGTATCAAGTACCCTAAGGCGACGCCAGTAGCCATCGCTGCGAAGATCCACAATGTTAGGAACCGATCAAGGAAAGAAAGCCGCCTCATCGGATCAGGATTATCTATTACCATGATCTCTTGTTCTAAACCCCGAATGCGTTTCGCATCTGCCCTCGATGCGGATTTTGCAACGCCTCTTCACAGCAAACGGTCTCGCCCTTAAATCCGCCGTTGACCGGGTCCGGTTTTACAACGAAAACTTCCCATTCGAGTTCGAACAGTGATTTGAACGCATACCGGTCCGCGTCCTGTCTGCACGCACTGCGAAGATGACAATTTGTCGAAATAAATTTGTCTCTAAATTTCATATCCAAATCCGATCTCTGCGTTCTCGGCGGTTTCTGCGTTAAAAACTATGTCTCAACGCAGCGACCGCTGAGGATGCAGGAAATATCTCTAACAACATGCCGTCGCTACTTCCTGCTTCTTACCCTGGATATTTGTAAATGTTGGCACACAGCAAGTGGCGTCCTCGCTCTTTGCCTCGGCCAGATTGTCCTGCAGAACGACAAATACTTCCCACTCGTTGCCGTCCGGATCGTTGACCCAAGCCTTGTCCTGTAAGGAATAGCAACACGTCGTCTGCATTTCTTCACGAGGGGCAAGGCCGACGTCTTTCCATTGTTCACGCAAAGCGATCACATCTTCCGTCGTCGCGACCTGAATCCCCATATGCGACAACGCACCCTTGCCCTCAAACACATTCTGATTGAGCGTCAGGTTAAGCGGCGGATTCTGCACGTCAAATTTCGCATAACCCGTCCGAACCTTGCTCGGCTCGATGCCAAACATCTTTTTGTAGAACTCGATGCTCGTCTCGACATTGCTCACGTTCATCGCCAAATGTGCTTTTAATGTATTGATTGCGGTCATAATAGTTGTCTCCTTCCAATAATCAATTATGCTTATCCATAATTGTATTCCAAAGAATATACCGGATAAACACTTATGTCAAGCCATAAGTGTAATATGTTATGGTATTTTTTGTAGAGGAATATGTCGAAAACCGGCAACGTAAAACTTGAAAACCTTTTCGCCGCCCTCGCCGACCGCACGCGGCTCCGTCTGCTCAACCTGATGCGTGATGGTGAGGTGTGCGTTTGCTTTTTTGCCGAAGCTCTTGGCACCAATAACCCAAAGATCTCGCGGCACCTGTCATACCTAAAACGAACCGGCCTCGTCTCAGCCCGACGCGATGGCAAATGGATGCATTACAGCATTCAAAAGCCAACCGACGCTAGTGCCGCCGCGATCTTCAGTTCCCTTCTGAGCTCTTTCGACACCGACCCCGAAATGAAGAAAGATCGAGAGACCCTGGTAAACGTCTGTTGTTCGCCCGCGATGATCGCGATCACCCGGTCAGAACCACCCGCCGTAGCGGGTGGTTGAAGTTTCGGTGCTCTCAATTCCAATCTGTTAGAGATCCCGCGTTTAACCATTCGCTATCGCAGGTGGTTCTGATCTATCGGCATTATCGGCGGATTGTCACATTATCGGCGATAGCGGCGTACCGTGATTCCATAGGCAAACGAAATATGCTAGCGTCGCTCTAAGATCACTGAACGGGTGATCAGGTTAAGACGAACATTTTGCTACGTGGGAAATGAGGGACAGTGGGACACTTTGAATGCAGAATGATGAAAGCAGAGTGCAGAATTTTGGAAAAAGCAGTGTTTATCGATGCGGGAATGTCTGGAACGCTGGAACGATACTCAAACGAGGTATAATTCGGAGCAAATTTCGACGTTTTTCGTTAAGAAAAGCGATCTTTCTGGTATCTTTTTTATTGGAACTTTCGCGTATTCGGCCTCGTAACTACTCATTGACAAGGCGAGGTTGGCTTTGGACGGTCAAGTAAGGTTTCGGGAGAACTTAAGTTGGAAGCTGTAAAAGCTGTAACCGAAATTAACGGTGTGGATCTCGTCAAGCGTGCCCGAGCGGGCGACGGCGCGGCATGGGAGGATATCGTTTCGGCTTTTTCCAGAAGGATATTTAACCTCGCATACCGATTTACCTCCAGCCCCGACGCCGCCGAGGACCTTACGCAAGATGTTTTCATTCGCGTCTACCGGTCATTAGATCAGTACGATTCCAGACAAGGAGACCTTGCGAATTGGTTGATGCGGCTAGCACGCAATTTGATAATCGACGATTACAGGCACCGCCAGCGTAATCCGCAGAACACGATGGCAGACGCGGTGGATGACCACCAATATCACCTTCGTGCTGCCGGAACCTCGGCCCATCGCGAGATGGAACGCAATGAACTCGCGGGCCAGGTTCAGGAAGGCATCGACAAATTGCCCGACGACCTGAAAACCTGCGTGATACTACGCGACATCGAAGAACTTACCTATCAGGAAATCGTCGATGTATTGAAAATTCCTGAGGGAACGGTGAAGTCGCGTATCAACCGCGGACGAATTGAGTTGGCGAAGATATTGAGAAGGATGAGAGTGGTGACGATTTAGGATGGAACAACGGATTGACGCGGATTTCGCGGATTAAGATATGAAAATATTCAAGGGGGCAGGAACATCGGTTTCGCTCGTCACACGCTGAAAAAATGAATCTGTGTAAATCCGCGTAAATCCGTTGTTTAAGATTTTTTATGATAAAGGAGCAGGAAAACATTATTAATTGTTCGACGTTCGAAGAACTGTTGACCGATTATCTTGATAAGACGTTGGAGAGCACGGCACATAAGTCCGTTGCGTCCCACGCTCTGGCCTGCCCACTTTGCCACTCGCTGCTTAATGACGTTAAAGATTCGCTTGAGGTCTGCCGCAAACTTACGGCTCCGACTACACCGCTGACGCGGCTTGAGGCACGTGTTCTGTCGATGACGATGCCCGAGACGGCGATGCCGTGTGAGGATTTCGAAGGCTCGCTGACGGATTATCTCGACGGATTCTTGCCTGCACAAGTATTCCACCGCTGGGAACGCCACGCGGCCCTTTGCACTTCCTGCGAAGATCTGCCCGGTATGGTCGTCCGCTCGATCGCGGCTTGTTATACATACAAGATGGACGAGCTCGAAGTTCCGGCGGGGCTTAATCAGAGAATTCTAAACCTGACGAGCGGCATCGGATTGCCTGAACCATCGGTAGAGAAATCACTTGCGGCACGCGCGGGCGAATGGCTTAGCGGACTTCGCTTACCAGGCATTCCGCAGCTCGCACCGGTCGCGATGATGTTGACCTTTGCGTTCTTGGTCTTCAGCCAGACGGTCTCTGCCGACGGTTCACTTGCGGGCGTTTACCAGACAAGCGTCGCGCTGGCCGAAACGACCTATCAGCAAGGTGCTGATGCATGGAACGGCAAACCGGCTTTGACCGAACAGGCTCCCGTTCAAGAACCAATCGCGGGAACAACAGTTAACAATGGGGAACAGAAATAGATGAATTGCGCCTATCACACACAGAACGCGGCGGGGGTGAGTTGTAACGGATGCGGCAAGCCGCTGTGTCCGGCATGCGATCACCGCATCAAGGGCTTTCCCTTCTGCCAGGACTGTATCGTAATGGGTGTCGATCTACTCAGGCAACAAACACGCACGAATCACGTGCCGTTCGTCAAGAAACGGACATCGCCCTTCGTCGCGACTCTGCTCTCAATGCTTTGCCCCGGCCTCGGAGCCGCGTATAACGGCCAGATCGTTAAAGGTTTTGTCTACTTTGGTGTATTTGTCGGGCTGTTTCAGCTTGCGGTTCTATCGGCAGGAATTGGAACACCACTGTTCGTTTTCGGGTTTATCGGAATGTGGTTCTATTCCGCCCTCGACTCGTATCGCACGGCGCAGATGATCCGTTCGGGGCTAACGCCCGACATAGCGGACGACATTCTCGTGAAACGTTTCTCTGGGAATCCAAAGCTCTGGGGCGGCATTCTGACTGTTATAGGCGTACTGTTTCTGATGCAGCGTGTCTTTCACCTTGGCTTTTTGATGCGTGGAATTTTGCCGCTCGTGCTGATCGGGCTTGGCGTTTACGTTCTGCGAGGGTTTATATTTAAACCTAAGAAAGCCGCGGCCGAGTGTGGTGGTACAGGCACCTCGACAAGTTTCGCTTTAACGCAACCGCGTTATCAGGAAGCAAATTACGCACAAGATGATTTCGCCGACCGATCGAGAAGCGGTAGTTGGCGTGATATTGGATAGCTTTGTGATCTCATTGTCTTCACTTTGTGCCATGGTGATGACGAATTTAATGGCATAATCACAAAAGGCACAAAGTTAGGACAAAAAGGGCACTGAGTAAGAAGCAAGGAATTTTATGTTAAAAGCAACGGGCATAATCGGCGGAGTTTTGGCTGTGATCGCACTCGTGATCACCTTGCTCGAGGTTCTGATCGGATTCGTCGGGTTCATCTCGTTCGCGATCAAGTTGTTGATAGTACTTGCCTTCGTCGCTGTATTCGCCACTGTCGGATTCATGATATTCCGTGCGTGGCAAAGTAAGCGACGCAATAGCTGATCTACTACCAATTCTTATTGTTTCCATAAACTACGGCTGCGGTTTGACCATCAACGGCTTGCATTCAGCGGCCGTTTATGTTTTTATTAAGCTTCCGTATGTTTCGTTAGATTAAGTAGTCGGAAGTTTCCAGGCGGTTTATCCCACAAAACGGCGAGAGTTTGGTTTATTCAATTAGGTTGACTCTTGTTTCAGGTTTCGCGTTAGTCGCTCGCGGCTATTCTTGCGTGATTCCAAGTACCAGAAGATTTCTGGTGCGAAAGATCATTAAAAGGAGCTTTAAAGCATAATGCAGAAAAATGACAAGGCGTACGCTTTTCTTTTATCTCATTCAAATAAAAATCG
>JANNWQ010000223.1:0-2067 GCA_031408595.1 Acidobacteriota bacterium | reverse complement strand
TTCAAGGCAAAAGGAGAAAGGCAAAAGGCAAAATGGGGGCAAAGCGATAAGTTTTGGGGGATCAGTTGTCAGTAAGGGAAAATGTGGGAAGTGGCGGTTATTCAAGGAGTTCGCATGGGCGCTTGGGTAGCAAACGCTTTTATGTCTGCTAACATCATAGAGAGGCTATATTGATTTCACTTTTGTGCGGGTAAAGAGATGACCATGTTTGTTGAGCGAGGAATTAAGAGCGTTGTTTTCGCTGGTTTGTTGACTCTGCTGTCGTTGCCATTGGCGGCGCAGCAGATCAAGCGGACGCCGTTTGATGTGACCAATTACGTGATCGACGCGGCGATCAGCCCTGCGGAGCGAAAGCTGACCGCGACGGCGGATGTGACCTTTACACCGCTTGAGGATACTCGCGCCGTGGCGTTTGAGCTGAACGGCAGCCTCAAGATCGACACGATAACGCGAATGGATAAGACGATCGTCCTGACGCCGACCGTTGTTACACCAACCACCGCGAAGGCAGCCCCAAAACCTGCCCCGGCGGCCGCTACGGTGAGCCTGATCACCTTCGTCCAGGACCAGACCAACAGCAGCGACATTGGCCCACATGTTCGCATCGATCTCGGCGAAACGATTGCAAAGGGATTGACGGTGACCTTGCGTTTCAAGTATAGCGGAGTTCTCGACGGCCCGTCCGGCGGCCCTCTGCTCAACAAGCGGCTGGCCTATGTCGGCGAGAATAACGGCTACCTGATGTACGCGGCACGCTGGTTCCCGTTTCACGACTACGCGGCTGACCTCGCGACATCGGATATCTCGATCTCGCTTCCCGCAGGGTTACAGCTTGTCGGATACAGCGATGCGGCGACCGGCGTGGTCGCGGGAAAGACCCGTTTTGTACAGTCGACACCGGCATTGCCCGGCAACTTCGCCTATGGCAAGTACTTGCCCCGCACGCTCCGCGTCGGCGAGCAGGAACTGCAGTTCTTCGCGAAACCCGGCAGCGACGCCCTGATCTCGGCATACGGCGAGATACTCGGTAAGGCTCTGGAGAATTACACAAAGCGTTTCGGCCCGGCATCGTACGGTAAGAAGCTCTCGGTCGTGCAGATCGATGACGAGAGCCTAGAATTTTACTCGTCACGAGGCTTGCTCTTCGTCGCGTCCAAGCCTTTTGACGAAAATCGCGAGACGTACATGAACGAACGTCTCCAACGTGAAGCCGCCTATCAGTGGTGGGGGCAGACGGTGGGCCTCAAATCGTTTGACGACGCCTGGTTGTCGCAAGGACTGGCTGAGTACAGTGCATTTAGCCTTCGCGAGAGTGACATGGACGGGGCCAAGCTCGACGGTATTCGTCGCGAACTGCTCGAAAAATCGCTTACATTCGAGCAAACCGCTTCGCTCCTGCGTGCCCCGGCTAATCTCGACGACCAGAGCACCGGCTATCAGTACATCATGTACGCCAAGGGTGCGTTTGTGTACAAGCTGCTGAGAGACACGCTGGGCGATCAGAAATTTGACCAGCTAATGCGAACATTCCTCAACGAATATCGCGGCAAGAACGCTTCGATCGACGATTTTGAAAAGCTGACTTCGCGTGTCGCCGGGCAGAATATGCGTTACTTCTTCGCCCGCTGGGTCGAGTCGACCGGCGTCCCTGAGTTTTCGAGCGATTACCTTATTATTCGTACGCGTGGCGGTAAATTTGTGACGCGTGGTACGGTGAAGCAGAATTACGACAATCTTCGTCTGCCGGTCGAGATCCAGCTTCGCTCGGAGGGCGATCAGGGCCTGACCACCGTTAAGCTCGACATGGACGACGCGAGTGCCGACTTTAACATCGAGTCGAGTGGTAAACCGATCGGCGTAGTGATCGATCCCAACTATAAGATGCTGCGGATCTCGCCCGACCTTCGAGTCTCGTCGATCGCTCGTCGCGGCATCGAGCAGTTCAAGGAAGGAAATTATGTTGAGGCACAGCAGCAGTTCGAAGCGGCGTTGAAGCTCGACCGTTCGAACTCGTGGATCTATTACCACCTTGGCCTGCTTTTCCTCGAACAGCGAAACTTTGACCTC
>JANNWQ010000222.1:0-4496 GCA_031408595.1 Acidobacteriota bacterium | reverse complement strand
CGGCGGGTCTCGGCGGGTCTCGGGCGGGGTCGGATCAGCTCGTTGTGGATCTGGGTGCCTTTGGCGTCGTCTTTGAGGATATCTCTCACGAACTTCGTTCCGAAGCCCCTCTTCACCGGTTCGTCAAAAGGCGTTGTCGTGATCGAATCGCCGAGGCGGTTTACAAAGACGTGTGCGACCGGCGATTTTAGCCAGGTGTCGAGTTTATTGCCGGGCCACGTCGGGTCGGTGTCGATGTTCCGGGGGAATTCCGCGTCCTTCAGATACGGCGTCGACATCTCGATTTCGCTTTTACAAGCCGCTGGATATTTAATCTTCGGATTCGACCAACTCGTACGGAATACGTTGTGCAAGCATTTTTTGCGTGACTATGAGTCCGGTCCAGATGACGAGGGCGACGGCGGAGACGGCCCAGCCGATGTTGGCGATGAGGTGGTCTTCGAAGAGGACGCCGAAGATGATGGTTGGTAAGGCTAGGAATGTAATTCGTAGCGTGGTCTTTTTTGAGGTCTCAACGGTTTCCAGCAGATTTACGCGGCCGATCTCGAGTTCCATGTATTCGCCGTCGGAATTGAGATTTGAGAAATACTCGGCCTCGCCTTTTGACCAGCGGCGGAGGCTGGGCGTTTCGGCGACGCGGTTGGCGGTCGAGAAATGGTGAATGACGTGGGCGATCTTCCCTTCGCGAAGTGCGATCTCGGCGAGACCGCGAGCGGTGCGAAAATTATCGCCGAGACGTTCTAAGGCACTTTGAAAGACATTCCCCGCACGTCCCCACTCGCCTATCTGAAAATACCACTCGCCCAGCCGGATCAGCATATCGTCGTCATCGTTAGCTCGTCGCTCGGACAGTCTCAGAGCCGCAAGAGCCCGTCGCTCTAACTTTGGATCGCGCTCAACTCCGGCAAAGGAGTGCAAACACCGGGCAAATTCGAAAAGAAGTCGACCGTCTCTTGGCCGCAAGAGCAAAGCTCGACGAAAAGCTTCGAGCGCCTGGAGAAAATAACCGGAAACGCGGAGTTCGTTTGCGAGATCGCGAAGTTCTTCGGCCTTTTCGTCAGTTACTACGATTTGTGGCAGCCTGGTGATGTGTCTTCTCTTGGGGCCGACACTGCGAAACGAGCTTTCGAGTACGTCGGCAGAAGGAATGTGGGCTGATTTTGCTCGTGCAAGCGTTTCGCGCGGATCGGTCAGGTGGTCACGCAATTCGATCGAGCGTGTATCGAGGACATTATCAGCCAGGAGCGGCAAGATGCTCTTGACCATTTCGCGATAATCGCTGCCGCCCGAAGCGATCGACACGCTAAGGCCTTTGCCTCGGACGAGGGTACGGTATCGGTAATATACGTTGCCCCCGCGCTTGGCCGTCCTGATAGCCTCGGTCTCGACCTGTTCGATATCACGCAGTTTAAGACTGCGACGAGATGTATTGAGCCACGACCAAATTTTAGGTATGGTCCCTGCCCGCATCAAACGGCGGCCGTTAAAAGTGATCTTGTCGTTAAGTGCGAAGAACGGAATGAGTATCCACGAGGCGGCGAAGACGATAACACCTGCGACGTCCTTCTCAAGATAGAAAAGAAACGCCGAGATGAAACTTGAAAGCAGGAGGGCAGTAAAATAGCTGTGTGGAGATACCCTGATCGAGACAACTTTGGCCTTAGCCAGACCGACGACTTGATCCGGCAATGTGCCACCGCCTTTATTTGTTTTGTCGAGTTCTGCCAAAATGAAATCGCACTTCCTACGTTAATAGTAGGAAAGTGCGATTAACACTCCAAGTCCTTAAGGCGTATTTATTGTTGAATACTGATGGGTGGAGCCCCGCCGCCACCGAAGGGCGAGTCGGGCGTCGGCTCAGGAATCTGCTTTGCACGCTCAGGATCGAGTGCCTTCAACTTTTCCTTAGCCTCGGTCGCCGTGTTGGTAAGCGGGACAGCCTTGCCGTCGAGGTCTTTCGCCTCGCTTGCGGCCTTAGCTATATTGAAGTAGATATCGGCCGCCTCGGTCTTTTTGCCTTGCTTTTCAAAGACCTTAGCAAGATTAAAATTAAGCGTATCTTTTGCGACGATCGGATCGCTCAGACCTAACAGCTCCTGATAGATCGCGACTGCTTCGTCGGGTTTATTGTCGTCAGCCTTTGCCTGAGCTACGGCAAACTTCGCCATTTTGCCGATCTCCGAACTCGTGTTGGCCATTGCCTCAAGCTCGGTAAGGCCAGCAGCACGGTCGATCGTCAGACGATTAACGGCAATAAAGTACTTTGCCTTATCACCAACTGCACCGCCAAATTTGTCAGCAACCGTCTGAAATTCCGCGATCGCGGCTTCGGCACGTTCTTTCTCGGTCTTGAAAGTCTTTTCGGCAGTCGATCCGGGAGCCGCAGGCGTATCTGTCACGCGAGATTGCGATGTTTCGATGGCTTTTCCCAACGCCCTCTGTGCCTCGCCACTTGAGCTTCGGCTCCAACGCATGACAAAAAATATCAGAATTACGAGGACAATAGCCGCGACCACGCCGTAAAGTATCGTCCGGCCCTTGCCTTCGAACTTCTTCCCGAAGTCTTCGATCTTCGGTACAACCTGCTGCTGGAACGGGTCAACGTACTTTTTCGTCTCGGTCGGAGCACTCGCAGCTGCCGCCTGTAACTGTTCAAATCTTCTTTTCTTACTCGCCATTGCTTAAATAATGCAAATTCCCTGCATCAACTCGTTATATAATTGCCGTCAAAGGGCTTTTTCCAAAAGAGTTAATGTAACGTATATCGGCGTTTAGAGCAAATAACGAAGCTAGTGAATAGTGAATAGTGAATAGTGAATAGTGAAAACCATCGGATTTCGGACACATATTTCGTGTGATCTTGCTTCTTATATATTGGTGATATTTTTTTACTTAGTGGGAACAAAAACTTCAGGGCGGTGTCTAACATTACAGTTCGCGTAAATGGCGAACGGGGCAATTTGACAGCTTCTCTCCGCAGAGAACGCTAATAGGCGGCGATGATCTTGGTCAAGTCAATTACCTTTGACGACGAAGAAATTGGGCGGGCTGTAGTGTCTGCCCCGACTGCCAACGCCCAAGGACGCGATGATTCGCTGTTCATTGACAGATTAAAGGCCGGTGACGCCGCAGCATTTGAAACGCTGATCGATCGATATTCGAACGATATTTACGCTCTGCTCTATCGATTAACAGAAAATGCCGAGGAAGCAGGCGACCTGACGCAGGACACTTTTTTGAGAGCTTTGCGTTCGATCAAAGCCTTCAGGGGCGATGCGGAATTGAAAACCTGGCTGTTTCGTATTGCGATAAACGAATCGCGAAACAGATTTCGCTGGTGGAAACGACGCAGGCGTGATGTAACGATCTCGCTCGATGCGACGTATGGCGATTCGGAGACACCGTTCTCTGATACGCTCGCGGATAATTCGATCAGCCCTGAGGACGCCGCCCTCAGTCGCGAACGCGAATATGCGATCAAAGCGGCACTCGCTGAAATTCCGGATGTATATCGCGAGGCGATAATTCTTTGCGATGTCGAGGGAATGAGCTATGAAGAGACTGCGGTAGCACTCGGAATAAGGATCGGGACGGTAAAATCCCGTATCTCAAGGGGCCGCCAAGAGCTTCGCGAGAGGCTCAAAGATTTTTGAAAATCGAAGTGAATGGTTGACTCACCCCGGTCTCATTTTTTTAGACTAAAGAAATCGGTGCCAAACGATAGGTCAAAGAGAGCGAGAATCGGGACGAGTCAACAGATACGCTGCCAAGTAGCGGTTGTTTGAATCGATCAGCAACAACCGAGACGGTAACCGCGACGAGGCTGTGTACATGGCGATGAGTTTCGATGACACGTTGTTACCTGCGAGAGCAGATGACAGCCGGGGTCAGTCAGCGATTCAATTCGATTAGAGCTAAAGCAATGAAATGCTCGGACCTACAATTTGACCTGACGCTTTACGCAGATGGAACGCTCGGTGGACGCGAAAGCGTTACCGTCGCGTCGCATCTTGATGTGTGTCCGCTTTGCCGACAGGCACATAGCGAATACCGCGAGATCTCGGCGAATCTACGAATGATTCGTCGGCCAGAGATATCGTTTGCCCTGAAGAATAAGATCAATGACGCAGTTCGCGGCGAGATTTTCACTGAACGGCGTGTTTCCTCAACCGCGTCCTACGATCTGCGTGAATGGCTGCAGATGCGACTCATGCCGTATAGCGTAGGAGTATTTGCTTCTTTACTGGTGGGCGTGACGTTAATGACAATGATGTTTACCGCTAGGCTCCGGCCGGACAAAGTCGATACGGCCAGAACTAGCCAATCGACAATAATGCTCGCGACCAACCGCGATACGTATACTGACATGGCTTCGCTCGACGTGATCTCACCCACGGATTTCGCCCGCAGCAGAATGGAATTTGCTTCGGAATCTCCAAGTGTCAATCCGCAGGGTGCATTGATCGCACTTACAAAATCACTTGTTCGCGGCGGAA
>JANNWQ010000221.1:0-1904 GCA_031408595.1 Acidobacteriota bacterium | reverse complement strand
GTAAGTGCCGCCGATTCGATCAAGTACCTTAAGGAGCAGAATATTACGCCGGTAAAAGGCAGCGGCCCTGCTCCGAAGAAGAAGCCGTAACGGCCATTTAAGCTGTTTCAGGAACCTTGCCGGACTCGATGATATCGAGTCCGGCTTCTTTTTTTGTCACAAATCGCTTCCAGACGGTGTTCTCCTCTTGTAACGCAACGAAATTCAAAAGTCCGGAGGCCCCTTCAGTGAAAAATAGTACTATCCGCACCCTAACGACCCTTAGTTTTGCATTCATCATAATTGTCATCGGCAAGTGGGTGATCGTCGCCCAGGCCCCGATCACTGGAGATTGGAAAGCCGACATGCGATCCGAGAAGCAGGAGAGCTCGGGTAAGATACACATTTCCCTTGAAAGAAAGACCGATGACGGGCGTCACCAGAATGGCAATAACTATTCGTTTGACGAACTCCGTGGCCTCAGCCGCGAACAGACGCAGAATGGACGCGTCAACTTTAGCATCGTCCGCGAGGCAGGCAATATCGAGTGCGAGGGCACATTTACGAATGGAAAAGGCGTTGGAACGTTTCGTTTTGTCCCGAACAAAGCCTTTTTCGATGGGATGAAGTCTCGCGGGTTCGATTTTGAAAAGTCCAACAGTAAGCATGAAGACGGATTCGAAAGTCGCATTCTTTCCGCCGCTATGCTCAACGTAACGACTGCCCTTGCAGACGATCTGCTGTCGGCGAACTTTGGCACGCTAGATGTTGATGACCTGTTCAAAGCTGCTATCTTCAAGGTCGATTCGAAGTACATGGTCGAGATGAAGAACTCCGGCTTTCCAAATCTCAATTTTGAAGACCTCGTGAAAGGAAGGATCTTCAAGATCGATGCCGACTATGTTCGTCAGGTCCACGAGATGGGCTTTAGCGACAAGGGATTTGAGAGCCTCGTGAAGTTTCGGATCTTCAAAGTCACGCCCGAATTCCTCGGCGAACTCAAAGCCGCCGGCCTCACCAATCTCGATAGCGAAGACATCGTCAAATGCCGCATCTTCAAGATCGACGCCGATTTCGTCCGCAAGGCCCGCTCAGAGGACCCGAATGCCACGATCGAAGACATGGTCAAGATGAAGATCGGCGTTCATAAGATCAGAACGTTCTAAGCAGGATCAAATAGGTTGGAGACATGGAGGCGGTCATTCAGACAGCCTCTTTTCTTTGTCCCACCGTTCCCTCGTTCCATAGATCTCCCACACCTGTAATATGGCCTCGACGTGATCCCTGCCATCTCTGCCGACCGTTTTTGTCCCAAGTTGTCCCACGACCCCCCGTGGGACAAATAAGTGCGTGTGTTTGCAACAAATAGCCAGCCGTTTTGGCCTCAAAAGTGCGAATTTTTAAAAAACTTTTCCGAAAATACCACAAATGCCGTAACTGTCATCCTTACAACAGTTACAGCATTTTCGAACTCAGCAGATACGGCATTCTTCAGTTGGTCTGTACTACAAAGTATTACTTCTGTACTACTCTCCCAAACCGACCTTTCAAACGCCCCAGATTATCAAAGATCACCCGAAAACTACGGCACCGCGCAATCTTCCCGCTCCCACCTTACCACGCCGTCCAGTCGATTAGAATAACGATCCGCCGCTATCGCCGATAATGTCACATTCCGCCGATAATGCCGATAATGTTGGATCTAGGGCTATGCCCATCGATGTGCGGAAAGGCTATGCCTTTCCGTTAGGCAGGAAAAATGATCTGCGGCTATGCCGCCTCTCGGTCGCGGTTCCCAGGTCGGCGGCATAGCCGCAAGGATCGGGGAGAGTCATCACCGGCGAAGCAGAGCTTCGCCGCAAATAGAGCGGCACAGCCGCGGGGCCAGGCGAGCAATCTCACCTCGCCCTGGCCACGACGCGAAA
>JANNWQ010000220.1:0-2139 GCA_031408595.1 Acidobacteriota bacterium | reverse complement strand
AAGGTAAAATGTACGGCGAGCCCGGATTTCGCGGTGAGTCGATCGAACTAAACGTGGTCAATGCCGACATCCGCGACATTCTCAGCTACATCACAGACCAGTACGGTATCAATTTCGTGATCGATCGCTCGGTCAAGGAAGTTCCGGTCACCGTTAAGGTGAAAGATGTGCCATGGAATATCGCTCTTGACTCTGTGCTTCAGGCTCAGGAATTGGGTGTGCAGGTAAACGGCAACATTCTGCGTGTAGCCGATAACAAAACGCTGGCAAGCGAAGGCGAATTGGTAAAACAACGCCAGAACAATCAGCTCGACAGCACGCCGCTCTATACCGAGAAATTTAGGCTTAACTACGCGACCGTTTCCGTTGGAACGACGCCGAGCGCCACGACGGCTGGCACGTCCACAGGCGGTGGTGGTGGTGGTGGCGGCGCGATGTCCGGCGGCGGCGGTGGCGGCGAGTCCGGCGGCGGAGCCGGTGGTGCCGGCGGAGCGAACCAAAATCAGGGACTGCTCCCGATCATCAAACGACGTCTTTCGCGTCGCGGTTCGGTCGAGATCGATGCCCGCACAAATTCTCTTATCGTGACCGACGTTGCATCAAACCTCGGTGCGATCAAGCAGCTCGTTGCTATGCTCGATCAGCCTGAACCACAGGTCGAGATCGAGGCACGCATCGTCGTTGCTTCGCGTAACTTCAGCCGCGACATCGGCGTCCAGCTTACCGCACTCTTAACCGGAGCCCGCGGCAGCGGTATCGGCGGCGGAACACTGCCGACCACACCGGTTGGCCTTCCAAACACCGGCCTCATCCCGAACCCAACCATCAATGGCGACCTTGCTTCACGTATCGCCAACACGGCGATCGGACTGACCACGGGCGTATTTGGTACCGCTCAATTAAGTGCGATCATCTCGCTGGGTGAGCAGAAAGGCCAGGCAAAGGTTATTGCCACGCCTCGCGTGACGGCACTCAATAATGAGGCTGCCGAGATCAAGAGTTCGACCAAGATACCGATCAGGACGATACAGCCCGGAGCCAGTACCGGTGGTACTGCAGTGTTTACTACGGAATATGTCGATGTGCCACTCCGGCTTTCGATCACACCGCAGATCACCGATCAGGGAACCGTTATCCTTACCGTTACTGCCGAAAACAGCTCGACTGCGATCGCTACCGGAGCTGACTCAGCACCTGCGATCAACACGCAGAGCATGACCACCAAGGTAGTTGTGCCGGATGGCGGAACAACGGTCGTCGGCGGAGTTCTCTTCGATGACGAACGCGAGAGCCAGGACAGAACGCCGGGACTCGGAAGCATTCCGATACTCGGTAACCTGTTCAAACGTAAAGGTGTGACACGAAATACCAACGAGGTACTCTTCTTCATCACACCACGCATCACACGCCAGGATTTCGCAGGCGGCGTCCCAAACACCGGAGCCATCCTGCAGCCAGTACCACTCGGCAATCCTCCGTCAAACTCCTCAACCGAAACGCCGGTCCTCCCGTCGCCAGGTATGGAAAGGCCCCAACCGGCCGCCACGCCGATCAAACCATAGTCTGATCGCATTCAATCAAGTTGTTTTCTCCGAAGAGGCTGCCCGCAAAGGCGGCCTCTTTTTTCGTTTACCTCGAAAAGCACCCACTGGACAACTTTTATCGCTACCTCGGCGAACGCAATTTGTCCCATTTTGTCCCACGACCCCGGTGGGACAAATAAGTATGTGTATTTGCAACATTTAACAGCCTATTTTAGCCCCAAAAGCGCATATTTGCGCAAAAAACTTCGACAGCTAAATGCCGGCTTTTTGCCGCTAAACGATGCGTATAATACACTTACGCTTCACTGCAACTAGCCACTAACCGTCACTCTTCGCGAAGTTGGGCTCAAAAAGCCCTCCGAAAAGTGCTTTTCACCCAATAAACACGGCACTCAGCGAATTTGTCAAAGATCCGCGAAAATCACGCCGTTCTTCCCAATTTTGCATTTTGCATTGTGAACTGTGCATTCGCATCGCCCCGACGCTAACACAAACCCCCAGCCAAAAGATACACCGTTCCGCCGCTATTGCCGATAACGTCACATATTGCCGCTAATCTGTCCCTAGCCCGCGTATGCGGGCGAAAGCATTAAGC
>JANNWQ010000219.1:0-6742 GCA_031408595.1 Acidobacteriota bacterium | reverse complement strand
GGATCGTGACGAATCGTCAAAATCGCTGCTGACGGAGGACGACCTTCGCGGTCTCGAAGCCGGTTCGCGGCTGCGTGTATCGGCTAGTGTGAAATTCACCTCACTTGCCGAGGACATCGTAAATGAACGAGGAATTGAACTTATCCGCAAGGAAGCTCGACAAACATCGTCGAAAGTTCGCTCCGTAGCGGTTGGCTCTGATCATGGCGGGCTCAAGATCAAGGAGCAGTTGAAGTCATATCTGTCGGATCTCGGTTTGAGCGTTCGGGATTTCGGAACCGATAGCGAAGACCCGGTCGATTATCCCGACTTTGCCCACGCCGTCGCTCGTTCGGTCGGCGGAAATCAGGTCGACATCGGCATCATCATCGACGGAGCCGGCATCGGCAGTGCGATGACCGCGAACAAAGTGCCGAATGTACGTGCTGCCCAATGCTATTCGACCGCACTCGCAAAAAACTCTCGTGAGCACAACGGAGCGAACATTCTCACGCTCGGCTCAGGGCAAAATTCGTTCGAAGAGATCAAGGCGATAGTCGAGGCCTTCATCTCGACCGAGATCAGCGAAGAACGCCACAAGAAACGCGTCGCCAAGATCGATAACATCGAAAAGCAATATCGAAAGTGATAAAATAGGCTTTAACAGATGCAGCAAAACGGCAACTACGACCAACTGATCGACCAGATCACCGACATGGTGCTGGCGAAGCTCGCGGGTGATGAATATTGTCCGACGTTTTGTCATGCCGATGTTCAGCGGATCGTGGACGCAGGAGCGGAACGTATCGGCATCGTACTCGGCGAGACGGCGACGGCCCACGACTGGGCAAGTTTGATCGACCACACCCTGTTAAAGCCCGAGGCCTCGATCAGCGATATAAAGAAACTCTGCTCCGAGGCCGCTCAATTTGGCTTTGCATCGGTTTGTGTAAATCCGGGTTGGGTCAAGAGTGCGGCAGACTTTCTGAAGGGCACGGGCGTTCCTGTTTGCACGGTCATCGGCTTTCCGTTAGGAGCGACGTTACCTGACGTAAAGGCTTACGAGGCTCGTCGTTCGATATTCAACGGAGCCCGCGAGGTCGATATGGTCATCAATATCGGTGCCTTGAAATCCGGCGACGATTGTCTCGTCGAAGAGGATATCCGAGCGGTCGTCGAGGCGGCTCACGAAAACAATATTCTCTGCAAAGTAATTATCGAAACGGCTCTGCTGACCGACGACGAAAAGGTTCGAGCTTGTCTGGCAGCAAAGAATGCCGGGGCTGACTTCGTTAAAACCTCCACAGGCTTTGCCAAAGGCGGAGCAACAGCAAACGACGTTTCGCTGATGCGTCACACGGTTGGCTCTGCACTAGGCGTCAAAGCCTCAGGCGGCGTGAAGGGGATAGAAGACGCTCGTGCAATGTTCGAGGCAGGTGCGACCCGCATCGGAGCCTCAGTCGGCGTAAAGATCGCGCAGGAAGCCAGCGGTATCAAGACCGAAGCCTCGACAGCCAGCTATTAATCCCCTAAAAGGTAAATTTATAAGAAATTGAACCAGAGGCTGCGATCGGTTTTCCTTCGCGCTCGACCGGTTTGAATTTTGATGCTCTGGCTGCGTATTCTGCTGCGGCCCAGAGTTGTTTTGGGCCATCAACGGCTTTGACACTCGTCACCTTCCCTTCCCTATCAAGGCCAATTAGAACAGTCACCGTTCCCTGGGTACGCATTTGCCTCTCGTGCGGCGGATAGGCAGGCATCGCGAGTCGGGTCGCGTAGGAATTGAGAGCACCGATGCTGATAACTAGCGGCACTTTCGTCGCTTCTGCCGCCTTGCGCCCCGCCTCGATCCTGGCTGCCTCAATTATGGCCGCGTCAGCCTGAACTTTTCTAAGCCGCTCAACAGCCGTCTTTGCTGACTCGTTTGTCGGATCCAGATCGAACGCTTTCTCGTAATCGGGCAATGCATCGACCGTTTTGCCGAGACGTTCCTTGATCATGCCTCGATTGAAATAGCTCCAGAAATCTTTCGGATTAGCCTCGACGGCTTTTGAAAACTGTTCGAGCGCCGCCTCATTCTGCTCGCGACGAAGGTGGATCAAACCACGATCGGCAAACAGCGATGCCTCGCCCGGCTTAAATTCTGCGGCCTTGTCGAGATCGATGAGAGCCGCGTCCAACTCATTAGCCTTAAGGGCTTTAGTCGCTCGATCACGATAAAATGCGAAATCTGACGGCGGCGGTACTGACTTCACCGGCGGATCCACGGCAACCGGCTTGGTTTCTGCCAATGTTGCCGCGACCTCTGCCACAGGGTCTTTTTTGGGCTTCGGGTTCTTATCGCGGATAGCCGAAATCAGCTCAGGGCGTGCTCCTGTGGTTCCGAGTTCTTTTTCTATTTCAGGCGTAAGGGCGAAGGTAATGCCGCGCTCTTTTACCGCATCGGCGAGTAGCTTATTCTTCTCTTCGATCACCGCTTTTTTCGAGCGCAATGCGATAAGAATGTCTGCAAGACTGAGTTCCCTACCCTGGGCAGCTGCGTTGGTTGCGAAACCCACAAGACCAAGGAAAAATGCGATCAGCATAAATGCCGCAACGCGAATGTTTCGGCAGCGAATTGAAGTGCGTATCATAAACAGCTCCGTGCAAGGCGGCACAATCGCCAGATCATTTTCTAGTTGATCAGATCGTCAACGGTGAGTTTCTTTGCCGGTTTGGTTTCATTCTTGGGCTTGGTATCTTTGACGGGCTTGGCTTTGACGTCGGCGATCTGCGGTTTTGGCTTGGCCGATTGCGTCCCGCTCGGTTCGTTGCCCGTTTCAACAACCGAATTTGTGGTATCGATTGCCGGTTGCGATGGCTCAATCGTAGAATTCGGCTGCGGTTCCTGAACGACCGCTTGCGGAGCCGCCATCGAGGCTGTCGGATCTGCCTGTTTCGCCGCGGAGCCGCTATATACTGCCCACCCGATGCCCAAAGCGACGACCAAAGCACCTGCGGCGATGGCAATCAGTTTCATTGATACACTGCCGCCTGCGGGTTTGCCCGCGTCATAGGTAGTGAATACTTCTTTATCTTCACGAACGACCGGCATCGGTTTCGCGGTAGGAACCGTATTCGGGCGTTCAGATTGCCTGTTCGCAGGAAAAGGGGGATGAAAGGCCGTCGCCACATCGACCAATGGCGTTTCGAGTACTTGCACGGCGCTGACGGATACAGGTGTCGGTGTAACGTCCGACATCATTGGAAGCTCCAACAACGGAAATTCTTCCGCTTCCGGAACGACATACGATGGCTGTCCCTCAAACGCCTTAGGTATCGATGGCAAACTAAATATAGCATCCTCGATCGAACCAAAGCGGCGTCCACGTTTAACTTCGAGCATCCGCATTATGAAGTCCGATCGCTCGGCATTTATTGCGGGATTGAGAGCCGCGGGCGACTTGAGCGAATCGGCATTGCTATCGAGCATCTCGATCGCCCGATCCACGGCAGGAACCGGATCTTTGCCAGTCAAACAGCGGTAAAATACCGCTCCAAGCCAGTAAATTTCGGTTCGCGAATCGGGTGGCGATTCCAGCTCCGCGAGCGAAGTGTCATCATAGCTGTTGTAGATCGCCTTTTGTGTAATGTGATCGAGCCGATCCCAGACCATTTCGAGTGGCACAAAGGGTGACGTCGGTTCCAAGCCCGCAGCAACAAGACCCGTAGATCCGGCATAAAGTAGCTTTAGTTTTTCGTCGGCCGTTAAAACCAAATTCTCCGGTGATATCTCAATAACTGAAGTATCCGAGTCGCTGCGAACTGCATTTAGTGCAAGCAATACTGCACCAAGACGACCAAATAGTTTGTCGCAAGCCGATCCGTCGCTTGGGATCTTTAATGTGCTGGTTGTGAAAGGCTCGGTTGCGGAATAGCGACAGGATCGTTCTTCAAAATCGTCATTGATCCGGACAAGGCCGTCGTGCTGTGTTCGAGCGAGCGACGAGCTGTCGAATTCGTCGGTTTGGGCATTGTCGCATCTTTCTATGATCGCAACTGTCGTTTTGCGCAAGGTATCCACCGCAAGGTAGATGGTACCTGCCGGGCCGGTTGAGACGGTTCGCTCAATGGAGTAGCGGTTATTTTTTAGGAGGTGTTTTGAGGAAAGCATTGTCGAGTGGGCTCAGGTTGGACTGCTGAGTAACTCGATTATACCGCACTGGTACAAGATTTATCAATGTTTATTAACATTGTTTGTCATTGATTTAACGATCAAATGTTCGACGAAAATCTTTGCCGTCTAGCAGCACCGTACGCGACATTTCGAATAGCCTCGATCGAAGGCGTGTTCCGATCCGGTCTTCAAGAACCTCTTCGCCGTCGCGTTTGCGTTCGTCGAGATAATTTGTGGTAAAAATGGTGAGTTTCTTATCGTTGTAACGCGTATTTATGATGTGAGCCATCGTATCGCGAACCCAATCTGTGGGCTTCGAGGCACCGAGTTCGTCGAGGACCAAAACATCCGCCCTGAGCACTGGATTTAGCACGCTCAGCTCGGAGGTGAACGTCATTGGATTATACGAATCCTGTATTTCCTTGAGCAAAGAATGAAATTCGTAGAAAAGACACTTAAAACCACGCTCAGTCAGCCCTTTCAAGATCGACACCGCGAGATGCGTCTTCCCGACTCCGACACTACCCATCATCAGCAACCCGCGATCAACCGCAGGAAACTCCATCGTGAGTGAAGTCGCCAGACGGAGGGCCGCTTCCTGTGAAGCCGTCTGCGGCTTATAGTTGTGAAAATGAAAGCCGTCGTACCGTTTAGGAAGCCTGACGCTCTCAAATTTACCGGTCTGTGATTTTCGTTTACGACAGTCGCAGATCCTTGCCCCTTTATCCTTCACTACCTCCATTCCGGAGCCAAAGCATTTTGGGCACTCATCGGCCTGTTCGATCGCAGCCGTCTCGCCAGGTGTCGGGACCGCCTTTAAATTGTGAATTTTCCGCGTTTCTCTGGGCATTGGTAGTTGAGATGTAATGGATTATAGCACTCGGGATTTCGATTTCAAGACGGGTGGTGACATCGGTGATTTACAATATGCTATATTTATTTTTTCTTACGCTTTTATGGGAATGATCCGTAGTCTTATGATCAAGCTGGGCATCGCCGATCTGAGTGCAGATCGCGGTTCGATCGCCGTGATGGTGCTCGATGACGACGAGCGCAGGCACCGTTGGTTTCGCAAACGGTTTGCAGGAGACCATCTCGATATCGCGGCAACGGTCGAGGAAGCAAAGGTAATTCTCTCCGATGCGTCTTACGATGCGATCTTCCTTGACCACGATTTGCTCCCGCATCATTACGAGTCGAACGACCATGATGATTTTTCGAGTACGGGTTATGCGATCGCGGAGTTTCTCAATGAGCGGGCCGACTTGCAACGAGCTGCGACAATAATCGTCCACACGCGGAATGCCGATGCTGCCATCCCGATGGTGCAAAAGCTTCGCGAAACAGGCCGCAACGTCGAATATTGTGCATTCCCGATGCTCGATCTTAAGATAAAGAATTACTGGAAGCGTTAAAAAGGATCAGCCTAGAAACCGCAACACAAAAAAAGCTACGATTAGAACGATCAGGATGCGGGCCAGAATAACGATAGTTCTCATGTGGGACACCTTGGTGTATTTAGATTCGAATTCCCCTAATGAGGACATCGGCCGTTTTGCGTGTCCGGTCCGTGACTTCGACACGATCTCCGAGTTCAATCGCACTCAGACTGTATGGAAGCAGCGCATTGGTGGCTGAGAGAAAGGTTATAGCAGTGTCGTCGGGATCAGACTTTGCAAACAGTTTTGAGAGCTGTCCCTCGGCGATGATCTCCGAAAAGATCCGTGCTTCTTCTCTAAAGTACCGCTTTCGCCGCTCGAGTAGCTTCGGTCGAAGTACGGCGAGAAGTTCATTAAGGCTCTGACTGTAATGCTGGACACTATCAAATCGGTAAAGCACCCGCTCCAAAAGCATCTCTCGCAGCCGAATATCCACGGCCAAAGGCTTGGCTGCAATTGCTCGCAGATTCGACTTGAGCTTCTCGATTATACCGTCGATGTGAGAGAGTGCGATCTCTTCTTTACTGGAGAAATGCAGGTAAACGCTTCCCTTTCCGATGCCGACCTCATTTGCGAGATCGTCGATCGTCATTTTCTTGTACCCGTATCGCGCCAGCAAGCGGTCGGTTGCAAAGAGGATTGCGTCTCGTGTTGTGATCGGTTGTGTTGCGTCTTTCATGCTGGCGAATGACCGTTTTCAAATAATAGTCATTATACGGAAACTTGTGACTGTTGTAAACCTCTGCTACAAACCAGCCAGATCCCATTTTTTGACGACGGTGATTATCAGATCGGCAACCTTGTCCGTGACCTTCTTGTAATATAGATCTGCCTTTGCCTGATCAAATTTCGGAAAGCCCTGGCCTTTCTGATAGAGCATGATCGATGACGGAGCAGGCACTGCCGACCATGTTCCGGGAGCCGGATTCGCTGTGGTCATTTCGGGTCCCGAGTATTTCTCGGGGTGAACGAGCGTCGGATCGATCGCCTGAATAAACGCCGTCTCATTCCAACCGGCGTGGCCCCCGTCCTCGCCAAAGATCTCTTTTGTTTCATCGGATGCAAATGACCACCAATTGATGACGAGTGTTCGCACTCTTTTCTCCGTCGCGACCTCAGCCGCCACGGATTGCAGCACGGCGGTCTGGCCTCCCCCGTGACCGTTAAT
>JANNWQ010000218.1:0-9096 GCA_031408595.1 Acidobacteriota bacterium | reverse complement strand
TTTGTAATGCATGAGATGCCGAGCGAACGCATGCCCATGTGGCGGGCGGCGATCGACTCGGGAACCGTAGACATTCCGACGGCGTCGGCTCCGAGTTGGCGATACATGCGGATCTCGGCCGGCGTTTCGTACGTCGGGCCTGAGAGAGCGCAATAAATGCCGCGATGGATGAAGTCGGTCAGTTCGGCATCGCGGCCTTTGTCGTGACGTTCGCGGGCGATGTTGGTTGCCTCTTCGAGAGCAATCTCCTGAAACTCGCGGTCATAAACCTCGCTCATATCCGGAAACCGTGCCCCAAACCGTTCATCATTCGGCCCACGAAGCGGATTCACGCCGAGGCAATTGAGATGGTCGGCGATCAACATCAAACTTCCCGGCATCATATCCGAATTAAGGCTCCCGGCGGCGTTCGTCAGGATGAGATTCTTCACGCCCAACAAACCAAAGCTCCGAACCGGCAGCATCACCTGCTCCATGTCGTAGCCTTCGTAGAAATGAAACCGCCCTTGCTGCACCGCGACCGACACACCATCGATCGTCCCCAAAACAAGCTGCCCGGCGTGCCCGACCACCGTCGAACGCGCAAATCCCGGAATCTCTTCATACGGGATCTTCACCGCACCTTCAACAGCCTCCGCAAACGCCCCAAGCCCGCTGCCAAGAACGATGGCCGTCTTGATCTCACCGGAATACTTCGACCTGATAAATTCGGCCGCCGCTTGGGCCTTTTCGTATGACATAATCTTAATCTGACTACAAAGAAAGATTTAGCCACGAATAACACGAATTACACAAATATCAGGATTTGAATTCGTGCAATTCGTGCAATTCGTGGCAAAAATCTGATCAATTCTCTTTTCTGTAAGGAATCCCCAACGCCTTTGGTGCCCGCGACAGTCCGATAAATCCGGCTAGAACGATGATGGTAAGCACGTAAGGGATCATTTGGATGAACTGAACGGGGACGTCTTCGCCCGACGGCATTTTGATCACGCCTTGCATCTGGATCGCGAGTGCCTCGGTGAAGCCGAAAAAGAGACACGCGACGAGCACCGGGATCGGTTTCCATTTGGCGAGGATCAAGGCTGCGAGAGCGATGTAACCGCGTCCCGCCGTCATGCCGCGTGTGAAGAGCGACGACTGGCCGATCGAGAGATAAGCACCGCCTGCGGCGGCGAGCACGCCTGACAGGACGACGGCAATGTAGCGTAGGCGAATGACATTCACACCGGCAGCGTCGGCCGCCTCAGGATTTTCACCGGCCGCACGAATGCGAAGGCCAAACGGCGTTTTATAAAGAACGTACCAGCAAACGGGCACCAGAGCGACGGCAAGAATTGAAGCGAGCGAAACGCGATGAAAATATTCGGGCAGCAAGAATTCCTTTGCGATCTGCTGCGTCGAACCCGCCGAGTCGTAAATTCTGCTGCTGATGACCGCTGGAAGGCCGAGCATCAATAGGCTGATCGCAAATCCCGTCACAACCTGGTCTGCCTCAAATCTGATAACGGCTATCGCAAAGATTAAAGCGACGATCGCCCCGACCACCATACCGCTTAAGAAGCCAAGATAAGGATTGCTCAGCTCGTATGTAACGACCGCCGCTGTAAAGGCGCCTGCGAGCATCAGCCCTTCGAGGGCGATGTTGATCACGCCGGCACGTTCTGAGAACATTCCGCCCAGCGCGGCAAAGATCAACGGCGTTGCCAGACGGATCGTCGAGAACAACAAAATGAGCAGAAATGTCGGTGTTAAGAGATCTCCCATCTTATTTCCTCGTATACCTCTGTAGCGACGCGACAAAAATGATGATGATCGCCTGCAGTACCTCGACCAGATCCTTCGAGACGTACTTCGTCTCAATATCGACAAAGATCTCGCCGCGTTTCAGCACGGCAAAGAAGATCGCCGCGATGAAGATGCCGAGCGGATGATTGCGTCCGAGCAGGGCGACCGCGATGCCGAGGAAGCCCCAGCCGTCAGAAAAGCCATCGTAATATCGATATCGATAACCAAGAACTTCGCCGATCGCTACCATTCCGGCTAATCCGCCCGAGATCGTCATTGCGATGATGATCTGCTTCTTAGGCGAGATGCCGCCGTATTCGGCTGCCGAAGGGTTTTCGCCGACAGCTCGCAGTTCATAGCCCCATTTTGTCTTCCATAGGAAGACATAAACGAGCACGCACATCAATATCGCGAGCAAAAACGCCACGCTCAGCGGTACGAAATCCGGCATCCCCGGTATGTACTGGCTGATTCGGGGAATATGTGCAGCTTGCCCGATCTCGGCGGTTTGAAGGATCGGATCGCCCGGGATCTTGTAGAAATACTGTGTAAAATAGCTGACCAGCGCCACCGCGACAAAGTTCAGCATGATCGTGTTGATCACTTCGTGCGAACCAAATCTCGCTTTTAGAATTCCTGGTATCGCTCCCCAAATTCCGCCCGCGACGACCGCCGTGATCACGCACAGCAACACAAGTAGCACCGCCGGTAGGCTGTACCATGACCAGTCTTCGGTCTTGCCAAAGATATTGACCATCGCCCCGCCAAACTTGATACCAACCCAAGCCGTCGCAAACGCCGCAACGTAAAGCTGCCCTTCCGCACCGATATTCAGCAGCCCACAGCGAAACGCCACCGCCACCGCGAGCCCCGTAAATATCAACGGCGTCGCGATAAATAGCGTGTATCCAAAATCGTTAAGCGAGCCAAACGAATTGCCAATGAGTTGGTAAAAGGTCTGGAATGGGTTGTCGCCGATCAGCAGAACGATAATTCCGCCGACGACAAATGCCGCCGCTACGGCGGCCAACGGCCAAAGGATTTCGCGAAGGATCTTCATTCGATACCTGCCCCTGATCGGGCCAAACCGAGAATCTACGTGTTGAGGAAAGTGCTCGTTTAATATAGCCGAGAAACGCGAACGTGTCACCTCCAAAGGCTATGTGAACACGAAATTACATTGCGAAAAATCGTGCCTAAAATACTTGACAATATCAGACTCATATTTTATTATCCTTATAGACTAAGCACTTAGTCATTTATCAAAATTTTGGAGGAAACGACATGTATTTAGCAAAATATGATCCATTTCGTGAGGTAAGAACCCTTCAGGACGAGGTAAATCGCTTGTTCACGACAGCTTTTCAGTCGGGACAGGGCCGGGACGACATGACCGGCGGAGCCTGGTATCCGAAGGTAGATATCTTTGAGAACAGCGAAAATCTTGTTGTCGAGGCAGAATTGCCCGGCATGAAGCGAGACGATTTCGAACTTTCTTTCGAGAATAACGTTCTTACGCTCAAGGGCGAACGCAAATTTGAGAAACGCTCGGAGAGTGACAATTACCACCGCGTCGAGCGTGCATACGGTGCGTTCACACGTTCATTCACGCTGCCGCCGACCGTGACGGCCGAGGGAGCTAAGGCAGATTTCGAGAACGGCGTTCTGCACATCAGCCTGCCGAAGCGTGAAGAGACAAAGGCACGCAAGATCGAGATCACCGGCACGGATGCAGGTGCGAAAACGATCGAGGCAGCCAAATTGGCGAGTGCCTAATTTAGGAAACAACCGCGGAGACGCAGAGTCGCTGAGAATGTTTTCTCAAAAAACTCTGCGTCTTTGCGTCTCTGCGGTAAAATAGAGCTATGAGATTCGACAGATTCACGATCCGCGGCCAAGAAGCCGTTCAAGAAGCGATCACTCTTGCCGAAAAGGGCGAGAATCAACAAGTCGAGCCCGAGCATCTGCTCGCGGCGATGATGGCCCAGGCGGAGGGCGTTGTTAAGCCGATCTTGGGCAAGATCGGTGCGAATGCGCAGACGATCCTGACCGACGTCGAGGCGGCGATTGCGAAGTTTCCTAAAGTGTCGGGCGGACAGCAATATTTTAGTTCGCGAACGAACACACTCTTTCAAGACGCGCAGAAAGAAGCAGAAAAGATGCAGGACGAGTATCTATCGACCGAGCATCTGCTCATCGTAATAGCGGCGGAAAAAGAGGGCGACGCCGGACGGATCTTACGCTCAAATGGCATCACGCGTGACGATCTCGAAAAGGTCATCACCGACATGCGCGGCGGCTCGCGCATCACGGATCAAAACGCCGAGGAAAATTTTCAGTCGCTCGATAAATACGCACAGGACCTCACCGAGCGTGCGCGCAAGGGCAAGCTCGACCCGGTCATCGGCCGCGACGATGAAATTCGTCGAACGATTCAGATCCTGTCGCGACGAACAAAGAACAATCCGGTTTTGATCGGCGAACCCGGCGTTGGCAAGACCGCGATCGTCGAAGGTCTGGCACAGCGGATCGTCTCAGGCGATGTCCCCGAAACGCTCAAGAATAAACGCCTTGTTAGCTTGGACCTCGGTGCGATGCTCGCGGGTGCGAAGTATCGCGGCGAGTTTGAAGATCGTCTGAAGGCCGTTCTCAACGAGATCGAGAAAGCCGAGGGGCAAATAATTTTGTTCATCGATGAGCTGCATACGCTCGTCGGTGCAGGTGCGAGCGAAGGTGCGATCGATGCTTCGAACATGCTCAAACCAGCTTTGGCACGTGGCACCCTGCGAGCTGTCGGTGCGACAACGCTGGCCGAATATCAAAAGTATATTGAAAAGGACAAGGCGCTTGAGCGTCGCTTCCAGCGGGTTTACATCGGCGAACCGACGGTCGAAGACACCATCGCGATCCTGCGTGGATTAAAGGAACGCTACGAGGTTCACCATGGTGTTCGTATCAAAGATGCGGCTATTGTCGCGGCCGCTACGCTTTCGAACAGATACATCACCGACCGATTCTTGCCCGACAAAGCTATCGATCTGATTGACGAGGCCGCGTCGCGAATCCGTATCGAGATCGATTCTTTGCCGCAGGAGATCGACGTCCTTGAGCGCGAGATCTTGCAGCTCGAGATCGAACGTCAGGCACTGAGCCGTGAGACCGACAAAAAATCAAAAGAACGTCTCGACGACATCGAGAAGCGCATCGGTGATCTCAACGAAAAATCGTCCGCGATGAAAGCCAAGTGGCAGTCGGAAAAGGACGAGATCGAAAAAATGCGTACCGCCAAGGAGCAGCTTGAGCAAGCGCGTCTCGAACTCGAGCAGGCCCGAAATGGCGGTGATCTCGCGAAAGCCGCCGAGATCCAATACGGCAAGATCCCCGATATCGAAAAACTGCTTGAAACCGAACAGGCTCGCCTCGCTGAGCTTCAAAAGGATGGCGTTTTCCTTAAGGAAGAGGTCGACGAAGAAGACGTCGCCGAGGTCGTCGCAAAATGGACCGGCGTTCCGGTTACAAAGATGCTCCAGGGCGAGATGCAGAAACTAGTTCAAATGGAGAGCAATCTTGGGCGTCGCGTGATCGGCCAAACCGAAGCTCTCGAAGCGGTTTCAAATGCCGTGCGACGGGCCCGGGCCGGTTTGCAAGATCCGAATCGTCCGGTAGGTTCGTTTATTTTCATGGGCCCGACCGGCGTCGGAAAGACCGAGACTGCTCGTGCCCTCGCCGAATTTCTATTCGACGACGAACGCGCGATGATTCGCCTCGACATGTCTGAGTACATGGAAAAACACGCCGTCGCCCGTATGATCGGCGCCCCTCCGGGATACGTCGGCTACGAAGAAGGCGGACAATTGACCGAGGCGGTAAGGCGTCGCCCGTATTCCGTCGTGCTCTTTGACGAGATCGAAAAGGCACACCCGGATGTGTTCAATCTGCTGCTGCAGATACTCGACGACGGACGGCTGACCGATTCGAAAGGCCGCGTCGTCGATTTTAAGAACACGGTTCTTATTATGACGTCGAACCTGGGCTCGCGTGAGATACAAACGGCGGCCGAGAATCCGCTGGTCGACAGAGATGTCCGCACCGAGGTGCTGCAGGTATTGCGCGACCATTTCAAACCGGAGTTCCTGAATCGCATCGACGACATCGTCGTGTTCAAACAGCTCGGACGTGATCAGATCGCAACGATTATCGACGTTCAGCTCGAAAAACTCCGAAAGAATCTCGAGGAACGCGGCATCACGCTCGCTCTCGAAGATTCCGCCCGCGACCTGATCGTCCAAGAAGGCTACGATCCTATCTATGGAGCGAGGCCGCTGAAGCGTGCGATCCAGTCGCTGATACAGAATCCGCTGGCTGTGAAACTGCTCAATGGCGAGATCGGCTCGGGCCAGACCGTACGCATTTCGGCCGAAAACGGCGAAATGGTCTTCGCCCCGATCGAAGGCGGCAAAACTGCTGCGGGACAGTAAAGATTGGTGCGGGAAATTTGTGGAACGCCGAAACGGTGTGCTTGGGCGGAAGCTGGGACTTTCCGATTCTGCCCAAGAGTCTTACTATTAATACAAGGTGTTTAGAAAACGAAAAATGAGTAACGAAGAGATCGAACAAGATCACATAAACGGCAAGATCCCGGTCAACGACAAGCGACGTTTTAGCCCGGACGGCAAGTATATCGCCGAAGAAGAGCTGCCAACCGAACCCGTACGGCCTGCCGCCGAGATCGTCCTCGAAGCAAACTTAAAGGCCGAGACCGAGCGCCGCGAGGCTGCCGAGTCAAAGCTGGTCGGCGTCCAGGCAAAATTCGAAGAGGCCAAGGCAAATCTCGAACGCGAAACAAGCGAGATGCGCGAGCGCCTAAAGAAAACGCTCGAAGCAAAGGCGAGTCAGGATCAATTCAACTTCCTGACAACGCTGTTGCCTGTGCTCGACAACCTCAATCTAGCGGTCGCCGCAAGCGAAACAGATGCCGACGTGACAAATCTTCGTAGTGGTGTCATCGGCACAGCTCGTTCATTCGAACAGGCGCTGATCAGTGTTGGTGTAGAGCCTGTGCTTTCGGTCGGGATAGCATTCGACCCTGAGGTTCATCAAGCGATCGACACGGTCGAGGTGGATGCAGAGACGGATAACACAGTCACGAAGGAATATTCGCGCGGCTATAAGTTCGGGGCACAACTGTTACGGCCTGCGAAAGTGCAGGTCGGCAAAGCGAAAGTTCGTTCGGCGGGCGAATAATATTGTTGCGAGGAATCGGTATGAATCAGGACCTTCTAAGGGCAGAAGAATTGGGCATCAAGCTCGAGATAGCCGGAAATCTGGCAATTTGGGAAGCTTCACCGGTTTACAAGCACCAGAAGGCGGTCGATCGTATTCGCGAGTCGTTCAAAAAATTATCCGCTAGTGAGTGTGCGTGTATGGACGTTGCTGACGTTTACGTTTCTTTTCCGGACGGCTCATTGATGCGGCCTGACATCTCAGTATTTTGTACCGAACCGACCGAAGAGGAGGAAGCGATCACACAAGTGCCCGAGGCCGTGATCGAGGTAGTCAGCAAGCGTTATGAGGCGAAAGACCTTGAGATATCTCCACCGATCTATCTTGCAAATGGGGTAAAAGATGTCGTTGTCTTTGATCCGTACTCGATGGATGTAGTTCATTTTACAACGAACGGAGTAGCCAGATCGTCATCGCCTACGCGTATCGAGTTAGCCTGTGGTTGCTCGTGCGAGGTTTAGCGGCATTTAATAATGATCGGGGGGCAGAAATCTCTTTCCCCACTTTCTTTTCGAGATGCTATCATTGGTCAAGGCACTTCACCTTGGCCATCGGATATTAGGCAGTATTTAAATCAACATGGCAGACATAGACGCATACAAGGATAAATTTAGCGACAGCGGACAGCGCATTTTAGAGACCGCACTGGGCGAATCCAGAAAGCGTGATCAGAACTATGTCTCCATCGAGCATATTTTGCACGCGATAGCGTTTGAGGAGGAAGACCTTTTCTCCTCGACGATGCGTGACCTGTCGGTCGACCCGCGCAGCGTCAAATTGCTGATCGAAAAACGCATGGACAGCGGACGGCAGCACTCGGGCAATGGCTTTCGCATTGCTCCTGAGACGACTGAGCTTTTTAAACGAGCAATGGATCGTGCACGTTCGCAAGGACGTCGCGTGATCGATAGCGGCGATATCTTTTATGTGCTGTCGAACGATGAGCGAAGCGTTCTCAACGAAGTTCTCCAAAATTTAGGCGTCCCGAGTGACGAGGTCGCACAAACCGCACGCACACGCATCAAAAAGCGCGAAAAAGAAGAGGAACGTTCGAGGCAGAAATACGAATTGCCGTCATTCCTCAAGCACTTCGGTGTCTCGATGAACAAGCTCGCCCGGCAGGACAAGTTTCCGCCGACGATCGGCCGCGAAAAAGAGATCCTGCAAATGCTAGAGATCCTCTCGCACCGTGAGCGTTCCAATTCGCCAATGCTCGTCGGCGAACCCGGCGTCGGCAAAACCGCCGTCGTCGAGGGCCTCGCCCGCATGATCGAGCTCGAGCCCGAGAAAGTTCCCGCGAGATTGCGTGACGCTCATATTGTGCAGTTGCAAATGGGCGGACTTGTTGCGGGCACGATGCTTCGCGGAATGTTCGAGGAACGCATCAAGGGCATCATCGACGAGGTAAAAGAGAAAACACACATCATTCTCTTCATCGACGAAGCCCACACCATCATCGGAGCCGGTGCCGCGATGGGGACGACGTCGGATGCGGCGAATATGTTCAAATCGTCGCTCGCACGCGGCGAACTCCGGATCATCGGTGCGACGACGATGACCGAGTACAAGGAGTATATCGGAGAGGACGAGGCCCTCGCTCGACGCTTTCGTCTGGTCAAGGTCGATGAACCGACCATCGACGAGACCAAGCAGATCTTGATGGGCCTCAGGCCGCGACTGGAGAAGAATTATTCGGTAACCATCTCTGACGAGGCGATAAATATGGCTCTCGAGATGTCGCCGAAGTACATTCGCAATCTGCACCTCCCCGACAAAGCGATTGGCTGGCTCGACACGGCCTCGGTCAAGGTCGAGATCAACGAGCCGACCCAGATGATCGTCCTGCCCGAACACATCATCGATGTCATCTCACAGGAATCGCGGATTCCAAAGGACATGATCTACCGCGACACGTCGGATCGTTTCTCGCAAATGGAGATCGATCTCGCCGGGCGTGTGATCGGACAGAAGGATGCGGTGCGTTCGGTTGCTGAGAGATTGCGGCTGAACAAAGGGCCTTTAAAG
>JANNWQ010000217.1:0-5038 GCA_031408595.1 Acidobacteriota bacterium | reverse complement strand
TTTGTGGATGTGTTTCCGAAGGGCGAAATACTACACACGACGCAGAACCGCTTGAGGGAAAAGAACTTTCTGGCGGGCAACGGCTTTCCGGTCACGCCATTCCGTCATATCACAACGATCGAGGGTCTTCGAACGGCGGTCGGTGAACTTGGTATGGCTAGTGTCCTAAAGACTGCAGGATTCGGCTACGACGGTAAGGGGCAAACTAAGATCGCATCTGCTGAAGACATTGATCTAGCCTTTGCCGGATTGAAAGATGCCGAGGCCGTACTTGAGGCGTTTGTGGCGTTTGAGAAAGAGGTCTCAGTAGTTTGTGCACGTGACCAGAAGGGCAACTTTGCGCATTATGGTGTTTTCGAGAACGAACACAAAAATAACATTCTCGACGTTTCTTTCGCACCGGCTGTCGTGTCGGCCGATGTCTATAACCAGGCGATCGAGATCGCCAGAAATATCGCGGATACAATGGGCTACGTAGGCACGTTGTGCGTTGAGTTCTTTCTTTCGAGAGAAGGGAAGCTCGTTGTTAACGAACTTGCCCCACGTCCGCATAATTCGGGCCACCTGACATTTGATGCGTGTGTTACGTCGCAATTCGAGCAGCAATTGCGGGCGGTTTGCGGTTTGCCGCTAGGCTCGACGGAGTTTTACCGGCCGGCGGCAATGGCTAATTTGCTCGGCGATGTGTGGCAGAATGGCGAACCGAATTGGACGTCCGTATTGGCGATGCCAAATGTAAAGCTCCATCTGTATGGAAAGCAGAACCCCGGTTCGGGAAGGAAAATGGGACATATTTGCGCTCTGGCTGATTCTCCGTCGGGTGCAGTTTCTATTGTTCGGGAGGGCGTCCAATGTATAATCAACCGGAACTAAAAAAAACAGTGCATCTTTGCGGTATGTCCGGGATTCCAATCCTATTCTATTTGCGGCATCGGTCCGCTTAGGAGTTTTAAAACTATGATTTCCCGTAGAAGAACCCACATCTTCGTTGTTGCCTTGGTTGCCTTTCTGTTTGCGACCGCGCCAGCATTCACCCAGTCCATCAATTTCGAGTCAGCACCGAGTCCCGCTAGCATCAATCTCAATCGGTCTCGAGGGCAAAACATGCTCAATGAGATCAAGGATGTACTTAAGCAGCGGTATTACGATAAGAACTTTCGCGGCATCGACATTGATGCCCGATTTAAAGTTGCTTCTGAAAGGGTGAAGAAGCTTGACACGAACTGGCAGATCTTTAGGGCCATCGCTCAGGTCCTTTTGGAATTCGATGATTCGCATACGCGGTTCTACCCGCCTGGACGGGCAAATCGTGTCGAGTACGGTTTTACAACGCAGATGATTGGACCGAATTGCTTTGTCACTGATGTAAAAGTGGGCAGTAATGCGGAAGCGAAAGGTTTGAAGGCCGGTGACAGGGTGTTGATGATCAATGAGTTTTCGCCAACGAGAGATAATCTCTGGCTGATCAATTACCTTTTCTATTCGTTGGATCCCCGCATGTCGATATCTGTTACCGCCGCCGGGGGTGGCGAAGCTGAACGAAAACTCGAAATTACATCTACTTTTAAGTCGATCAAGGAACGAGAGAAAGAAGCCGAAAAAAATCGCAAGGAAAAGACTGAGAAACCTTACAAATGTCACTCTTTCAATTCTGAGACCGTCGCCTGCCGTCTGGATACATTTATTGTTGAAAAGCAGGATATCGACAAAATAATGGAAGAGGCCTCGAGGCATAAGAAACTAATTCTTGATCTGAGAGGAAACCGCGGCGGATATGTTCACATCGAGGAATATCTGGTCGGACATTTTTTTGACCGTGATGTAAAAATTGCAGATTTTATAACTCGCGACAAAAAGAAAGAGCGAGTTGCCAAGATGAAAAAGGAAAGAAATTTCCAAGGTGAACTGATTGTCTTGATCGACAGCAATTCGGCGTCGGCGTCAGAAGTCTTTGCCCGCGTGATCCAGCTCGAAAAGCGTGGGAAAGTGATCGGCGACGTAAGCGCGGGTGCAGTGATGACCAGCAATCAGGTAACAATGGCCAATTTCCGCGGTGTGCCCGGTTACGAGACGTACTCAGTTTATGGCATGAATGTTACCGTCTCGGATCTTATAATGAGCGATGGAAACCGGCTGGAAAAGGTTGGTGTGATACCCGACGAAGCGATCGGGCCTATGGGAGCCGCGCTGTTTAGCCGAAGCGACCCGGTTCTCGCGTACGCTGCAAGACTATTCGGAGCAACAATATCACCCGACGCGGCCGGGAAGCTTAACTTTCTCTACAAGAAGGACGAAGGGGAAGCCGACCACACTGAGAAAGAAGACAGCTAAGCGGTTTAATGTGCCGATGGTTGAAAAGACGCTGGTCGATCTGACCAGCGTTTTTTTGTTCAATTTGCCGACTTCTGCGTTCGCAAGCTAAAATCAAAGGTTATGGTCGAAACGCTTGCCTTTTCCTACGGCGCCAGAAGGGAAACGATCTACGCAGAGATAGTTCCGCAGATCGAGTCACTTATTGGCGGGGAGAGCGACTTGATCGCGAATCTTTCGAACACTGTGGCAGTGCTGAAGGAAGCATTCGGCTTCTTCTGGGTCGGATTTTATCTCGTCAAGGGTGAGCAACTCGTTCTCGGTCCGTTTCAAGGGCCGCTCGCGTGTACGCGGATCAATTTTGGACAGGGCGTTTGCGGGCACGCATACACGACGCGTGAGACGGTCGTTGTGCCGGATGTTGATGAATTTCCCGGACATATCGCCTGCGCGTCGGCCTCAAGGTCGGAGATCGTTGTTCCAATAATTGATCGCTCGGGCACGTGCGTCGGCGTCCTCGATGTGGACAGCGACCGGCTCGACGATTTTAACCAGGCCGATGCCGATGGGCTCGGGCGGGTCGTAAAGGCAATTGAGAGAATCATGCAGGGCCACACGAACCCTGGCTAAACGATGACATCTGTTGAATATCCACTTTGGATCTGGATTACATTTTTCGCGGTCGTACTGGTCGCTCTTTTTGTCGATATTGGTATCGTCAACCGCAGCGCCCACGTTCCGACGCGCAAAGAGACTTTTGCGTGGAGCATTGTCTGGGTCTCGCTTGCCCTGCTTTTCAACGTTTTTCTCTACTGGCAGGTCGGCACGATCTTCAACGATTGGAATTTAGCGTTCAAACAATCGACGCTGTTCCTGACTGGTTACCTGATCGAGCTTTCGCTCTCGGTAGATAATCTATTCGTTTTCCTACTGATATTTAGCTTCTTCAAGGTGCCGAAGAAGTATCAGCATCGCGTACTGTTCTGGGGCATCATGGGCGCATTGGTCATGCGCATGATCATGATCTTTGCGGGTGCCGAGCTGGTAGAGAGATTCCACTGGATAATTTATTTCTTTGGCGCGTTCCTTGTTTACACCGGTATCAAGATGTTCGGCAACTCGGATGACAACTTCGAGCCGCATGAGAGTGCGATCGTGAAGTTGGCCACTAAGTACATCCGCATCTCCAAGCATTATGACGGCGACAAGTTTTTCGTCGTAAAAGATGGTGTTCGCACCGGTACTTTGCTATTGCTCGTGCTGATCACGGTCGAATTTACGGATCTCGTTTTCGCCGTTGATTCGATCCCGGCTATTTTTGGCATCACTACAGATCGCTTCATCGTATACACCTCGAATATTTTCGCGATCCTCGGCCTCAGAACTTTCTTCTTCCTGCTTGCCGACTTGGCCGATAGATTTCATCTGCTTAAATACGGTTTAGCGTTTGTCCTAACCTTTATCGGCGTAAAAATGCTCTTGCCTCTGGCGGCTCAAGGTTTGATAATGGTATTAGGAAGCGAGAATTCTAGCGGTTTTGCCGATATAGTCCGGCGATACGTAAATCATGAATTCGAGCAGATGGTGATCAACATTTCGCTCAGCGTCGTAGTCGGAGCGATCTTTATATCGATCATTTTGTCCCTGATCTTTCCGCCTAAGCACAAGCCGGTAGAGGGTGATGAACCGCCCGCTTAATGGACGACAATAATTACCGCAAAATCTACGTTGAGTGGTGGAACATCCGCAAGAGCACGATCTATGGCGTGATCGCTCTTGCGGTGCTTGCCGTAGGAATTTATGCGGGACTCAGCTATGCGTCGCGAAATAATTGGTTCATTACGGATGAGACCAGCGATTTCCCAAAAGATGCGGCTAAGATAGTCTCGTTCGAAGGTGAGGTTCGTATCACTCGTGCTGCGACTCGAGAGACGATACTGGTTAGAAGAGAAACATGGGTTGCGGCGGGCGATACGGTACAAACTCTCTCAGACGGCCGCGCCATCATCCAGATGATCGACGGGTCACGATATCAGGTACGCCCGAACAGTACGATCGTAGTAAAAGACACGACCTCACTTTTTGGTGGTCGAAATGTGCGTGTCAGCGTTGACGATGGCCAGGTCAATGTTCGGACAAGCGAGCAGGCTGCCGATACAAATAACGTTGTTGAGGTTGCCGATTCGGAGAGCAGATTGCTGTCAAACACCGACGCGAGCTTTGATGCGGACGCCGCAACCGGCGGGGGTGAAATCCGGATCAGTCGCGGCGGTGTCGAGACCACGATCGCGGGTGAAAAAACGCTGATCAACGAAAATGAATTTGCGTCGGTGAACGGCGGTAAATTGTCGGCCCGTGAGAAACTGCTCGCGCCACCGCGGCAGGTCTCACCTGATAATTCGGCTCAGATCGTCGATTCGAGTGGTGCCGGTGTTGCAGTCGGATTCGCTTGGCAAGATGCCGAGGGCAATCCGGCGTCAAACTATCATCTACAGATCTCGCGTTCGGCTACGTTTGCATCCGACGCGATACTCGTTGACCGGGCTGAGATGCCGGGCCGCGAATTTCGCCTTAACGGCCTTTCACCGGGCACCTATTATTGGCGTCTAAAGGCAACATCGCGTTCTGGGCAGACGACGAACTGGAACGAGCAGTGGAAATTTACCGTCGTGAAAAGCGGCGGAGTGGTTTCGATCGATGCCAGCGAATGGCAGGTCGAGCGGGTCGG
>JANNWQ010000216.1:0-1845 GCA_031408595.1 Acidobacteriota bacterium | reverse complement strand
CGGAGTCGTAGTTCAGTTGGTTAGAACGCCAGCCTGTCACGTTGGAGGTCGCGGGTTCGAGTCCCGTCGGCTCCGCCATTTAGTTTAGGCCCCGCCGAGGTCATAGATCACGGCGGGGTTTTGTTTTTCGAGCTACTTGGTTTGGGCTATGAGATCTGTCGCACTCATCGAGCGGCCATCGAGTCTGGCCTGGTGAAAATTCTGGTCACCGATCGCGGCTTTTGCCTGATCGAGGTAACTGTCGAGAAACGCTTGATCGACGGCCTCGATCCTAAATCCGGCTGATTCGTATATCTTCTCGAGAGTTCCCCAGATCCGGGCAGCCTTTTCGGGTTCGCCCTCGATCACGGCGAGCGCCATAAATCTCTCCATAGCAAATCCAATGCCTACGTCGTCGCCCGCCTTTTCGGCCAGTTTTATACTCTCAAGCGCATATTCGCGGCTGGCTTTGTAGTCCTCCATCGAACACGCAACCGCACTCAGATTAACGCAGGCCAGTTGGATCACATGTTTGAAAGACTCTTGACGCGAGATACTAAGAGATTGTTCGTAATAGCTTTTCGCCGTCTCAAAATCTTCTTTTGACCGAAACAACTCGCCGAGGACGTTTGCCATCCGGGCCGCCAGATATTTATCATTTACCTCATTCGAGATATTGAAACTTTCTTCTAAGAATAGCTGAGCTTTCCCATTATCGCCCTGCAGCATCTTAACGGTACCAAGACTCGAAAGCGAGGTCGCGATCAGAAGTCTATCCGCGATCTCACGGCTTAGTTTGACGGCGCGAACATAGAATTTCTCCGCCTCAATGAGATCGCCACTTCGCCACATCAATCCGCCGATACCGATGAAGGCTCGAACAAGTATCTTTGGGTTGGTAGAACGCTCTCCTTCATCCAATGCCCGTCGCGACCATTTACATCCTTCAGCAAGATGGCCGCGTCTGAACCAGAACTCCGGCAAGGCGGCCGTAACTCGCATGGCTATTTCAGGTTCGTGCAAAAGTGTCCATTCAAGTGCGGCCCGGTAATTATCGTGCTCAAGCTCGATAGTCTCAAGCCATTCCGAGGATTCCTCACCGCGAAATCCGATCTCGGCGTTTTCCGCCATGCCTGAAAAAAAATCGGCATGCAGACGTCGGATAGCGTTTTCTTCGTTACTTTGTCGTAAATTTACGCGGGCAAATTCGCGCACCACCTGAAGCATCTTCAGACGCGGCTCGCCGTCAAATTGTTCGCGGCTTACAAGCAGGCTCTTATCAACAAGCGACGTGACGCCGCCGAATACATCGATCCCGCCGTCGGCATTGGCAACCGCTTCAGCACTATCAAGTGTAAAACCACCGCGAAAAATGGAAACGCGGTCAAACAGCTTCTTTTCCTCGTCGTCGAGCAGATCGTAGCTCCAGGCGATTGCGGCGTGCATCGTTCGCTGCCTTTCAGGCACATCGCCGGCACGGCTCGAGAGGATCTGTAGATTCTTTTCGAGGCGGGTCCGAATGGCTTTCGGGGCGAGCATCTTGACCTGAACTGCAGCCAATTCTATCGCCAAAGGCAATCCGTCAAGCCGTCGGCAGATGGCGGCAACGGCCTCTGAGTTTTCCCCGGTTAAAGTGAAGTCCGACCTGACCGATTGAGCACGATCGACAAATAGAGCGACGGCGGCGTAACCGCCAAGTTCGTCGGGCGACAAACTGTTTCCAACCGGAACTTCGAGAGGCTGGAGTGTGAATTCGGATTCGAAACGCAGATTCAGGCGGACGCGGCTGGTTACGACTACTTTTAAATTTACAGAGTCAGTCAATAGCTCACCGATAGCGGCCGAGGCATTTATTATCTGCTCGAA
>JANNWQ010000215.1:0-3937 GCA_031408595.1 Acidobacteriota bacterium | reverse complement strand
CCTGCACGGCGGGCCGGGCGGCGGGTTGATCCCGCTTTATCGGCAGTTTTTCGATCCAGCGACGTATCACGTGATCTTGTTTGACCAACGCGGTTCGGGCAAATCGACCCCGCACGCTGAACTGCGTGAGAATACGACTTGGGATCTGATCAAGGATATCGAGACGCTGCGTGAGAAGTTTGGGATCGAGAAATGGCATGTATTCGGCGGTTCGTGGGGGTCGACGCTGAGCCTTGCATACGGCGAAACGCATCCGGATCGCTGTCTCGGATTGATACTGCGTGGTATCTTTCTCACTCGTAAGAAAGAACTGTCATGGTTCTATCAATACGGTGCGTCCGAGATATTTCCTGACTTCTGGGAACGTTACCGCGACGAGATACCCGAGGAAGAACGCGGCGACTTTATCACCGCCTATCACAAACGCCTCACCAGCGATGACGAACAAACCCGTCTCTCGGCCGCACGCGCATGGAGCGTCTGGGAAGGCTCGACCTCGAAGCTTTATCCGGACAAGAACCTGATGGACCACTGGGAAGGCGAGCACGAGGCCCTGAGCCTGGCACGTATCGAGTGTCATTATTTTATGAACGGCTCGTTCTTCCCGACGGACAATTACCTGCTCGAAAACGTCGATAAGATCCGCCATATCCCGACCGTCATCGTTCAGGGACGCTACGACGTAGTGTGTCCGATCACCTCGGCGTGGGACCTGCATCGGGCTTTCCCCGAGGCAGAATTCATCGTCGTCCCCGACTCGGGCCACTCGGTCTCAGAGAAAGGCATCACCGCCGCACTCGTCGATGCGATGGACCGCTTTCGCGACCGCCGCTAATTTAAAAGCGTGAATCTTTGCCAGAATAGCGGTATTATTATGATTCGAAGGACGGCAATCTTTTTGTTATGAATACGAACGGAAACAAAGAACTGGCCAAGAATGGGAATGCTCAGGAGTTTGCACCACGCGCTCGGGATTTTAAGAATCCAAAGGGTCTGACCAAGCTTCAAAAAGAGCTCGTTGAGGCTACTCGTGAAGCAATGAAAGCCTTTAAGGACGAAGAGGCGAAATATGGCAAGAAAGACTTCTCCCATCTTTGATACGTCTGTATTCTCTGACTATGGCGATAAAGTCGACGAAAGTATTTCTCTTGTGCTATTCCCAACAATTGTCCTTTACGAACTTGTTGCGTCGTCAGTCAATCAGGACAGCTTTAAGAAATATGAGCGGTGGCGAGTTTTGCTGAGTAAGAACGAAGCACTGCTAAATCCCACGGCGAGGGATTGGTGGGAAACATCGAAAGCTATAAGAAGGCTCTATCTGATGAAGGATATGCAGCCTTCAAAATTGAAAACTCTACGAAATGACGCACTGACCGCCCGTCTCGCGGTCATTCACGATGGATTCATGGTCACGCACTATGTGGACGATTTTCAGATAATTCAGAAAGTGATGCCGGAACTCAGAGTCGTTGCAGCGAGTGATTTTTTTGGAGATTAGATATAAGGTTGTAATCATATGAACTTCGGAACAACAGAAATAATCCTGATCGTCGCCGTTCTTTTTCTTTTATTTGGAGCGACGCGTTTGCCACAGTTAGCTAAATCGCTCGGACAGTCACGAAAGGCCTTCAAAGACGGCATGCGCGAGGCCGAGGAAGAAGAAAAGGCCGAGCAAAGCAAACTCGCCTCTCCAGCCGCTCCGCAGATAAACCAGATGAGCGACGACGCCCTGGCTGAAGAAATGCGAAAGCGGGCGGAACTGAAACAGGTGTAGCATGAAGGTAAAAGTCGTTATTCACGAGGCTGAGGAAGGCGGTTACTGGGCAGAGGTTCCGGCAATCCCAGGTTGCGCTAGTCAGGGCGATTCATTTGACGAGTTGCTAGTTAATCTAAGAGAAGCCATCGAAGGATGTCTCTCTGTTGATGTTTCGACAATAAGTTTGACCAAAACAGACCGCCTATTTGAACTCGCTGTATGAAGCCGATCTCCGGCAAGGAGTTCGCGAGGATTGTCGAAAAACATGGATGGATACTCTTGCGAATTCAAGGTAGCCATCACATTTATGGAAAGCCGGGCAGTCAGGTCAGGCTCTCTATTCCAATACACAAAAACCAAGACCTTAAAGGTGGCCTTCAACGCCACTTAATGAAGATGGCTGGACTTGGTGAAAGTGACATTTGATCATTCTTTCTCACCAGTCAGCAGCGTTGCCTTCACCGAAAATCTAAACGAAAGATCGGCGTCCTCGATGTTTATAAGCCCGGCTAGTTTCTCTGCAACTAGCTCTTTTTCGTCTTCGTCGATCTCAGCGAGCCAGATCGGCAGGAGAAAATCCGCGACCAGCGGCGAGGCGACAAAGGCGGCTCCGTTCTCAAAATCAAATGCCTCGACCACCGTTTCAGTATGAATATTTACCATCCCAGACTGTTCGGCGATGGTTTCAAGTTTTGTAGTCGTAGGCAGATTTGCTACAAGCTTCTCGATGATCGCCCCATCCTCGCCGAGATTCTCATTGAATAGAACTTCCCAAAGAACCGAGAAAACCTCGCCATAGCTCCCCGCCGAAGTGATAAACACAGCAACGTCGCCACCTGTCCTAGCTACTCTCGCCGCATCAGCAATAGTACTCTCGACCTCGTCGGGCCGGACAAAGGTCGCGTCGGAAATGACCGCGTCAAAAGCATCGTCTTCAAATCTCATCGACGAGAAATCCACCCCGGCCTTTACCGCGAGTCCCTTATCGCGAGCGATCGCGAGCAGATCTTCGTTCTCACACGATGCAAAAATGTCGATCTTCTCGCCGTATTTCTCATCGAGAATAAGCGCGTGCGTGCCGGTGCCGGCATTGATATAAAGCAGATTTTCCGAGTCGCTGAGATCGATGTATTTGTCCACCAGCTCAGCAAACCGCTGTGTCCACTCTTCCTGAACGTACAGATCACGCAGAAATGCGAGCTCTTTTTGCGTCTTCGCCATAACCTACAATTAAACCGCATCGGGGCTGCGGTCGGCAACGTGAACAATATTCTTTTGTATCAGAAATAAAACGCTTGACAATCTGTGCAATTCGTGCTAAAGTGTTTCTCGTGTGGGATTTTGCCTGTTTGGGCGTTGATATTTGAAAACTAACTTGATGGCGATCGGACGGCTCGTATCTCGTGATATCCTAATCTGAATTTAGCGGGGCAGATTATGGAAAAGAACGTGAAAGAGTTGTTCGATCTTACCGGAAAGACGGCGATCGTGACCGGCGGGTCACGTGGGATCGGGAAGGAAATGGCAGAGGCTTTGGGCGAAGCGGGAGCCAATCTTGTCCTTTGCGCTCGGCGGCGTGAGTGGCTCGATGAGACTGTCGCCGAGTTTGCGGCTCGAGGATTCAATGCGATCGGCAAGGTGTGTGACGTGTCGAAGGCAGAAGAAGTACAGGCAGTTGTTGATTCGGCTTTAAAGCATTTCGGCTCGGTCGATATTTTGATCAACAACGCGGGCATTTCATGGGGAGCGATGCCCGAGGACATGCCGCTCGATCAGTGGCAAAAGGTCATCGACGTAAATCTGACCGGCTGCTTCTTAATGGCTCAAGCCGTGGGACGTGAGATGCTAAAAGCCGAATCCGGCTCAATCATCAATATCGCCTCGATTGCCGGATTGACCTCATCCGCAAACGGACCTTTCTACTCGGGCTACGTCGCCAGCAAAGCCGGCCTGATCGGACTCACTCGCGAACTAGCCGCAAGCTGGGGACGCAAAGGCATCCGCGTCAACGCCATCGCACCGGGCTTCTTCCACTCGCGTCTCGCCGACGCGGTGATCGATATTTACGAAGGTTCTATACGGGAGAATAACGTAATCCCCCGCGTGGGACGTGAAGGCGAACTAAAAGGCGTAGCAGTTTTCCTTGCGTCCGACGCATCGAGCTACATCACCGGCCAAACG
>JANNWQ010000214.1:0-14989 GCA_031408595.1 Acidobacteriota bacterium | reverse complement strand
TAAAGTTTTTACTGATTATCAGGTCAAGAACAACGAAAAAGAGGCTTGGCGGCTGGCGAGTTTGATCTTTAACGGCCTCGCGGTCGTGCTCAGCGTCATCTGTATCGCCGGAATCTTCCTCTCACCGCTTTTCGTTAAGGCCATTACTTACAACTATTTAGGCGACCCCAATCATTTCTACCCGCCTGAAAAAGCTGCACTAGCGACCTTGCTGATGCAGATCATGTTCCCGTTCATTCTGCTCGTCGCTCTGGCGGCACTGGCGATGGGCGTGTTGAACACGAAAGGGCGTTTCGGGATTCCCGCGTCGGCGTCAACGGCCTTTAACGTAGTGTCCATCGTCGTCGGCCTCGGCCTGGCGTACTGGCTCGCGGGCGGGCCATGGGAAATCGCCAACGACAAGATCGCGGTGCCATCCGACGCTTCACAATGGGCGGTCATCGGTATGTCGATCGGCACGCTTCTGGGCGGAGCTGCGCAGTTATTGATCCAGATCCCGTCACTTTTTAAGGTTGGCTTCCGATTCTCTTGGAAGCTCAGTTTTCGTGACGAAGGTGTTCGTCGCGTAATGCGGCTCATGGGACCTGCGATCGTAGGAACGGGTGCGATTCAAATTAAGGTTCTTGTTGACACAATAGTCGCGTCAGGCATCGACGGCGGTGCCTCGTGGCTGAACTATGCGTTTCGCCTGATGCAATTCCCTATCGGGGTCTTTGGCGTGGCCATCGGAACGGCGGCGATACCGACGCTTTCACGGCTCGCCTCCGAGGGCAAGCTCGACAAATTTCGCAATACGCTTTCGGATGCGACAAAGCTCGTCTTGTTGCTTGCTGTCCCGTCTGCCTGCGGCCTGATCGCTCTCGGAACACCGATAGTCAGCCTGGTGTACGAACGCGGCCAATTCGACGCCTTCGACACGAATATGACCGCGTGGGCACTGACCGCCTACTCGATCGGCCTCGCCGCATACGCCACGATAAAGGTCGTTTCACCAGCATTTTTCGCACTCGACGATGCAAAGACTCCGATGTATATAAGTGTCGCGTCGATACTTGTTCATGTACCGACGAGCTTCGGCATGATGCAACTACTATCGACCGTCGGCGTCTCGCCCGAACGGCCAAACGGCTACGGCCACGTCGGCGTCGCCCTCGCTACGTCGGTCGTTGCGACGGTCAACCTGCTCGTTCTGTCGTACTTCATGCGGCGAAAGATCAGTCGCCTCAACGGCCGCGACATTCTGTCGTCACTGGTGCGTATCGTAATTGCTTCGGCTGCGATGTCCGCTGCTGCTTACGGCACGTACTATTTGCTCGCCGGATACTTCGGGCCGACGACGCTCCGCGTGCAGCTTGTCGAAGCCTTTGTTCCAATGGCCGTCGCGGGCTTCACGTTCCTGATCGCTGCTAAACTGTTACGGATCGGTGAACTTGAAAAACTATGGGGGTCGTTACTCAGTAAGCTGTCGCGATAAACATTGTCGTCCTAACTCCGTATTGTGATAATTTAGGTTATATGGAAACCGAAGATTTGTTAAAACGAATAACGATGAATCCAGAAATTTGCTTCGGCAAGCCGACGATCCGTAACATGAGATATCCGGTCGAGATGATTCTGGATCTTCTGGGCGCAGGCATGACCAATGCCGAAATTCTCGCCGATTACCCATCCCTTGAAGAAAAAGACATTCATGCATGTCTGGTATTTGCGACCAAGCTGATGCGAGTAAACAGCATAGAAGTGGCCCTCGCTGCATAATGAAATTTTTTGTTGGTGCACAGTTACCGCCAGTCCTAAAGTCATGGCTTCTACGCCAAGGCCATGATTGCATTCACGCTTTAGACTTGCCAAAAAAAGATTCGACGCCGGACAGTGAAATCGTAGCGATCGTCACAAAAGACGAGCGTATTTTGATATCAAAAGACGGAGATTTTCTTAAACTGAAACTTTTGACCGGTAATCCTCAAAAGCTTATGGTCGTGACGACCGGCAACATCAAAAACCCTGAATTGATAGCTTCGTTTGAAATGAATTTTCATTCCGCTCTTCGACTCTTCAAGACTTTTGACATTGTCGAACTCGGAAATCATTTTGTGTGGGGTCGATATAGGGAAGACTAAATGATAAGAAAATTTCAGACAATTTTCCCGAAGATCGATGACACGGCCTTCATCGCCGACGACGCGATCATCATCGGCGACGTCGAGATCGGCGAAGATGCGAGCGTGTGGTATGGCTCGATCATTCGGGGTGACGTAAATTACATCCGCATCGGTGCTCGAACCAACATTCAGGACGGCACTATCATTCACGTTAGCTCAAAAACTCACGCAACGATCCTGGAAGAAGAAATAACCGTCGGGCACCGCGTCACGCTGCACGGCTGCCACGTCGAAAGCGGCTGTCTGATCGGCATCGGTGCGATCTTGATGGACGGAGTACGCGTAGGGCGAAATTCGCTCATCGGAGCCGGAAGTTTACTAACACCTGGAACGCAAATACCGCCACGCTCCCTAGTCCTCGGCTCCCCAGCCCGCGTCAAACGCGAACTCACCGACGACGAACTCGCCTATCTCGACAAATCCTGGCGAAACTACGTCGAGCTGAAAAAGCACTATGAGTAAGAGTTTTTGCCACAGATGCACACAGATAAACACAGGTAAGAACCAGAAGCAGATCGAGCAAGCGCTTATACTGGCTGAGTTTTATCTGTGTCCATCTGTGTTTATCTGTGGCTAAATTTCCTTCTCTTACCCTCTGCGATAAAATAACTCCATGGCGAGTACCAACCCCGTACGCGAAGTCCATGATTTTCTGCTCTCGGATGACAGAAAACGCGACTACGTGATCGGCATCGTAAAGTCGGTTCACGAGAGCTACGGCTTCGAACCGCTCGAAACGGTTGGATCATTTCAAAAGAAGATCGACGAGAGCGACAAGTCAGTCGAGGCAAACGCGATTCTTGCGATAAACGAAACTCTTGAGCAGCTGGGCATAAAAAACTTCGCGATCTACCTCAGTCATAGTGACGTTTTAGCGTGCATTCTGGAAACGGTTCGCGTACCCGAAGCTCTGCAACCGAAAGCCTTTGCCGCTATCCGGAGTTTCAGCAAGTTCAATATCAAAGGCTTTGTCACCGAAATGCAGGAAGTTGGAGTATCCGAAAACGCTTCGACCATTCTTGCCGATCTCTTCCTTAAGACAGATGAGGTTCTCAATCAGGAACACGACATTAACCAGACCGTTGTAAGTAATTTGCTTAATATAGTTAACATCGAAACCCTGACCGAACTCGGCGCAATTCTGCGGTTGACCGGACGGAAGCCCGTTTTTATTGACCCGGCATTGCCCTGCGAATCGCCGTTTGGTCCCGGAATTGTGATGGAGGCTCGAACATCCGGGCTGGATATCTTGGGTGAGGGCGGTCATATCGACAGACCGGACGGACAAACCGTGTTCGCTTTCTCATTCGACATTGAAAATATCGTCGAGCTTATGGACGACAAAAAAATATTCCCGCTCGAAACCGCCGCTTCTGGTTCGGCAGCAGTTCTGCGGTAAAATACCTATATGGCAAGCACAAACCCAGCCCGCGGAATGCGCGATTTCCTCCCCGCCGATGTCCGAAAGCGTAACTACGTCATCAACATCATCAAAGAGGTCTACGAATCCTACGGCTTCGAACCGTTAGAAACTCCTGCTGTTGAAAACATCGAGACGCTGATGGGCAAGTACGGCGACGAAGGCAATCAGCTTATCTTCCGAGTCTTGAAACGTGGTGACAAACTAGACAAAGAATTACAGGCTCTTCGAGAAACTGGGATAATGCCAGGAAGGGTGCTAGCTGAACGAATTACCCCAGAAGGTCGATTTGCAGATTTAGCCCTTCGGTATGATTTGACTGTACCTTTCGCCCGTGTCGTAGCGAACAATAAGAACGACCTGCCAAAATTCTTCAAACGCTATCAGATCCAACCCGTCTGGCGCGCCGACCGGCCTGCCAAAGGACGGTTCAGGGAGTTTTATCAATGTGATGTTGACGTAATCGGCTCCGAGTCGTTGACTGTTGAAGTCGAGTTAATCTCGGCGTTTACAGAAGTGCTTAATACGCTTCGTTTCGATGATTTTATTGTTCGTTTTAATCACCGCGGCGTTTTGGAAGCCCTTCTGGAGAGTGTGGGAATTCCTGAGGATCGATGGGCAGAATGTCTAGTTATCCTTGATAAAGCGGACAAGATTGGGGCACCAGGGGTATCTCGAGAACTCGGGGCAAAAGGTTTTGCAAAAAATTTTGAGATGATCTCAAAATTTATCGGACAAATCCATGATCGTCGGAAAAAACTTTTTAGAGATTTTGATCTCAGCGAGAAACTGCCCGAGGATTTTTGTTGGGTCGAATACAATAACTTCGTAATTGACAAACTATCACTATTAATTGCAGGGGCGAATAATAGAGGCGGATTAGACGTAGTTAGACAAATCTTGGCACTGCCGTCCAGTATCACTGGCGGTCGGATAGAATTCGTCCCAATCCTTGCTCGCGGACTTTCATATTATACGGGAGCAATAATGGAGATTGTACTTTCAGACACCTTGTTTCCTATCAGCCTTGCTGGCGGCAGGCGTTATGACGGGCTGATCGGGATGTTTGGCAAGGAACAGATCCCGGCCTGCGGATTCTCGCTCGGCCTCGAACGCATTCTCGTGGTTATGGAAGAACGCGGGATGTTCCCGCCCGAGATAGCTGAATCGACGCCTGCAGATGTGATGGTCACGATCGGAAGCGAGGCGGCTATTGCCGATTCGCTCAAGCTCGCATCCGAACTCCGTGCATCTGGCCTACGCGTAACGGTCTATCCTCAGGCAGACAAAGAAGACAAGCAATGGAAATATGCCAATTCGATCGGCGTGCCGTGGCTGTGCACGGTGAATGAAACGGACATTGCCGACCAGATGGTCTCTTTCCAAAACCTTCGCACGCGTGAGCGATTCCGCGAACCTTTGCAAAATACCGCCGCCAGAATGCGAGGCGAATAATATGTCCGACTTTATCGAGAACTATCACGCGGGCGATCGTGGAGTCTCGTTAGCGTTTCGCCTCTCGTCTTAGCCGTCGGACATTCTGCTCGATCCAGCGTTCGGCCGCGTCGTAGTGAGCGAATTTTCGTTCGTCGGCTTTGAATGCGGGTGTGTGGTTGTAGCGGCGGCCGTTTACGTGGCGGGTCGGGTGGGCGATGTGGAGCATTTCGTGGAAGACTACGTACTCGACAACGTACCGTGGGACGTCTGCTGAGTCCAGCGACGTGCTGATCGTGATATGGTCGTGCGTTGCGTCGTGGTGACCAAGGATGCGGTAAGTCTTTTTGGCTGACCACGTTAGCGACGGCGTCGGTATCTGTCCGCGGAAGTAGGTCGTGTTGAGCGAGGCAAAGATCTCGTCGAGATCATAGACCCTGCCCTTGCTCGTCGTCATCACCTTACGGCCTTTTTCACGTTTACTGTCGCGAGCCTTTTCGCGGACGTAGTCCGATTTTATATACGCGGCATAGACCTCACGGGCTCCGGGTGGGATGCGTTTTTGGAGGAGCTTGCCGACGAGAATATAGGCAAGGCCGCGATGGCATTGGAGCGGCATTTCGTCGCAGATCTTGCCGACGCGCACAAAAATTTCGCCTCCGCGTATTCGGATCGTGTGATTTATGCCAATATACGGGTAAAATGAAACATGTATCGGCGGCATCTTACGCTTGGAGTCGTAAAACTGAAATGCTTCCTCGTAAAAATCTTTTAGCTGCTCGATCAAACGTTTTTCCTTTTGTGTTCTTTGTGTCTTCCCTTTGTGCTCTTTGTGTTAACGGTTCTAAATCATTAACACAAAGGACACAAAGGAAAAACACGGAGAACACGGAGTAATGAAATTGTTATAGCTAGTTAAACATTGTTGTTGACACTTCGGCTGTCAAAATGCTATTTCTTTATATGGGAACAGCATACAGCCACATGGCAGTATGCATCAAACTCACCCAAACAGGATGTCCTCAGGCGGCGATAAAAGAGCGGGTTTTCCCGATTCACGTGGCCAGATCATCCTGACAGCCATTATCAACGAACACTTCGTCACGGGCGAGCCTGTGGGTTCTAAGGTGTTGGCCGAGCGGTTTGCGAATGCAAGCGGAATGAGCTCGGCAACGATCAGGAACGTGATGGGTGAACTGGAAGAGATGGGCATGCTCGAGCAGCCTCACACTTCCGCCGGACGCGTTCCGACCGATCTTGGCTATCGGTTTTACGTTGACAATCTGCTGGGCGTCCTGAGTATCTCGAACGACGATCTTCGCTTAATAGGCGATGAATACGGGCTGAATACACAGGAAACGCCGGATCGATTGATGGAACGCACCTCTCACTTGCTCTCTGCTCTTTCTAATAATGTGGGCATCGTGGTATCGCCGAGTCTGGCGAGTGATCGCCTACAGCATATCGAGTTTGTCAATCTTTCTGACAACCGGATCCTCGTCGTGCTCGTCTCGGCGCCGAATATTGTGCATAACAAGATAATTCGGCTCAAAGTCGCGTTTACCAAAGAGGAACTGGAAACGACCGCGAACTATCTGAATGCGGAGTTCGTCGGAAAGTCGTTGGCCGAGATCCGTGCTGAGATCATGATGTTGATGCACGAGGAAAAGGCCTTGTTTGACAAGTTGCTTCAGACGGCCGTAATTCTTTGCTCTCAGAGTATCGAGGATGAGGATTCGCCGAATGAGGTATTCGTGGACGGCACGTCAAATATTTTGACGAAAAGCGATTTTGCCGACCTCGAACGCCTTCGTGAGCTGCTGCACACGATAGGTGAAAAGTCGCGGCTGATGCAGATCATTTCTGAGTGCATCGAACGCGACGCAGCCGCCAAGGGCGACGTTCAGGTCGTCATCGGCAGCGAAAATCGCACTCCGTCGCTGCAAAATTGTACGCTGATCTCGGCCCCATACCGCATCGGCAACAGCAGTGCGGTCGGCACATTGAGCGTCCTCGGCCCGACTCGGATCGAATACGCGAGAATGATCTCGATCGTCAGCTACGTAGCACGAACTCTCGAAAAAGTGATGTCCTCCGACAGCACAAAAAACTAGGTCCCTCGCGCGGTTGTAACTTCTCGCCAACTGCTATCAAATGAACCACAAAGAACAGATACCCAGACCGGATGATTCGTTCGATGAGATCGACATGGATGCCATGGCGTCGGTCGACGATTTTATCAAGGAACTTGAGGCGAAAGAGAAAGATCTGCATATCACATCGGATATGACGATCGAGATCGCGGAGGACGATTTTGGCGTGCCTTCGCTGCAGGATTATGTCGAGAGCGAGCTGGCCGCCGAGGCTTCGCCTGTCCTTGCTGCGACGCGAGCTCCGGGAAGTTCTGCAAATGCGCCTGGTGCTAAGACAAGGATCTATGAACTCGAGCAAGAGATCGTAAAGCTCAACGAGCGTATATCGGGGCTCCGCTCTGACCGACACGAGATCCAGGAAAAAAGTGACCGTCGACTCAAGGATTTTGAGAATTATAAGTACCGCATTGATCGCGAACGACGTGGTTCGTTCATCGATCAGATCAGCAATCTCGCTTCGCAGATGCTGCCCGTCCTCGACAATTTTGACCGGGCTCTCGACGCTGCCGACCGAATGACAACGGAAAAAGGTCCTGAATTTCAACAATTTTATGACGGCATCGTGCTCGTCAATCAACAGGTCAATGAGATATTTGTCGGCATGGGCGTGACGCCTATCACGACCGTAGGCGAGACATTTGATCCGAATTTTCACGAGGCGGTCGCCGTCGAAGAAAACGAGGACATGCCGAATAACACAGTGACAGAGGAGATGCTTCGCGGCTATCGCATAGGTAATCGTGTCATCCGCCACTCGATGGTAAAGGTCACATCGCATCCCAAACCCTCCAGATTCGACCGGCCATCGACGGCCGACGAACTCCCGCCCGCTATAGAGCTTGCCGATCTCGTTAATGCGAACGGCGAAACTTCCTCCCCCGAAGTGTAAGAAAATAACCTACCTAAATATCCGCTAAGGAAAACCAACACTATGGGCAAAGTAATAGGCATCGATCTAGGCACGACTAACTGCTGCGTCTCAGTCCTCGAGGGCGGCACGGTCCAGATCATTTCGAATAAAGAAGGCGGCCGCACGACGCCATCTGTCGTCGGCTTCACCGACAAAGACGAACGTCTCGTCGGCCAGATCGCCAAGCGCCAGGCCGTTACTAACGCGGCAAATACGCTATACGCTGTCAAGCGCCTCATCGGCCGCAAGTTTGACGCGCCCGAGGTCGAAAAGATGTGCGAGAACGTACCCTTTGAGATCGTAAAGGCTCCGAATGGCGATGCGCATATCCGGGTTCTCGATCGCATTTACAGTCCACCGGAAATTTCGGCGATCGTGTTGCAGCGGCTAAAATTGGCAGCCGAAGAATTCCTCGGCGACAAGATCACAGAAGCGATCATTACTGTTCCCGCCTATTTCGACGACATGCAGCGTCAGGCCACACGTGATGCGGGAAAGATCGCCGGCCTCGAGGTCGAACGCATCATCAACGAGCCGACCGCAGCTGCCCTCGCCTATGGTTTCGGCAAGAGTAAGACCGAGAAAGTCGCTGTGTATGATCTTGGCGGCGGTACATTTGATATCTCGATCCTTGAGATCAACGACGGTGTTTTTGAAGTTTTATCGACGTCAGGCAATACGTTCCTCGGCGGTGAAGATTTTGACCAACGCATTATCGAATGGATGGTCGAGGGTTTCAAAACCGAGAACAATATCGACTTAAAGGGCGACCGACTAGCCCTGCAGCGTCTCAAAGAAGCCGCTGAACGTGCCAAATGCGAGCTTTCGAGCGTCTCCGAGACGAACATCAGTCTGCCGTTCATCGCAGCTGATCCGTCGGGGCCGAAGCACATTAACGTGACTCTAACCCGTGAGAAGTTCGAAGAGATCGTTCAGGACCTTGTCGAAGCCTCGGTCGAGCCGTGTCAGAAAGCACTCTGGGACGCGAAGTTACAACCTTCCGATGTCGATAAGGTAATCCTCGTCGGCGGCCAGACACGTTCGCCGATCATCGCTCGCACGGTAACTGAGGTTTTCGGCAAAGAGCCTTCGTCGGAGATCAATCCGGATGAGGTCGTCGCAATGGGTGCGGCTATCCAGGGCGGAGTGTTGACCGGCGATGTCAAAGACATCGTTCTGCTCGACGTTCTGCCTTTGAGTCTTGGTTTGGAAACTCGCGGCGGTCTGTATGTAAAGCTTATTTCGCGTAACTCGACGATCCCGCTCAAGAACACGATGACGTTTACGACCGTCGTCGATAACCAGCAGTCGGTCGAGATCCACATTCTGCAAGGCGAACGCGAGATCGCTTCTGCAAACCGCAGTCTCGCAAAATTTGAACTTGTCGGCATTCCGCCGGCACCACGCGGCGTGCCGCAGGTCGATGTTTCGTTCGAGATCGATGCCAACGGCATCGTCAGCGTTTCGGCCAAAGACAAGATGACCGGCCTCGAACAGGCTCTGCAAATTACGCCTTCGTCAGGCCTCGCTCCCGACGAGATCGAACGCCTCATCATCGAAGCCGAGACCTCGATCGACCGCGACCGCGATGAAAAAGAACTCATCGTCGAACGCAACCGCCTCGACACGCTCATCCGAAATGCCCGCCGCGCAATGACCGAGATCGGCAAGTCGTTCGACCTCGAAGAGCAGCAGCAGATCAACGGTGCTCTCAACGAAGCCGAAGAAATGCTCGGCACCGCCAGCGTCGACGAGATCAAGGCTCAGCTCAGCAAAGTGGAAAGCGCCGCAAACCGTATCACGGCAGCTATGTTGAAGATGGCTTGATCTAGAGCGAAAGACGCTACCACCGAAAGGCTGTCCGGAACGCGAGTTCCCGACAGCCTTTTGAATTTGACGGCGAGTGGTGTTGTCCTGAGCGGACGAGCAGGAGCGGGCCGGAGGTGTTTGGGGCTGGCGTTAGACGACGCAGCCGGGTGCTGGTGTGGATCTAGATCAACTCCGATATACAATGTCTTAACGGTTTCTCTTGTCAAAGAGCGAGTTTTTGTCTGTCAACATCAATCCTAACTCGATGCCTCGAGAAACCGTTTTTATAACATCGGGCGCGACCCCCCCTATTCCTTCCTGCCTGTGACGAACCTGTCGAACTCGGTTCGCGTCCGGCAAGCATCCTTTACCGCATACTCTGTGCCGCATTGAGCACCCGGCCGTAGACGAAGGCGTCCGACGTGCGACTATCGCTCCAAACGTTTATGTGTGCATCGCCACGCGCGGGATCATCGATGTAAAGGCTCGTCGAGCCCCGCTGGTAAGACCCCGGCTGCTCGATAAACGTATCGACGTTCCGTACGATGAAGGGCAGCGGCTGACTGGCCGGGCCGTACCACTGTTCCAGGTACTGCTCGCGATAGGCCTCCCCATTGTTCATCCCCCAGACCGCCCCACCGCGGGCGACCCCATAAACGATGGGCTCGCCCAGGATTCCGCCGGACGTCACGATCTTCGCGTCCGGCCGCATGATAGCCGGCCAAAAGTACCCGGCGCTCACGCCTGTGCCATTCGAGTAAATGATCAGCGACGAGCCCTGGAACTTGCCCGGGCAAGCGATCGGATTCACCTGCGAATACTGAGGGTTAGAATTACGAAACAACACTCGGCGCGTCAACAATTCGCTGACGCCACCGCGCACTTCAAGCGTCGTGCCCTGCGCCCAACCGTCGTCAGCGAGCGGTTGCTCACTGACTGGGTCGATAAAGCACGCAGGCTCATATCCCCACCAGCACGACTGATTGATTCCGAATGTTGGCAGGATATCGCGTGTCCAAGCCGTCATTCGATCCACTAATTCGTTGCGCCCGGCGTCCGACCGCAAGAATCTTCCAATTAGACTGCTGTCGCGTTTCGCTGACCGCTCGGGCAGAAGGTGTGTGGTTAGCCAGCTAATTTGACTAATGGCTCCGCCATTGTTGTTGCGCATGTCGAAGATAAGGCGGCTGCTGTTTGTGCAGGCGTAGTTGGTCGCTGCAATGACCTCGTCCTTCCAGTTCTGTGAGAAGTCGTCGAGGCGGATGATGGTGGCCCGATCCGACAGCTGGTACGCAACGGCACCGTCGCGTTTCGGCACGATCACGCTTATTTGCTGTCCCCCCTGACCTGGTGGTACTTCGAAATACTCTGCCCGGCGGCCGCGGTTTGCCTGGTCGAGGCTCTGTACCATCTGGCGCTTCTCGGCGATCTCTCGCCGAAACTCGTCCGATCCACCAGCATTGGTGGCAGGCAAGTTCGAAACGCCGGCGGTCGCGTTATCAGCGATGTTCGACACTGCACTCCGCTGCTGGCAACGAGCATTGAACTCCACCGTGTTGTCGCTAAAACTTAGCGGCCATTGACTAAGGCCAAGCTCACCCCGCGGCACGAAAACCCACGGGAGCTCTACTGTCGTACGCACACCGGTTCGGCTCTCGAGCACCATCACGTCAACCGCGCGATCATGGGGAACGTCGTGTGTCGGCGAGCTGCGAATCGAGTATGCCGCGTTCTGCAACACCTCGTTCAAACCCTGGCCGGCATTCTGGTCGTACCGATAAACCTCGGTACCGAACCTGCGGAAGTATTCGAGTGCAGGAACCCCGTTGACGCTCACGACCCGCAGACCGACGTATGCCTCCGGATCGATACCGGTAAACATACGGTACCGTTCCGCGAGGTACGGTGCCGCCTCGATGAACACTATCTGCTGAGGCCCGCCGCCACCGTGTGGCGTAGAAACGGCTGAACCGAAATCAAACGGGATGAACGAAGCTAGGAGTTGCGTGTAGCAAGCCGGACGCTGGTACCGCCAATGCGGATTGAACAACTTTTTGTGGTTGTCGACCAACGCGAGTTGAAAGTCATGGTCGTTGGCGAAATTGCGCGTCGCGAGGGCGTCAAGTTCCCCTCGCCAGTTGTATCGCGCCTGCATGACCTCTCGCAGATCGCTGCGGTCACGAGCGGCACGGAGGAACGCCACCGCGTTCGAAAGGTCCGCCGGGTTGAACGGCACCCTTTCGTAGCACTCCATTACGCGCTCATACGTGAACGCAGCCGACCCATCGTTGAAGTTGCAGGGGTCGGATTGCCCCCGCGCCACGCCCGATGCAAGCATCAAGCCAATGATCAAACCGCCGCACAACGTGCTCAATATTGCATTTCTTCGCATACGTTTATTTTATCTACCTTTAACTTTTCTTTTTCTTTTTACTTTTTCGATCTATTCCAGTCAGCTTTTCTTTTTTTCGACTATACCCGAACGTACCTGATTCGGAAACCGCTGCAACCGAAATCCTCTTGGGAACCGCTATTTCATGTAAAATTTGCCTGGGCGGCTCCGATAGGCAAAACAGCCCGAACAGGAGGCGAATACGTCGTTTTCCGCGGCTGATCCCGTTACAAGCAATGCGTTGTGGTCGGTCAAATAAGAATACGATGATAATTCGAACATAACGAAGACGACGGACGCCGTAGATGTCTATGTCGAGCGAACTTATGACTATCTGAAAAAGATCGGAGTCGAAATTGAAATGCTGCAAAATCGGAAAAAATCGGAGTCGGGCCTGCGGTACTACGTTCTTCTGGTATTTGGTCCGGAACTGCAACAATTCCAACCCCATATTGGCATATCGAAGATATCGCACCTTCGAGAGGTCACTTGAGAAATTTCGATCAATATCGCAAAATAAAGTGGCGTCAGTTCAATTGATTTGGGCTGACGTTTCTTTAGTTAGTGGTCGGTGGCCAGTGGACGGAGTAGGTTGGCCCCGTTTCTGACGAATGACAACTGACGACTGACCACGGACCATATGGCCAAACGAGATTATTACGAGATACTAGGCGTTTCAAAGACCGCCAGCGACGCTGACATTAAGAAGGCGTATCGTTCGCTTGCGGTGCAGTTTCACCCGGACAAGAATCCGGGCGACGCCGCGTCGGAAGAGAAATTCAAAGAGGCGGCCGAGGCTTATTCCGTGCTGTCGGATTCGCAGAAACGCGCGGCCTACGACCGGTTTGGACATCAGGGAGTCGGTGTAGGAGCTGGTGGAGCGGGTTTTGATGCTGGATTTTCGAATATGGACGACATATTCGATATGTTCGGGTTTGGAGATATGTTTGGCGGGAGAACGGGACGGCGGACGACCGTTCAACGCGGTTCTGATCTTCGCTATGATCTTGAGATAACACTCGAAAACGCAGCGACCGGCAAGGACGAGAAGCTTCGCATTCCGCGTCTCGAAACATGCGTCGAATGTGACGGCGTCGGTGCCGAAAAGGGCACAACAGCCGAGACCTGTGTAACCTGTCAGGGCAGCGGCCAGACGCGTTATCAGCAGGGGTTTTTTAGCGTCATGCGCACCTGTGCGAATTGCCAGGGCAAAGGCCAGATAATTCGTACGCCGTGTAAAATCTGCCGGGGTGCGGGCCGCGTCGAAAAAGAAAAGACCATCGAGATCAAGATCCCGGCTGGTGTCGAGACCGGTTCGCGACTGCGGGTGACTGGCGAGGGGGAGGCGGGTGTTAACGGCGGCCCGTCGGGTGATCTCTTTATCGTGCTACACGTCAAAGAGCACGAGAATTTTGAACGTCAAGGCGAAAATCTTTACTCCGTCGCCCCGATCACCTTTGCACAAGCTGCTCTCGGTGCCGATATTACAGTCAAAACGTTGGATGGCGAAGAAGAATTGAAAGTGCCTGCCGGTACGCAAACCGGAACCATATTCCGCGTGAAAAGCCACGGAATGCCCAATCTCGGCGGCCGCGGCAAGGGCGATCTATTCGTCGCCGTCTCGCTTGTCACGCCAAAAACGTTGACAAAGGAACAACGCAAGCTGCTCGAACAACTTGCCGAGATCGAGGATGCGGATTTCTCAGACGAGTCCTTTATAGATAAAGTAAGAAATATCTTCAGCTAGTCTCGAAAGGACGGCTGTCGAATCGCCCCCGCGTTGTCCGACCGGCGGCCCCGGAAATGACGATCTCGAACGAACAATTTCGCGCCGCAATGAGCCGCTTTGCGAGCGGTGTCACCGTTATCACGACGCGTGATGTAAATGGCCATGCCCACGGCATCACGGTCAGTGCATTCTGTTCGCTCTCTGCCGAACCGCCGCTGATCCTCGCCTGCATTCATAAAGACACAGGCAGCCATTACGCATTTATCGAGCGACAGGCTTTCGTCGTACACATCCTGGCCGAGCATCAACGCCACGTCTCGGAGCAATTTGCTTTGCCGACGGATGACAAATTCGAGGGCATTCCTCCGATTGAGTCGAGCGACGGGTTGCCGGTGATCGAAGGTTCGCTCGTCACACTCGAATGTGAAATGGTAAATACCTACGACGGCGGCGACCATACCATCCTGATCGGCAAGATCATCTCTGCCGAGGTTCTCGACGACAAACCGCTGATCTATTTTCATGGTGATTATCGCGAGATCGCGCATTAATCGTTCTTTGGTACAATTGATTTTCCGTCCTACCCCTCACTTTTTGCATCTTAAATAGACTCTCCAAAATATTACGTATGAAGATAAAACTACTGTTTGCGATAAGTGTATTTGCCGTCGCAGCCGCTTCGGCACAATCGCCCTCGAAGATCATCTCGCAGGCCAACAAAGCACTCGGCAGCGAAAAAGCGTTGAAAGCGATCAGTTCGACTGTACAAACCGGAAAGATCACGCGCTTGTCGGACAATGCTACCGGTTCATACTCAACGTTCGCGTCGGGCGGTTCCTTTTACGGCAGCCGGTACGACCTCAATGGATTTGAGGTCGCTGTTGGCTATAACGGTAAATCGGGCTGGGCCAGAGATTCGCGAAATGGGCTCCGCACGATCACCGGCGGAGCGGGCCGTGACCTCCAGGCCGAAGCGCTGT
>JANNWQ010000213.1:0-4225 GCA_031408595.1 Acidobacteriota bacterium | reverse complement strand
TACGGGCGGATGCGTCAGGAAATACGCCTCGAAGAACTGAACGCCAAACAGGCAACAGACCCCAACGGATATGTAAGAGCTTGGGATTATTCCGCCGCATATGCTTGGGGCAAAGACAAAGATAAGACGATCGAATATCTGAACAAAGCGTATGACGACCGTGACAAGTTGACCGAACTAAAGGTCAATAAAACCTGGGACTTCGTTCGAGACGACCCGCGATTTAAGGAATTGGTCAGACGAGTCGGGATCCCGGAATAGAAATAAACTATGAAACGATGCCCTGAATGCAAGGCGGATATACGTACGATATGCCAAGGTCAGAAAATATATGGAAAGTAAGGCGTCATATGATAAAGTAAGGAATTGAGATGTGAAATATGCAAACAGTGGCAAAAATAACAAGTAAAGGGCAGATCACAGTTCCGTTGAAGGTTCGCAAGGCGCTTGGAGTGAAGGAAGGGGACAAACTTATCTTTGAGCAAAACGGCGATAAGATGGTCGTAAGGCCGGACAAGAAGGAAAGCCCGTTCGCAAAATATCGCGGTATCGGAACTCCTGGTATCGGAAACAGCCGTCGGGCGGTTATTGACGCGATACGCGAGATGCGAGATCCAGAATGAGCGTAGCGATCGACTCAAATGTGATCGTCGGGCTTTGGAATCCGAACGACACCCTCAATTTCAAGGCTAATGCCGCCCTCGACGCAGTATTTGCGAGTGGTGGTCTCGTGATCTGCGGCGCGGTTTTCGGCGAGTTGCTCGCGTGCCCCGGCAGGACTGAGGGATTCGTGAACGGATTTACGCGGGATGCGAACATCTCCGTCGACTGGTCAAGCAACGAAACTATCTGGCGGGCTGCCGGCGAGGCTTTTCAAAAATATGCTGTCCGGCGAAGGCGGCAAAAGTCCGGCGACCCGCGACGAATATTGACCGATTTTTACATCGGCGCTCACGCGTTTTGCAACGGGCACAGCCTGTTAACACTCGACGACAAAATTTACCGCACGGCGTTTCCAAAGCTGAAGATCTTAACGGTTTGAGAGACAGTTACCTATGAAACGATGCCCTGAATGCGGCCGTGAGTATGACAACACGATGATGTTCTGTCTCGACGACGGAACAGAGTTGCTCTACGGCCCGGCAAAGTCAGAACCGGGAGCGGTAGCGACTGGGTTCCCATCCGACGAGCCAGCAACCGCCATTTTGCACTCGACCGCTGCTCCAGGCGAGGGCCCGACTCGGGCTCAGATCAATACAACTGACCAAACGGCTGTGTTTCCGCATAGAGCTGAGACGGAGCCTCAAGAGAGTTTAGGTGGCCTTCCGGAAAAGCGTAGCTTTTCCGCTCGGCAAGCAAAGCCGCTGGCCGCATTGATCTTGGCGGTGTTGATTCTCGTCGTCGGATTCTTTGGCTACAAATACTTCGCTCCAGCCAAACAGATCGAATCCATCGCGGTCATGCCGTTTGTTAATGAAAGCAAGAATGAAGAGGTTGAATATCTCTCGGACGGGATGACCGAGACGCTTATCAAGAGTTTGTCGCAAGTTCCGAATTTGGCGGTTAAATCGAGGAGCACGGTCTTCTATTATAAGGGCAAGGAAACTTCGCCAAAGAAGATCGGTGAGGAATTGGGGGTGCAGGCGGTTTTGCTGGGCAGAGTTGGCGGTCGTGGTGACGATCTGAAGCTGAGTCTCGAACTCGTCAACACGCAAACCCAGGACGTTATCTGGACGGAGCAATACGACCGCAAGCAATCTGATCTCGTCAGCTTACAAAGCGAGATCGCCAAAGACGTTTCGGCTAAGCTCAAATTAAAACTTTCTGGTGCGGACGAAGCAAAAGTAACCCAAACCGCAACGGCAAATCCCGAAGCATATCAAGCGTATTTGAAAGGACGATATTATTGGAATAGGCGGACGGGGGAAAATCTCAAGAAGGCGATTGAGCAATTCAAAGCCGCGACTGACCGCGACCCCAATTACGCACTCGCTTACGCCGGTCTCGCCGACTGCTACATTCTCTTGAATCAATACGCCGGAACTCCGCTAAGCGAAACGGTACCGCAAGCAAAAGCTTATGCCGAGCGGGCGATAGCTATTGGCGACCAGCTAGCCGAACCGCACACATCGCTAGGTGTCATCTATGAACAATCCTGGCAATGGGCGGAAGCCGAGCGGGAATTCAAGCGAGCTATCGAACTTAACCCAAATTACGCAACTGCGTTTCATTGGTATTCTACTTTCCGAAGAAATACCGGACGGACGAATGAAGCTGGCCCGTTGATTATGCGGGCACATGAAATTGACCCGCTTTCGAGTGTTATCTACAGCGAGGTCGCGGTGATCTACCTGATCCAAAACAACCATCAAGCCGCAATTGAAACCTGTCTCAAGGTAATTGAACTCGATCCAACTTTTTCGAATGCTTATCTATATTTGGCGCTAGCGTATCTAAAACAGGGACGCAACACCGAAGCCATATCAAATCTTGAAAAAGCTGTAGATCTGAGCAGCAGGGCTGGTGAAACTCTAAGGTATTTGGGTTATGCATACAGCGTCACGGGAAAACCCTCACAAGCAAACGCTATTCTCAAAGAGTTAGAGGAAAAGTATGCAAAAAAGGAAGCAAACGGAAGGGATGTCGCTGGTGTGTACTCAGGTCTAGGTGATGAAGACAAGGCATTTGAGTGGCTGGAAAAGGACTTTCATTCCAAAGAGGAGTTAGCACCTATCAGATGGCAAATTCCTTATGAATCTCTCCGCGACGACCCGCGATTCAATGATCTGCTGAAACGGATGGGTTTGCCGGAATAGAATTTTGTTGACGACCTCTTGAATATGTCACGCCACATCATCCAGACCGAAGAAACGCTGATCATCGAGACGCCTGAGCGGGTGCCGCTCGAGTTTGCGTTGGCGTCGATCGGGAACCGGTTTTTGGCGGTGGCGATCGATCATTTCTTTCAGTTTTTGTCGATGTTTCTGCTGGCTTGGTTTTTCTTTTGGCTGGCGGGCTACACGTCGGAACAATTGGTCGATGCTCCCGAGGCCTTGATGGGGCAGGCTCCGAAATGGACGATCGCTGTTCTTATCGTCGTTGTATTTTTGATCTTTTCAGGCTATTTCATCCTGTTCGAATGGCTATGGAACGGCCAGACACCGGGCAAGCGTTTGCTAAAACTGCGTGTTATCCGTGAGGATGGGCGTCCGCTTACATTATGGGAGGCTGTCGCTCGCAATCTGCTCCGTATCGCCGACGCGGCTCCCGGATTTGTCATCCCGATCTACTCGATCGGCCTGATCGTGATCTTTTTGAGTGACCGTGATCAACGCGTAGGTGACATCTTTGCTGGTACGGTCGTCATTCGCGAACGCACCGACGAAGCACCAACTTTCGCCGAGACATTTTCAAATACGATACGCGATTCAGCATTTACGCGAGTTCAGGCAAAGGTCGAGGTCGGCGCAAATGTCGCGATGCTCAACGAACGTGAGGTCGAGGTAGTCGAGAGCTTCCTTCGCCGCCGCTGGGATCTCACCGAACGCCAACGCCTATGGATGGCCTGGCGAATTGCCCTGCCGCTGATGTACAAACTAAAACCGTCGTATTCGGTCGAAGGCTTTACTTACGAGGGCTTCCTCGAAGAGATACTGCATCGCTTTCATACCAAGCAGCGGTTCTTGAACTAAGAAAAATTTGGCCACAGATTTACGCGGACGACGCAGATAAAGAGCGATTGGATTTAATCTGCGCTATCCGCGTTTATCTGCGGCTAAAATACTCTTATACTCTTACATTAATGAGAGAAATTTTGGTCACCGGCGGTGCCGGATTTATCGGTTCGCATCTCGTGGACAAACTGCTCGGCGAAGGTACGTGGTCCGTCACGGTCGTCGATGATTTCAACGATTTTTACTCGCCCGAGATAAAGAGAGCGAATGTCGCGGAGCATTTGAAGTCGGCGAATTATCGTCTGGTCGAGGCTGACATTCGCGATGCGGCTGCACTTGAAAAACTGTTCAATGAGACGAAATTCGATGTGATCGTTCACCTCGCTGCTCGTGCAGGCGTTCGGCCCAGTCTTGCGGAGCCGAAACTTTATACCGAAACGAACATCAACGGCACGGTCAATCTGCTCGAATTGGCTCACGAGCATGGCATCAAGCAGTTCGTATTTGGCTCATCCTCAAGCGTTTACGGCATCAACACAACGGTGCCGTTT
>JANNWQ010000212.1:0-4657 GCA_031408595.1 Acidobacteriota bacterium | reverse complement strand
TATACCGAGCGAACGGCCTTGTTTGGCTAGGTAAAATTTGCCCGCATCGACGATGGCCTTTTTCGGTACCAAGCCCACGATCTCGAGACCGGTCACTCTAAGACCACGAATCCGCGCTTTCTCACGAACTTCTTCAAACGCGACATGAAGTGGCGTTTCGGAGAGATTTGTAATGTTCATCGAGACCTGCGCGATCCCGTACTCGGCAATATACCAGCCGATCGCCTTCGTGCCTTTGAGAGTTCCCGGCAACATTACAGGTTCACCAGATTCGTTTTTGACGATCTTGCCCGTGATCGGATTGCCCTCGCGCTTCGCTCGGCCTTTTTCGCGGACGTCAAACGCGATTGCGTTCGCACGACGCGTCGAAGTCGTATTGAGATTAAAATTTACCGCAATAAGAAAATCTCTGGCGCCGACGGCAACCGCACCGGAACGAGCCACGCTTTCGGTAAATTCTGTAGGGCCAAAATCCGGTTTCCAATCAGCCGAAGCGATCTTATCCTTTAGCCCTTCGTATTCACCCTCGCGGCAGTTGGCAAGATTACAACGTTTCTCTTCGGTGGCAGCGTTCTCGTACGCATAGACGGGAATTCCAAGTTCTTCGCCGATGCGTTTGCCAAGAACGCGAGCATAGACAGCCACCTCGTCCATCGTCACGCCAGAGATCGGGACGAGCGGGCAAACATCGGTCGCTCCAAAACGAGGATGATCGCCCTTGTGCCGCCGCATGTCGATCGTTTCCTGAGCTTTTTTCACGGCCTGAAACGCAGCCTCGACGACCTCGTCGGGAGTCCCAACAAAAGTAACAACAGTACGGTTGGTCGAGAAACCCGGATCTACATCGAGCAACTTCACGCCGTCGATATTTTCGACTTCGTCCGTGATCTGCTTGATCACATTCATATCGCGCCCTTCGCTGAAATTCGGGACGCATTCGATGAGCTTTTTCATACTAAGATAAACGGCTACTAAGGTACGCTGCCAAACCGTCCATGCTGACGCGTTCCTGCTCCCAAGTGTCGCGGTCACGAACCGTAACTGCGTTGTCTTCGAGAGACTCATGATCGACCGTGACACAAAACGGCGTGCCTACCTCGTCTTGCCGAGCATAGAGTTTGCCGATGCCGCCCGTGTCGTCATAGACGGTTCGCATCGATGGCTGTAGATCGCGTTTGAGCTTCTTCGCAAGCGTTACGATTCCCTCGTTGTTCTTTGCAAGCGGCAGAACGGCGACCTTGATCGGAGCGAGTGAAGGCTTGAGCCTCAGAATGACACGAACCTCGCCCTTGTCATTCGTCCGCTCTTCGTAAGCGTCCATCAACACAGCCAAAAGCGTTCGATTGACTCCTATAGAAGGCTCGATACAATACGGATAAAATCGTTCATTCGTCTGTGGATCAAAATATGAAAGGTCCTCGGTCGTGTCCGGATTGATCCGCTTACCGTCTTCGCCCTCAGGCTTTTTCGAGTGGACGCGAAGGTCGTAATCGGTACGGTTAGCAATACCGAGCAGCTCGTCAAACTGCTTTTCTTCGTCTTCACGTTCGGGGAAGAATCGATAGAGAAAATCTACGGTTCTATCGGAATAGTGAGCAAGTTCCGTTTCGGTCTGCTCGTAGTGCTTGATGTTATCGCTGGAAATACCCAGCGTGCCCAACCACGCATCATAGGCATCAATCCATTCCTGATGTATGCGCGGAGCGTCTTCCGGTCGGCAGAAATACTCGACCTCCATCTGCTCAAATTCGCGCGTTCGGAAGATAAAATTGCCCGGCGTCACCTCGTTGCGAAACGCCTTGCCGACCTGTGCAATACCAAACGGCAGCTTGCGCCGCGAAGTATCAAGCACATTCTTGAAGTTCACAAAGATCCCCTGAGCCGTCTCAGGCCGCAAATATGCCAACGCCATCGGGTCGTCATCGCTCGAAACAGCACCGATCGTCGTGCGAAACATGAGGTTGAAGGGGCGAGATTCCGTCCAATCGATTTCGCCACAATTTGGGCACTTGATTTGGTACTTCTCAAGTCTACCTGATGCCGCTTTAAGAGGTTTCCCTATTGCACCTGGGTCGGCAAACATAATATACACTCCCGTTTCGGCGCTTTTGGTTGCGAACTCATCCAGAAGTTTATCTTCACGATACCGACTATTGCACGAGCGGCAATCGACCAGCGGATCGCTAAAAGTAGTCTCATGGCCGGAATATTTCCAAACATTTCGATTCTGAATGATTGACGAATCGAGCCCTTCGATATCGTCGCGCTCGTAAACGACCCAATCCCACCAGGCTTTCTTGATGTTATTCGCGAGCTCGACTCCCAACGGCCCGTAGTCCCAAGACGAGCCAAGCCCGCCATAGATATCTGAAGCCGGATAGACGAACCCGCGACGTTTGGAGAGAGAGACAATAGTTTCTATGTTTGGTGCAGACATATGGGTAAAACTAAATCTTAGCAATTTACGTTGACGAAAAGAAAAAGGACGAGCCCGAAAGCTCGCCCATAATTTTAAGTCTGGCCGATTCCTACTGAACCACCGGTGGATTTGCACCCGGCGGGACGATCCATATTTCGTAGGATGACCTCGCACGGTTGCTGCCCCTCACGATCTGTATGCGTCTCGGGTCGAAGCCGCGATTCTTGACCATGTAGTCGAGTGTGAATTTCGACAAACGGTCGTAGCTGTTGCGGCCCGTACTTACACGGTCTGTGCCCGGATAGATGATCACATAGATCTGAGCATCCGGCGTGTTCTGTGCCTGAATGACGCAGGTGTCAAACCGTGCTTTAGCATCGTCCGGAACGGTCGCGGCAAATTCGTCACACCGGAACGGCAGGGGCACTTTCGGCTCTTCGGGCGGAATGCGAACAACATCGGTTGGAACAGAGATCACCTGACGGCAACGGTTGTCGTATACGTCGTCATTCACATCAAGTTCAGCATTGATCGTGCTGCCTCCGATACCGGTCGAATCGACAGTGATCGATTGCGTTCCGAGCCCGCTCGTTACGCGCCCATTGGAAACTCTCCAGGCGTACTTGATCGGCACGGGAGCAGTTCCCTGGTTTATCGCGGCAAATGTCACCAGATCGCCCTCGTTAATACGGGTCGGCCCGTCGAGCGTAAAGCGATACGGACATGCCTTCGAAGTCGTCTCGCGAATGATCTTTAAACAGATACAGTTCTTTCGGCCCTTAAACACCTCGATGTCGTCTGTCCAGACTTTGCCGTCCGGACCCGCAACCTCGACCGTGTAAATGCCGGGCTTGAGATAGAAATCAGCACCAGTGCCGACGCCGCTCATTCCGACGTATTGGCCATTTACCTTAACCGGATAAGACACCTCGGTCGTCTTGACATTGAGAACGCCCATATCCTTGGGGATCTTTTTGTCAAAAGCAAAGCTGCTCGACACGCCAAGCATCAGAGCCAGTCCCATCACAAATAAAAAATTGTATCTGTTCACTCGCATTTCAATTTCCTCTCACAATGCCATTGCCGCTGAAATCTCTCCAGCGGCTAACGGCTAAATATTAACTCTATTCTTCTTCTTTTTCATCCGACTCGTCGCTCTTTTTGCCAAACTTTCGTCGGGCGGCCAGACCGATCGATGCCAGGCCTGTTCCGAAGAGCAGGATCGTCATCGGCTCGGGAACCGGCTCGGGCGGAGTCGGTGTCGGCGTAACCGAAGGTGTCGGTGTCGGCGTCTTCGACGGCGTTGGAGACGGAGTTCCCGTTGGCGTCGGGGTCGGAGTACCGGTCGGCGTTGGAGTCCCCGTCGGCGTCGGCGTCATCCCCGGCACGGTAGCTGTCGGCGTCGGCGTGTCCTTTTTACGCTTGATCAGGATAAAGGCGATCGGGATGGCAGCAAGGCCAAGCAAAGCCCATTTTGGAAATCCACGCTTAGTCTCGATCACCTCACAATCACATGCATCGTCGGTGACGATGTCCGTTCTTGTTTCGGTGATCACGCGTCCGTCCTGCGGCTTCGTTGGCTTCTTCTTATCGTCATCGTCGTCATCACCGATGAGGTAAGAATAATCGTTCGCCACAGTGAGCCGCGTGAACGATGTTGCGTTGGCCTGGCCGGGCCGTGCATTTACTACCTGCACAACCTGATCGAATCTTACTGGCGCCGCATCGACTCTCGTGAACGCTGCCATAATTGACGCGATGCAGAGAGCCGAGAGTAGTACTCTTAAGTTTAAGTTTCTCATGTCTGTTACCTGACTAAACGGTATTTCGGTAAAAACCTTAGCGGTCTTCACAGTTCGGTTGGCACTCACTGAAAGATTGATTTTTGGGGCAGTCCGGAAAACATAACAAAACCAGGCTTAAAAAGCACGTTGCTTTTGCGTTTTCACAGTCCAAAAATACGCTATATTAGCTATTTCAAGTGGAAGATATGCCTAATGGCCCGTCGTTTCCAAAAAATCTTCATCTTTTTTCGATTTATTGCAAAAAATAAACCGGCTACCACAAGATAGTGGTAACCGGTCTGTGTTTCCTGAATTTCGGGATGTTTTTTAATAGCTCGGCCTATTCGTCAACCGGAGCGTCTTTACCCTTTTCCTCAGCAATGATCGCTTTCCTCGAAAGCTTGACCTTGTTGCCTTCTTTGCCGATGCACTTGACGAGTATCTGCTGGCCTTC
>JANNWQ010000211.1:0-16408 GCA_031408595.1 Acidobacteriota bacterium | reverse complement strand
TTATCGCGCAAATGCAGCAATAGAGCAGCAATGGCGTTCGGTACTGCGGGGGCATGCGTTCTAAGGATCTTATATCCCGCGATATCAACTCCTTTGATCACAATCTTTCCCGCAAATTCCGACGCATCACCGATATCTATCTCGAAAAACAGGACCGGGTCGTTGGCAGGAATGTGATTATCGACACGTTTCTCGTGCTCCTTAAATCGATATTCCACAACATCGCCTGTCTCCCGCCGATTCGTCACGATGCGGATCTCCTCATCCGACATGTTATCGATAAAGCTCTGTGCGGTAGCATCGAGCTCGATCTTCTGAATACGGATCTCGGTCGTTCGCATCGCCCTTGAAACAAATGAGGCCACGACGATGCCAAGGATGAATAGGGAAGCGATCTTGATACCGTCGGGACGCTCAATGATATTGGTGATCGTCGTGTACGTAAAAACTAACGCGATAAGTAGAAATATCCATTTCGCACCCTCTTTTCGCCTCCACGCAGAGATCGTTACAGCTATCGCCGCAGAGGTCATTAGAACAAGAACTCCCGTCGCATACGCGCCGCCTTGTGCCTCTACGCTGGCCTCGAAGATATAAGTTATGGCGAAGCAAACTGCAGAGATGATGAGCACGAGCGGGCGAGATGCCCGAGCCCAATTCGGAGCCATTCCGTAACGCGGCAGATAGCGAGGTACGATGTTTAACAAGCCGGCCATCGCCGATGCCCCGGCAAACCAAAGTATCAGGATCGTGCTAACGTCGTACGCCGTGCCAAAAATCTCGCCGAGGTATTGGTGGGCGACGAATGCAAGCGCTCGGCCCTGAGCTTTACCGCCCTCGGCAAACTCCGACGCTGGAATCAAAACACTAGTGACAAAGCTACTTGCGATCAAGAAGAAGCTCATGATCAACGCAGCAGTTCGCAGCAGCTTTCGAGTTTTCTCGATGCGATTTGGGCTCTTGATCAGCGGCATTACAGCAACGCCGGTCTCAAAACCTGATAGGCCGAGTGCCAGCTTTGGGAAGACGAGTAGTGACATTCCGACGATCAATAGCAGGCTCCGAGCCGATCCGGTTTCAGGCACTGTGAACAGAGCGTTCTTCCAGTTCTCGAGTAATTCCGGGTGCGTCAGGATCTCGTACGTTCCGACCGATACGACGACGAGGTTAAGGGCTAGGTAACTGATGACCAATACCACGGCTATTCCAATCGCTTCTTTGAATCCCTTTAAGAAGATGGCTGCGAGCACACCGATCATTACGACCGTGACCATGATCGGATGATCTAGTTGCGGCAGATGCTCCTCTATGAACGGATTGTGAATTACGTGCTCGGACGCATCAGCCGCTGAAAGCGTGATCGTGATAACAAAGTCTGTCGCGACGAAGCCGAGGAGGGCAAGTACGAATAGCTTACTTTTCCAACGCGAGAGAAGGTTCTCGAGCATCGCGATCGAACCCTGTCCATGCGGACTCTCCGCAGCGACGCGATTGTAGATCGGCAAGGCTCCAAAAAGCGTTAGCAGGACCAAGATCAATGTTGCGATCGGCGAAAGCACACCGGCGGCGGCAAAAGCAATACCCGGTTGATAACCAAGCGTCGAAAAGTAATCGACACCGGTCAGACACATCACCTGCCACCACGAGTGCTTGTGATCGGCTCCCTCGCCCGCATGCGGAGCCTCCGGGCGCTCGACGCCCTTCATAAACCAGCCTTTCACGCCACCATTGCCCGAAGGTTTATTGGAACTCATACGATACCAAACGAATTAAGGCACGACCATTGGTAAAGATCGCGCCCTTGTCACTGTGACATATCAATGGGGGGCAAATTCAATACGTTTGGCCCACCAGATAAAGAGAAGCTTAACGGATTTCACGGAGATTTCATAATGCGAACCGTCACAGCGTGTCTCATCACCTGCGAGGATGATGTTGGCGGAAATAGCTTTGATTCATCCGCTCAACTGAGGCAGAATTGAGTTTTAGTGGATTATGAAGGATCTGCCTCACAAGATCGTGCAACTAGCGGAAGCCGTTCGCTCAAACGGCGGGCGGGCTATGCTCAATGGCGGGTGCGTTCGCGACCAGTTGATGGGCGCCCGGCCAAAGGATTGGGATGTCGAGGTCTATGGCGTCGAGTCGGAGAAATTACTCGAGATCGTCGGTGAATTCGGCGAGGTTCGGAACGTTGGCGAGGCGTTTGCAGTCTATAAGATCGGAGACGATCTGGACGTGTCGATACCGCGGCGTGAGCGAAAGGTCGGGTCCGGCCATCGTGGATTTGCGATCGAGGGCGATCCGGAGATGTCGTTTGATGAAGCTTGTTCGCGGCGCGATTTTACGGTCAACGCGATCTTAAAAGACCCCTTGAACGGCGAGATCGTGGACCCGTTCGATGGACGGGGTGACATTAAGCGCCGATTGCTGAGAATGGTCGCGGCGGAGACGTTTTCGGAGGATTCGCTACGCGTTCTTCGGGCGTGCCAGTTCGCGGCACGGCTCGAGTTTCATATCGATGCCGAAACTGTAGAGGTTTGTAAAAAGATCGATGTCACAGACCTGCCGAAGGAACGCATTTGGGGCGAGATCGAAAAGCTTCTGCTGAAATCGCAACGCCCATCGATCGGGCTCAAATGGCTTTACGAGCTCGGTGTTGTGAAGCAACTATTCCCAGAAATGCAGGCCCTTGTCGGCGTCCCGCAAGAACCCGCTTGGCATCCGGAAGGCAATGTTGATGTTCATACGCTGATGGTCGTTGATGAGGCTTGCAAGCTGATTGACGAACTAGACTATCCGCGAAAGATCGCCGTCATGTTCGGTGCTCTTGCTCATGATTTCGGTAAGCCTCCAACCACTGAGTTTGTCGATGGCAGGACGCGTTCGAGAGGGCACGACGAAGCAGGTGTCGAGCCTACGCTTTCATTCCTCGATACGCTCGGCATCTACACTCTTGACGGCTACGATGTGCGTAATCAGATTGTCCAGCTAGTTCGATATCATCTAAAACCCGGTGAATACTACGGTGCGAAAACACCGGTCGGTGACGGAGCGTTTCGTCGTCTGGCGCGTAAAGTCGAAGCCGATCTGCTCTATCGGGTTGCGAAGGCTGACAGCCTAGGACGTAATCCCGAGTGGCTCCCGAAAGAAAAATGGTTTGATTCGGCCGCGCAGGAATGGTTTATCGAAAAGATCAGGGAGCTACAAATCGAGAAGAAAGCTCCCGACGCGATCTTGATGGGAAGGCACCTAATCGAGCTAGGTCTGGAGTCGGGGCCGCTGTTCAAACAGATCCTCGATGCGGTCTATGAGTTGCAAATGGATGGGGCGGTTACTTCTCTAGACGAAGGCATTCTGGCGGCAAAAAAAATACTTACCGAACAATAAAAAGCGGCTCGTTTTTTACAAGCCGCTTTTGCATTTTTCTAGGGTTTACCCTCTAAGAACGCTTTCAGCCGACGTGATCTCGACGGATGGCGTAGCTTTCTCAATGCTTTCGCTTCTATCTGCCGGATACGCTCACGAGTGACCGCGAAGTGCTGGCCGACCTCCTCGAGAGTATGTTCCGAACCCGTGTTCCCAAGACCGAAACGCATCTTGATGACCTTTTCCTCACGCGGCGTCAGCGTTGCGAGGACTTCGTCAGTGATCTCCCGCAAGTTTGAGAAGGTGACCGACTCCGCCGGATTCAATATCGATTTATCCTCGATAAAATCTCCGAGATGCGAATCCTCCTCTTCTCCGATCGGCGTTTCGAGCGAAATGGGTTCCTGAGCGATCTTCAGCACTTTACGTACTTTAGAAACTGGAATGTCCATGCGCTTTGCGATCTCTTCACTCGTTGGTTCGCGGCCGAGTTCTTGAACAAGCAAACGCGAGGTGCGAATTAGCTTGTTGATCGTCTCGATCATGTGCACCGGGATACGGATCGTGCGGGCTTGGTCGGCGATCGCACGAGTGATCGCCTGTCGGATCCACCACGTTGCGTAGGTAGAGAATTTGTATCCGCGCCGCCATTCAAACTTATCAACCGCCTTCATCAGACCAATGTTGCCTTCCTGAATTAGATCGAGGAACTGTAATCCGCGGTTGGTATACTTTTTAGCGATCGAGACAACGAGACGAAGGTTTGCCTCGACCAGCTCGCGTTTCGCCTTGTTCGTGTCGGATTCACCGACAGTGATTATATGAAAACCGCGCTTTATCTCGACAACCGGTAACCGATACTTTTCTTCGACACCTGCGATGGCCGCTTTCGCTTCAGCCAGCTTGGCGTTAATTTCTTTCCTTTCAGCAGTTGGCGGCTTCTTTTCAAGCTTTTCCTTAGCTTTCGCTATACTCCGCTCGGCCTTCCTAATATCCTCAACAACCTTACGAATAGCGGCTATCAAAACCTGTCGGGCTCGTTCCGTCAGATTGAGGTGCTTGATCTCAAGAGCGATATCGAGCCGCAGTCGAGCCGTCTGACGTCGTAGACGCAGAAGTTTCTTGCCTTTTTTCCCAGCCGCCTTTTCGGTCTCGACGGTGAGGGCATTCCATGACTTTAGTGTCGTCTGAAAATTCCCGCGAATGCTCTCGATTCCCTCGAGCGTCCACCGCAGATACTCCTCGGCCTTGTCTTCTTCGATCGAGATCTCAGCTTGCTCACTAAAAACTACAGTTTCGCGAATGCTCGCCTTTCCGGCCGCAAGATCGTCACCGATCTTGAGCAGCCGTTCGACTGCGATAGGTGAACGTGCGATTGCCTTATGAGTGTGGATCTGTCCACGCTCGATGCGTTTCGCAATGGCGACCTCGCCTTCGCGATTGAGCAAAGGAACGACACCCATTTCGCGCAGATAGAGGCGAACGGGATCATTAGATTTGTCCAGAACACCTGCGGACAGATCTAGATCGAGATCTTCTTCATCTGGCGTTTCTTCTTCCTCGTCCTCGTCCAGAGCAATGGCGGATGCACGTTCTAAGAGCTGAGCGTCTGTCTCGGCGACTGAGATATTTGCGCCCTCAAGGCGCTCCAAAACGTCTTCGATGTCGTCTGCTGACAACATGTTTTCGGGCAGCTGACGATGTAATTCGTCCAGGCTCAACCCTTTCTTCCGCCTGCCAAGGGCCATCAGGCGATCCATTAAGTCTTCTTTTTCGTCGTAATCGGGCATATTCTGAATAAATGCAATTTGATTAGAACACCGCGTAAATCGTTGTTCGTAATATATTTACTAACGTTTCCGGGCCATGAATAGTTTCATGTGGCGGCGCGGGAATCAAATCGTAAAGTATATCACAAACCTACCATTTCTTGTTTGTAACATCCCAATGAATTCGCTGAAGTTCGATCTGTTCCTTCACGAGGTCAGTTATGCGAGTGGAATCGCCATCCTGTTCGGCTAGTCGCAACTCTCGACTGATTTCTCTGATCCTGTTCTCAATGGCTAACCCGCGCACGGTATAAACCTGCTTTGTAGCCTCTAAGTAGACATCGTCTATGGCTTCGTCCGGGCGGCGTTTCGGAGTGGTCTGGAGGAGCTTATGGGCAACGTCCAGCATTAACTCGTCGTCGCCTATATGATTCATCAGTGTTTCCGGTTCTATCGCCTGTTTTTCTGCATGAATCGCGATAAATGCTTGGAACAGCTCCGCAGTGGCGAGATTCTCGTAATCACTGGTTTCGATGATAGGGAATATCACTTCTCTTAACTCCGTATCGAATACTAGAGACTCAAGTAGCTTTGTTTCGGCAACAGTAATCTTAGCCCTCGCGGCGCGCGATACTCGCTGCGTAATCTGCCGGGCGTCACCAGTTTGTCCCTTCGATGCCGACATCCATAGTTCACGTTTAAGGGCGGCGTCCTCGATATGAAAATACTCCATCGCCTGATCAAAACTTTCGCGTTGCTGAATATGATTTCGGATCGTTGAGATAACCGGCAAAAATTCTTCGATCGCCTCGGCCTTTTGCTTTGCGTTTGCAATATTCCTACCCGTTGTCGCGGTCCGCAATGCAAAGGCGAGAAACGGCTCGGCCTTGCCGCGAAGCTGATCGTACGCCGTCTTGCCATTCTCACGAACAAAATCGTCGGGGTCCTTGCCGTCCGGCAGCACGAGTACTTTGATATCAAATTCCTGCGGCAACAAATGCTCTATCGCCCGACGAGCTGCCTTTATACCTGCCTGATCGCCGTCGTAATTTATGACAACGCTCTTTGTAAACCGGCTCAAAAGTTTCGATTGCTCGGGTGTGAACGCTGTTCCAAGACTGGCCGCAACATTCGTGATGCCAAACTGTGCTAGGGCGATCAGGTCGAGATAACCTTCGACAAGGATCCCGAATTTTCGCTTGCGGATATCTTCCTTTCCCTGGAAAAGCCCGTAAAGATGTTCGCCTTTTGTGTATGCCGGAGTTTCGGGCGAATTGAGATATTTCGGCTGATCGTCGCCCATCGCTCGGGCGCCAAAAGCAACCGGACGACCGTTGACATCAAGAACGGGGAACATTATTCGCCCGCGAAAACGATCAAAGACGCGCTCTTTCTCCTCATTGACGGAAACCAGGCCTGAGACCTCGATCAACTTTTCATCGGCTCCGAAATCGCGTAGAACGCCGAGCAAACCGTCCCAACCATCAGGCGAAAATCCCATTCGGAATTGTTTCTGAATGTCCTCGGAGATGCCTCGCTGTTCTAGATATACGCGAGCTTCTTTCGTCTTCCTGCTCTTGCCTTGAAGTTCGTTTTCCCAATATTCGAGAGCGACCTGATTTAGCTCGATCACCTGATCGGCAACCTGTTTTTTCTCTTCGCGGTGTTTCTTACTTCGTTCGTAGCTGGCGTCATCGACCGGCTCGGGAAGCATCACGCCGCTGATCTCGGCCACGCGTTTGACGGCTTCGGGGAAGTTCAACCCTTCCATCTCCATCAAAAAATTAAACGCTGTTCCGCCTTTCCCGCAGCCGAAGCACTTGTAAAATCCTTTCGAAGGATTCACCGAAAACGAAGGCGTCTTTTCCTGATGAAACGGACAGCACGCCATCCAATTCGCGCCCTTCTTCTTCAAATCCGCCGCATACGGCTGTATTATCCGCACCAAATCGGCCCGGTTCTTAAGATCGTCGATGACGTATTGGTCGTAGAGCACGTGAGTTATTTATTATTACCAACTAGAAGGAGCTCTTGAACTCGAGACGACTGCGATTGCCAACCGCAAAGTAGAAATCAGAGTATCCGATAGGGGAATGTCGTAGAAAAAATCGGGAGCGTTGGGGATCGACTTTGCCAAGCCTCCTTCGCGCCGCACTAAGCTGCCGCATTCGCTCGCCTGCATCGTTGCCATGAACGATTACATAAATCATTCCGGTCTGATTTGCCTGGAGAAGTCCTTTTGCTACTGTCTCGAAGGAAGCCGAGGGACAAATCTGGGTCATTTCGCTATCAAGCACGAGCGGCTCATCGTTTTTGTCGAAAGTCAGGTTCCACGAACTCTCCTGAAAGTTAGGTTTGTCCACACCAACGGGTACTAACCACATCCTAACATTCAACGCTCCGGCTTCTTGTCCGTGAACCACTTCGACTCGCGAACGATCGAAGTTACGAGCTTTCACCGCGCTTTCTACCAACAACTCGGCGACAAGCTTCATTCTGAGTGTTGATCTGTCACCGGAGACAACCAGGTAACCTTTGGTCGTCGGAGAATTGTTGAGTTGGGTATAGAACACATCCATTGTCGCCAAAAAAATCTCGCAGTTGAAACTTCCAAATCCGTCTAACATCTCGGCCTTCGATGTCTGCTGGGCAAACGCAAACGAAGAAAATCCGAGAACGAATATGGTTAGAAGATTTTTCATGACTTCATCTCCGGAACGGTATTGCCCGTCGGTAGAGTGACGAATCCGCTGAATCTAATTAGATCTCATCAATTCCTGAATTAACTCTTGGAATTCCGCAGGAGAATAGACGGGAATCGGCGATTTGTCGAAATCTTTTGTATTGCGGGTAACTATCGAGTCTAAGCCTTCAGCTACGGCGGACGCGTATTGGACGGCGTCTTCGTAGTCTCTGAAACCGAGGATTCGAGCTTGCCCTGTGCAATTGCCTTATATCCCGCTATTGTAACACTATTAACGCGTCAACCGATATATCAACAAAGCCGCACGTTTTGTTAACGCGGCCAGGTTTTCGACGCTGGCCGATTCACCTTTGGCGTGGGAATTTTGGCCGCCGCCGATGCCGAGGCCGTCTAGGCCGGGGACGATGCCGGAGATGAAAGCGATGTCGCCGGCTCCGCGGTCGCCGGGGTCGAGGGCTTCGACCGGGCCGAAGCCGAGATCGCGACTGACCTGGTCGAGTTGCTTGAGCAGGACGTAATTGCCCTCGACGGGAGTCATCGCGGGGATACCGTCTTCGAACGCGATCGTTGATTTTGCTCCCGGCAGGCTCTTGGCGACGATCTCACGCATTCGGCTGCGAGTTTTTTCTTTTTGCTCCTCACTGATAAACCGCAGGTCGCCGCGAACCACAACCTTCGCTGGGACGACGTTCGTCTTGCCGGAAGCGGTTCCATCGGGTCCTTGGGTCGTTATCGTGGTGCCGCCGACAAAAAAGGATGGATTAAAAGTCAGGTATTTTTCACCGCCGAGCTGTGTGCGAAATTCGTTGAGTATCCGCGAAGCCTCAAAGATCGCACCATTTCCCATAGATTCGCGAAATATCTGGCTCGAATGCCCGGTTTTTGCCTCGACCTCGACCTTCCACGAACTCGAACCTCTTCGCCCGACCGTCGCTGTGTTTCTAACTGCCCCTTCAAAACTCAGGGCAATGTCGCTCCGTTTTGCTGCGGTGATCATGTCGCCTCGGCAAATCTCGACGGGATCGCACGAATTTTCTTCATCGCCTGTGAACATCACGATCACCTGCGTATCCTTTAGCACACCCGTCGCGTGAAGAGCCTTGAGAGCATAGACGGCGACGACATTGCCGCCTTTCATATCGCCAACACCGGTACCGTAAACAGTATTTCCGGCTCGACGGTACCGTTCGCCTTTGAGAACGGTGTCGAGATGTCCGAGCAGAAGAAGTCGCTTGCCTTTAGTCCCGGTCGTTTCCGCCACAAGGTGGCCGGCACGTTTCTGTGCGGTCGGCATATCGATCCATTTCGGGGTCATGCCGAGTGCGGCGAGTTCGCGGCTGAGTAACGTGCCGACATTCTTCACACCCGCGAGATCTTCGGTCGGGCTGGCGATATTGACCGTTTTTTCGATCAGTGCGATGGCCTGTTCGTTATTTTTGTCGATGAAATCGATGATCTTCCGCTCATCCGGGTTCAGGGTTTGAGTGCGAACGGGAAATGCCAAGAGTGATAAAGAAATGGACGCAAGTGCGAATGTCATTAAAAGTTTCTTCATGATGTAGTTTCGAAATGATATTGCCTCCGGCAACGTCAGTCAACCTCGCCCCGAAATCGGGACAAATCCAGTCTAATCTAAGGTGCTGCACTGGGCTTTCGCCGAGTCCCCGGGAGGAAAGCCTACATTTTTGTCGGAAAATCTGCCGTGACGTTGATTGTCCATCGCAACTACTGAGAAACAAGGGAGCGGTGTAGAATCTCCTTTTCGAAGCTGAGTTCGCAATCGAAGAAATTTGATTTAATCAACCTAAAGAGGAAAATATGAATCCCAAAAGTGTTTTGACCTATGCCGCTGAGAATGAGGCTCGGTTTGTTTCGGTCAGGTTTACCGATCTTATCGGTTCCTGGCATCATCTGACATTTCCTATCTCGCAGTTGTCTGAGGATAGCTTTGAAGACGGCTTCGGGTTCGACGCGTCGAGCCTTCGTGGCTGGGCGGCGATCCACGAATCGGACATGCTGCTCGTGCCCGATCCGTCGCGATTCTGGATCGATCCGTTTACGGAAGACACGACGCTTTGCCTTATCGCAAATGCCGTTGATCCGATCACGAAGGAAGGTTACTGGCTCGATCCGCGTTCGGTCGCTGTGCGCGCGGAGAGTTATCTGAAATTCACCGGCATCGCGGACACGATTAACGTCGGCCCGGAAGCCGAATTTTTCATATTCGACGAGGCCCGTTATCATAATAACCAGCATTCGGCGGGCTTTTACGTAAATTCCGAAGAAGGCCATTGGAACAGCGGTCGCGAGGGCGGCGATGTCCTTAATAACGGCTATCACATCCGCCCAAAAGAAGGTTATGTCCCGGTTGCTCCGCTCGATACGCTGATCGATATCCGCAATACGATCTCGACCATCCTCGGCGAAGTCGGAATCGACGTCGAATGCCATCACCACGAGGTCGCTACGGCCGGGCAGTGTGAGATCGATTTTAGGTTTAATCACCTTCTAACAACCGCCGACAGTCTGATGCTGTTCAAATACGTGGTCAAGAATACGGCTCATGCTCACGGCAAGACAGCGACGTTCATGCCAAAACCGATCTTTGGCGATAACGGTTCGGGAATGCACGTTCATCAGAGCCTGTGGAAGGACGGCAAGCCTCTGTTTGCGGGTGATCAGTACGCGGGATTGTCCGAGATGGCGAAGTTCTACATCGGAGGCCTGCTAAAACACGCCCCCGCTCTTGTAGCTCTCGCGGCTCCAACGACTAACAGCTACAAACGTCTCGTTCCCGGCTTCGAAGCTCCGGTTAATCTTGCATACTCGGCCCGCAACCGCTCGGCCGCCGTGCGAATCCCGATGTTCTCGTCTTCCCCTAAGGCCAAGCGCCTCGAGTTTCGTCCGCCCGATCCGTCGTGCAATCCGTACCTGACCTTTGCCGCTTTGCTGATGGCCGGCCTGGACGGCGTGCAGAATCGCATCGATCCGGGCGAGCCGCTCGACAAAGACATCTACGATCTGCCGCCCGAGGAGTTGGCAAACGTCCCGAGCCTGCCGGGTAGCCTCGACGAAGCCCTCAAAGCTCTCGAGGACGATCACGAATTCCTGCTCAAGGGCGATGTCTTCACCCCGGCACTCATCGAACGCTGGATCACGTACAAACGCGAAAACGAGATCACGCCCCTGCGTCTTCGTCCGCATCCGCTTGAATTCTCTATGTACTACGATATTTAGGCTGGGGAATTCGAACAAAAAAATGGCGGGCCGAGAGTTGGCCCGCCTTTTTATTATGCCGATATCAAACCCACGTCCCCAAGACAAGGCTTGTGAATAATTAAACGTCCCTCTTACGCATTTGTTGCAAAAAGTTAAGGCTGTCCATTGGATAGGCAGCCTTGGTAAGACCGAAAAACCACCTGTTATTGCCCGCATACCCGATAAGCGGCGTTGTATGCCGTATTTTGTGGGAAATCAGCGATGCCTTCGAAGCAACTTCCGCTAGTCGCGAAGCCGTTGAATACGACCTCGGTTCCGTTGCCGCCGTCGATCGTGAAGTGCAGCGTTTTATTGAGCGGCAGGCTGTTTTGATCCCACATTCCTGTATACGTGGGGGCGACGGGGATAAAGATGGTGCCGCCCGAGATGAGATCCATTTCGAAGCTCTGCTGTGAACTCTGGTAGAGTTCGCATTCATAAAATGAGGTCACCGCCGTTCCTGAGCAACTTGTCACGAGATAGCGGCCACCTGTGATCACATTATCTGGATAGCGAACGGCCGGTGTGAATGCGAGCGTGTTGTTGGCCGGATTCTGCTCGTTCCCGCTCTGGGTCGTAGCGATTGTTTTGAACGTCGGAGGCGTCGTCGCGACCTGAAACTCAAATGTAAAGCTGACCTGACGCGTCTGATTGTTGCCGATGTTGCCAACGTTGCAGACGATCTTGTTCGAAACGATCGAGCATGTGCCTGAGCTTGCCTGAACGCCCGTTAGTTTGCCTAAAATGTGTCGCGTCGGGCTGGTCGCCGTGAGAGGCAATTCAACCGTTAAGGTCACATTCTGCGCCGTCTGATTGCCGATATTCTTAACACGCGTCGTGTACTGATAAGGCGACTCGACAAGTGGAGTCGAGGATCCCTGCCACGTCTGAACGCTCAAATTAGGAGCCGGCGGCGGTGCTGCCAGCGTCGTGCCATTTACGATCCCGATAACGCCTAATGCGGCGATAAACAAAAGAGCATTCAAGCTCTTGAAAGAGTAATTTTTCATTTTATTCTCCTGATTGTTGTAGTGAACTATCAGGTCACGCGTGTCCTGTATCAAGAGAACGGAACATCAAAAAGAACCTTGCAGGATATTTTCAACGCCGGTAAAAAGCTAATAGATACATGTTTAGCCGATCGGGGTTCTGGCGAAGGGCGATGATGCTCGACAATCCGGCGCGATTTGGTTAGAATTGAGACTTAAATTTGTGGTGAGTTATTGCGACTTGCGGCCACGTAAAATAAACGGCTAAACAGCATGAGTTGACCAAATATTTGACGAAACTCTGTGCTTGTTTGGGCACAGAGTTTTTTGATTTATGAGTATATTTCTCGATCTGCTAAAGGAAAAGATCATCGTTTTCGACGGTGCGATGGGGACGTATTTGCAATCGCTCGATCTCTCGATCGACGAATGGGGCGGGCCGGCGTTTGAGAACTGCTCGGAAAATCTGCTCTACACGCGGCCGGACGCGATCGAGTCGGTGCATAAGGCGTTTCTCGATGTTGGCTGCGATGTGATCGAGACGAACAGCTTTGGTGGAAGCGAGGTTGTGCTGACCGAATTTGGGATCGCCGATAAGACTTATGACGTCAATCTGCGGGCCGCACAACTTGCGAAGCGGATCGCCAGTGACTATTCGACGTATGACAAACCAAGATTTGTCGCCGGTTCGATAGGGCCGGGAACAAAACTCCCGACGCTCGGGCACATCACCTATCCTGCGCTAAAAGACGCCTATCGCGAACAGGTTCGCGGGCTTTTTGATGGCGGCAGCGATCTATTGCTTGTCGAGACCTGTCAGGATCTTTTGCAAACGAAAGCGGCTCTAGCCGCGATATTTGAGCTGTTTGAGAAGGAAAAACGGCGAATTCCGGTTATTGCTCAGGTCACCATCGAAGTGTTCGGGACGATGCTCAACGGAACTGAGATCGGTGCGGCACTGACGGCACTCGAGCCGTTTCCGATCGATGTGATCGGTATGAATTGCGGCACCGGGCCTAAGCAGATGGCCGACAGTCTACGGCACCTTTGCGAAAACTCGCCGATCCCAGTCTCGGTGCTGCCGAATGCCGGTTTGCCCGAGGTCAAGGACGGGCAGCAGCATTATGATGAGACGCCCGAGAGTTTTGCGGCTCAGGTCGAGCATTTTGCACGAGATTTCGGAGCGAACATTGTCGGCGGCTGCTGCGGCACGACGCCAGAGCATCTGCGACAGGTCATCGAGCGGGTTGATGGGATGTCGCCAAAAGAGCGAAATGCCAAACTGGCTCCGTCAGCTTCGTCGATCTATTTCCAGCAGCCTTACACTCAGGATGCTTCTTTCCTGATCGTCGGCGAACGCGTCAATGCATCCGGCTCGAAGAAGATGCGTGACCTGCTCGACGCCGAGGATTGGGACGGGCTGGTCAATCTTGCCAAATCGCAAGAAAAGGAAGGGGCTCACATTCTAGACGTTAACGTCGATTTCGTAGGCCGCGATGGCGTTGCGGATATGCACACGCTGGCCGCGAGGCTGGCGACGGCGGTCAAGATCCCGCTGATGTTCGACTCGACCGAATGGGAAAAAATGGAAGCCGGCCTCGAACATGCGGGCGGCAAATCGATCCTGAATTCGACAAATTACGAGGACGGCGAACCTCGATTTTTGAAGGTTCTCGGCCTCGCGAAAGAGTTTGGTGCGAGCGTCGTCATCGGATTGATTGATGAAGACGGCATGGCCCGCTCCTACGACGACAAGATCAGGATCGCTCGTCGAGGGTACAAACAGGTGACCGAATTTGGCATTCCCGGACACGATATCTTCTTCGACCCGCTGGCTCTGCCGATCTCGACCGGCATCGAGGCAGACCGTAAAAATGCGGTCGAGACGCTCAATGCGATCAAACAGATCCACGAAGAACTGCCTGAAGCGAACATCATCCTTGGTGTTTCAAACATCTCGTTTGGATTGAATCCTGCAGCCCGTGTCGTTCTGAATTCCGTCTTCCTCCACGACTGCGTCGAGGCCGGAATGAACTCGGCTATCGTTAACGCATCGAAGATATTGCCGCTGATGAGGTTTAGCGAGCATGAGATCGATACCGCTCGCGACCTGATCTACGATCGGCGAAAGTTCGACGGCGATATCTGCACATACGATCCGCTCGGTGTATTTTCGACGATGTTCGAGGGCAAATCGGCACAGTCGATCAAGCCCGACATCTCGAATTTGCCGATCGAGGAAAAGCTAAAGCACCACATCATCGACGGCGAGCGGATTGGCCTTGAAGATTCGCTCAAGCTCGCTCTCGAAAAGTATCCGCCGCTTGAGATCATCAATGACATCTTGCTCGACGGCATGAAAACGGTCGGCGATCTATTTGGCAGCGGCCAGATGCAATTGCCGTTCGTCCTCCAATCGGCCGAGTCGATGAAGGCTGCCGTTAAATTCCTTGAACCATTTATGGACAAGGTCGAGGGCTCGAATAAGGGCGTTCTAGTACTCGCCACCGTTAAAGGTGATGTGCATGACATCGGCAAGAATTTGGTCGACATTATCCTTACCAACAACGGCTATAAGGTAGTAAATCTCGGCATCAAACAGCCGATCGACGAGATCCTTCGCGTGTGGGACGAGACCAAGGCGGACGCTATTGGGATGAGCGGTTTGCTCGTCAAATCGACGCTCATCATGCGTGACAATCTCGAATTGATGAACGAACGCGGCATTAATGTTCCGGTCATTCTTGGCGGTGCCGCACTCAATCGTCGCTATGTGGATGCCGATCTTGTGCCGCTTTACAAGGGGCAGCTTTTCTACGCACGCGATGCGTTCGACGGATTGCACGCGATGGACGAATTGACTCAGTCAGAACCACCTGCGGTAGCGGGTGGTTTACCGCAGGTCAAAACTGCCGCAGCAGGTTTCGATAGCGATGTTCAACCACCCGCTACCGCAGGTGGTTCCAACTCGACCATCGAGACGATAACCGACGCCGAAGACCTCGTCGGCGAGGATGCCAAGCTCGGCAAGGCTGCCGCTCGGGTCTCGACTCGCTCGTCGGGTGACACCACGCACACGACCCGATCTGAGGTAGCGTCGGTCGAACAATTGCCAAAAGCTCCGTTCTACGGTTCAAAGGTCGTTGAGATCACCGACCTGACAAAGGTTTTTGACTTCATCAACGAGACCGCACTCTTCAAAGGCCAGTGGCAATATAAGCAGGGCCGTAAGACTCCGGAAGAATATCAGGCGATTCTTGAAGAGACGGTCTATCCGAAATTCAAAGAGATCAAGGCTCAGGCGAGCCGTGAAAAACTGCTTGAGGCTAAGCTCGTGTACGGCTATTTCCCGTGTCAATCGAGCGGAAATGACCTCATCATCTATCAGGACGACAAAAAGACCGAGCGGATGAGATTTACGTTCCCGCGTCAGCCTGTTGATCAACGTGGCGGCAAGAATCTGTGTCTTGCCGACTACTTTGCGTCGGTCGAATCAGGGAAAATTGACGTGGTCTCATTCGATCTCGTTACGATGGGCCGCAAGGCGAGTGAGCATTCGGCGAAGCTCTTCAAGTCAGACAATTACACCGATTACCTCCTTTTCCACGGCCTTTCGGTCGAGTCTGCCGAGGCTCTTGCCGAGATGTGGCACAAGCGGATTCGAGAGGAACTTGGAATCGCCGGTAGCGATGCTCCGGAGATGGCGAAGCTGTTTCATCAGGGCTATCAGGGTTCGCGATTCAGCTTTGGCTATCCGGCTTGCCCGAATATCGAGGACCAGACCAAGCTCTTCGAGTTGCTCCAGCCTGAGCGTATCGATGTCGAACTCACCGAAGAGTTTATGCTCGAACCCGAGCAATCGACCTCGGCCATTATCGTTCATCATCCGGAGGCGAAGTATTTCGGAATCGAATAACCGAATCAAGCATCATGGCTGATCTCGAAATCAAGGCAGTTGAGGCTATCGCTCCGCGAGACGCGTTTGGCGTGTTGGTGCCGACGCAGGAAGAAATCGGCGTGCTCACGGCGACCGAGCGAATGGCGTTTCGCCTGACGCACAGGATGAATCTCGGCCGTTGGAAACGGCTGATGACGTTTTGCCAGCGGCACATTGGTAGCCTTTGGATCTATATCGCGACGTACAATCTGATGAACGTTTTCGGCATCGAGAATGTCGAAAATACCGATGTCAACAAACCGCTGATCCTCGTCGCCAACCACCGCTCTTTCTTTGACATGTACACCGTCTCGAGCGTGCTCTTTCGCCGAACAAAGCGGCCGATCGAGCTGTATTTTCCGGTGCGCGGCAAATTCTTTTACGA
>JANNWQ010000210.1:0-2323 GCA_031408595.1 Acidobacteriota bacterium | reverse complement strand
TCATTCTTGCCGTAAAAGTGGATCAGATAGATCGTCCCCGCGATCACGATGTAAACATAGATGTAACGAAACCCACCGCTTTTGCCTTTGCCTGCCGATTTGTCACCTACACGACCCTTTCTGGCCCCGGCACAACCTGCCATGAGATCGCCAAGCTCCGGATTCTTGACCAAATCGTTTTGTAACGAAAACAAAACATTGAGCGAAGCCAGCTTATCTATTCGACTCGTAAATCCCGGTGACTCTACAAAATGAACTAGCTCGCCCCGCATACATAAAAAATATACTATTTAATGGTATAGCAATCAACAACGAAAATGCCCTTGTCCGATCTAGGAGCGAGGCTTTTGGTTTTTTAACGGTGGATCAGACTAGTTGGTCTTCATTTCGATCGGGACGACTGATTGGTCGAAGGCGACGCGCATTAGCCGTGAACCCTATCATCTGTCGCGAGAGAACGCGATGATGTGGTAAATTCTTCTTCAACTGAAGATGCTGAAAATATTAAACATTGCCGGGGCGAGGCCCAATTTTATGAAGGTCGCGCCGATCTATGCCGAGATGAAGCGGCGTGCGGACGAGTTCGAGCCGATGATCGTGCATACCGGGCAGCACTACGATGCGGCGATGTCGGATGCGTTCTTTCACGATCTCGGGATGCCAAAGCCGGACATTTATCTTGGTGTCGGTTCGGGTTCGCATGCGGTGCAGACGGCGAAGATCATGACTGAGTTTGAGCCCGTCGTGCTGGAGCATAAGCCGGATTGGGTTTTGGTCGTGGGCGACGTGAATTCGACGATCGCGTGTGCGCTCGTATGTGCGAAACTGGGCGTAAAGGTGGCTCATGTCGAGGCGGGATTGCGTTCACGCGACCGCTCGATGCCCGAGGAGATCAATCGGATTCTGACGGATTCGATCTCGGATCTGCTGTTTACGACATCGCAGGATGCGGATGAGAATCTGCGGCTGGAAGGAATTCCGGCGGAACGCGTACGGTTCGTCGGCAATGTGATGATCGACTCGCTGCTGGAGCATCTGAAGATCGCGGAAACATCATCGGTCCGCGACGATCTGGGCCTTGTCGAACGCGAGTACGCCGTGATGACGCTGCATCGGCCGTCGAATGTGGACGAACGCGATGTATTTGGCGGCATTCTCGACGCGCTGCTATCAGTTGCCGAACGTCTGCCGATCATCTTTCCGGTGCACCCGCGAACGCGCGCGAAGATCGAGGAATTTGGCTTCTCTGAACGGATCGCCGCGTCGAACATTCGTCTTATCGCACCGCTCGGCTATCTCGACTTTATGCGGTTGTATAGCGGAGCACGGCTTGTACTAACTGACTCGGGTGGCTTGCAGGAAGAGACGACCGTACTTGGAATTCCATGCCTCACGCTCCGACATAATACCGAGCGGCCGATCACGATCGAGTTGGGAACGAATATTTTGGTCGGAACCGATCCGGAAAAGATCAAGCAGGCTGCGAAAAACGTTCTTGAGAATCCTATGGCAGCAGATACGAAGATCCCGCCGCTCTGGGATGGCAAAGCGGCGGGACGAATTTGTGATGAGCTGATTAGTTTCGCCTAAACTGCGAAAACCTTACTTGGTCGACTCGCTAGGATAATTTGCTGCCTTCCAGCCCTGAAAACCGCCTTTCAGTGCGTATACATTCGCGATCCCTTTCTGGTTCATTTGGAATGCCAGCCTGGCACTCGAATTCTCGGCCGGTCAGGAACAATAGACGACGATCTTTTTGCCTTTTGGCATGGCGTCGAATCGATCGTCCTTTGCACCTTCGATCAGGACAGCACCCTTGATGCGATCTTGCCGATAAGCATCGGCGGCTCGGGCATCGACAAAAACGACCGTGCCATCGTCAAAGCCTTTCTTCGCTTCCTCGATCGTCATTCGCGGCACCTCGGTGTCGGTGGAAAATTTCTTGTAGCCGTCGGACTGGCTAAATGCGGCCAGACCCGAGAGCGAGATGATACATATTGCAAGTATTAGCTTCATAACTACTCCATTTTTACTTGTTGTCTGAATTTTCAAACGGATATCCTGCGGTCTTCCATGCGGCGGGGCCGCCTAGCAAGGCATAGGTTCCGGGGATATTCTTCTGATTCATTTGGAATGCCAGACCGGCACTCGTGTGTTCCGCCGCTCAGGAACAGTATAGGATTATTTTTTTTCCTTTGGGAAGTTTGCTTAGCTTTTCGTCTGTTGCTCCCATCGCGATCTCAAGGGCTCCAGGCAATCGCTCGGCTTTCCACGCGGCTTCGCCTCGGGTGTCGACAAATACGGCGTTACCCGCATCGTACTC
>JANNWQ010000209.1:0-10611 GCA_031408595.1 Acidobacteriota bacterium | reverse complement strand
CAGGCGAAAGGCCTCGAGTGGAAAGCGGTCTTCATCATCTGGGCCGCCGAGGGCAAGTTCCCTTCGCCCCGTAGCCTAAAAGAGATCGACAGCGAAGAAGAAGAACGCCGGCTCTGGTACGTCGCCATCACTCGGGCCAAGGATGAGCTCTACCTCACATATCCGCTGCTGATGACCGACTACAACCGCCAAACCGTCCTCCAAAAACCTTCGCGGTTCATTATTGAATGCCCCGCAACCCTGTACGAGATCTGGAATCTCGAAGAAGAAAGCCCACTCCTCCCGCCCGGCCCCGCCGAGATCGCGGCGCCTGATGAGTACCTCAACTAAGATGTTCGCAGTTCAGATCCCCGTCAACGCATTCCGCTCAAAATCGTGTTAAAATGTCTCGTTTTCTTACCTTTAGACGAGACACCTTAATTATGAAATATTGCCCGGTCTGCGACCTGCGTTTTGACGAAGAGATAATCAAATTTTGTACTAAGGACGGCACGCCGCTGATTGAAGAGGCGACGCCGAGTTTTACGGCGATGCCGAGTGAGGCGTTGGACGACGATTTTGGTCAGGAGACGGTCATTCGCCGTCGCGAGGATATCGTGCCGCCTACTCAGCAGGGCGACCGGATCGTGATCCCGACCGAGATACCGCAGATGGATCAGCAGGTGCGGCCGCGAACTCAGGCGTACTATCCACCACCACCACCGCCGGCCAATACGACCAAGACGGTCGTTCTGACCATCGCCGGTACGCTGGCCGCGGTCGGATTTGGAGCGTTATTGTTCTGGATGTTTCAGGGTGAACCGCAGGTAGCGAACAACGTCAACCTCAACGCTCCGAACATGAATATGAATACAAATCTGAACAGCAATATCGGATTTGATTCGAATTTCAACTTTAATACGAACGCAAATTTCAACACCAACGCAAACTTCAACATCAATACAAATTTGAATGCCAACATGCGTTCGCCATCGCCGACGCAGACGCCGAGGCCCAGCCCGAGTCCAACGGTGACGCCGCGAGAGACTGCCGAACCTACGACCGCTCCGTCACCGCGTCCGACCATAGACCGTCCGCCAACACCCGTCGGCACACCGCGAGCCGGCCCACGGCCGCCCGTGATGACATCAAATCGCCCGGCGAACAACGGGAACTAGGACATTTAGCCGTAGATCTACGCGGATATCGCAGATAGGAATTTTTCTGATATCTGCGTTATCTGCCTAGATCTGCGGCTAATGATTCTTTGCCCCGCTTACGCAGGTGGTTCTGACAGAGCGAGTTCGACGGCTCGTCGGGGGTCGATGACGCCCCAGCCCTGGCGGTCGACTTCGTAGTGTGGGAGGCGTTCGGCTGATGCGATGAGGATGCGTTTGATCGCGGATGGCGTAAGTATTGGGTTTGCTTCGAACATCTGTGCCGCGACGGAAGAGACTATCGGGGCGGAAAAAGACGTGCCGTCAACGTATTTGTAGTCTGCCGTGATCACATTCTCCAGGCGGATCTTAAGCGTGATGATCTGCCTGATGATATGTGGCGGTCGGTCCAGAGCTGCGTCGAGTTCGGGGTCCACGCCTGATGATTCTCTGATTAGCGAGTGAAGGTAGGCATCGGAACTCTTATCGAGTTTGTCGAGCAGCTCGGCCTGTTGAGCGGTTGGCGTGTTAGGCAGGATCGGTGCGGGCACCCAGATCGAAGATGCGATGATCTCCGGTTTTTGCAACCCATCGATAGTCGGGCCGTACGACGAACGGTACATCCCCCGTTTCGCTCGATTGATCGAATTGTTGTCATCGAGTCCGCCTACTGCGATAGATGACGGAGCACTTGCCGGCGGCACGACGGGATGATTTGGCAGATGACCTGCGTTGCCCACCGCGCAGACGACCGTGACCCCCGCGGCTGAACACTGCTCGACCGCCTGCGACAGCGGATCGTGCAAATAGCTCTGTTCGTCGTCGCCACCGGCCGAAATATTCACGACGCGGATCTTATATTTCTCACGATTCGCGAGTACCCATTCAAGGCCGTCTTGAATGTTCTGATCGGTGATGCGGCCCGTGCGGGCGAGCTTTACGAGCACAACCTCCGCGTCCGGGGCGATGCCGCGATAAAACCCGTTCGAAAGCGAACCGTTCCCCGCCGCCACTACCGACGTCATCATTCCGTGCCAACTTGCAACGTCCGGTTGAAAGAGCGACGACGTATCACCCTCCTCGTGCAGCATGTTGCGATAGCCGAGGATCCGGTTTTTCAAGTCCACGTGAGGGTAAAAGCCTGAGTCGAGAAACGCTATCGTCACGCCCTTGCCCGTAAAACGGTCGTCTGCATCGAGTCGCAAAGGCGTCGAGAGTACATGCGAACCGTCCTTCTGCACCGCTGCGTCCTTGATTATCTGATCCTTGGCCCGCTCAAAAAGCCGTGCACAACGCACACAAACCTCGCCTAAATCCTCCGCTCCGGGTGCGTTCGCACGGATGAGCTTTGCGACATCATCGGCAAGCGAACCAAGAGCAACGCATCCGTCCCTGGCAAAACGCGAGCAAACCCGACACACATCGCTACCCGACGAATGGCCGGACGAATGAGAGGTTCGAATATATGAAAGCGATTCTTGAGGCGTCATTAATGGATTCCAAGTTTTTCATACCATCACGGCAAAATCAATTTCCTCCCACAAGTCAATTGCCTATGATCCTCCATTCTGTTGGGAAATCGGTAAAAAGGGCGGAGCCCATGCCCCGCCCAAGTAGAATCAGAAGATCGTCTGGCCTTAAAACCTCAACTTCAATCCAAGCTGAATGCGCCTCGGGTCAAATGCCGACGTAAATCCAAGTGGTGAACTCGGCCCGACCTCACGGCGGCCGCGAATGTTCTCGAGTTCGCCAAATGTCGCTCCGACGGTGTTATTAACGGAAGCGAAATTGAGCCGATTCAATAGATTGAATGCTTCGGCAGTTAGGTCCAGACTGACATTCTCCGAGAAGCGAATCTTTCGCGTGGCCCGCATATCAAATGTCGAAAAGCTCGGGCCTATGCCGACGTTACGGGCGATCGATCCCGATGGAACGCCGCCGACAAGATACAGCGGACGGTCGCCATTTGTGCTGCGGTCGCCGTTGACATCGGCTCCGGCGAGCAGATTAAACGGACGTCCGCTGTTGGCACGAAAGATCGGTGTCAACATCCAGTCTTTTAGAAAAGCATTCTGCGACGAGCTTTGAATCACGCCATAGATCACAAATTTGTGGCGCTGGTCAAAGGCTGATAGCGAATACTCAGATTTTTGATCGGTCTGATCGTTGGCACGAAAATCACTGTTGTAGTCGGTCACCTGATCGTTGGCTTCGCTGAAGGTGTAATTGCCTGAGATTGAGATGTTGCGGCCAAACTGTTTGTTAAATTCGAGCACCACGCCGTGGTAATTCGCTGACGCCGCCGACTCGTAAATTATCTCCTGAAACAGGGTCGGATTGCGGAAGCAAGTAACGATACCGGCACCTGCGCAATCAGGAGCAAACGCTCCGCCCCATTCGCGAATTCCACGCGAACTGAGTGGACGATCGAGCAGATTGATGTCGCGGGCACGAGTGATGAACTGCGTCAAGGCCCATGTGTAGCTAACACCGAAGGTAAATCCCGGAGCGATCTCGTGCTCGATCGCGAGGCTGCCTTGCTGTGCGCGCGGGCCACGATAGGTCGGGTCGGCCCGGAAAATAACTGCGAGCGGATTTCGCGGGCCGGTCTGAGAAACGGTGATGCCAAACTGGGTGAGATCGGACGGACGAATCGTTCTGATCGTATTTGGGATACCGATCACGCCTTGGGCACGCAGAGTGCGAAAGATATTGACCGGGCCGTTAATGGCTAACGGATTTGCCGCGTTCAGCGTCGAGAGAACCTGCGGTATCTGTCGGAATCCGTTGATCTCATTCAGCGACTGCACAACATAATCAATAACAAATGGTACCTGTGCGTAAAACATTCCATAGCCCGCACGAATCACGGTCTTGCCGTCACCGTACGGGTTCCACGACATGCCAACACGCGGACCAATATTGCCGTAAAACGTCCTAAGCGGTTTGCGTCTCTCATCGATCTCGTAACGCAGGCCATAGTTGACCGTGAGTCGCGGCGTGACATTCCACGTATCCTGAGCGTACATCGACCACAACGGGATCTCACCCTTTACGATCCCGTCGCCAAAACCTTGTTGATACGACGTCGGAAGTCCAAGATCAAGACCTTGTAAAGGGTTAATCGTTGCTCCTGCCGAAGAAGTCGGAAGAAAATTACCTAGACAGGTATTTGTGACTAAGGGGCCGGTCGCTCCAAAACACGGACTAACGAATGATCCTGGCAGAGCACTAAAACCAAACCGCCCGCTAAAGAACGTTTGATCGTCAAACGAGCCGTCACGCAGCAGTACACTTCCGCCAAATTTCATGCGGTGCGAGCCGCGGACGTAGGACAGATTGTCTGCATACTCGTATCGTCGATCTATGTTAAAAGCCGGAAGAAAAATGTCGCGGTTGAAGAAACCAAATCCGGGCACATTTAATTCAGGGCCGTTAAGATCGGTCGAAAGGACGATCAGCTTATTGTAATTTGCCTGAACACGAACCTCATTTATCAGGTTCGGGCTAAATATATGCGTCCAGTTGCCGACTACATTGTGATCGACACTGTCGGTGTTATTGGCACGTGAAAAACCAACGAGGGCGCGGATAGCCTGGTTGCTGTCATCGCGCTTAGTGTAGCTATAGCGCAAGAAAAAGGTATTCTCCTCGCTCGGGATGTAATCAAAACGGCCCGATGCCGAGTTCGAATTGCTGTCGAACGGAAAGACGCCACTGTTGTTGCGGAAAAGATCCTGCGTACTTTGCTTTGCGGTCAGAGTCGTCTGCAGAGCGGCAGCACACTGTGCCGGCGTGATCATCGGTTGACCGGTGACGCATGTAATCGGCGCCTGATTTGGCTGGCTCGCGAGCCCATTAAGGATCGTGGTCTGAGCGGCCGTCGGCTGGAATATCCGCAGATCGGTCAGCACAGACACGACAGACGACTCACGTCTTCTCAAACCCTCGTAGCCGCCATAGAAGAATAATTTTTCCTTCTTGATCGGCCCACCAACCGTAAATCCGTACTGTTGGCGACTTGATGGCGGCTTGACCCGCGAAAGGGTTGTGCCTGTCAGGACTTGGGCAAATGGATCGGCTGCGTCGAGACGCTGATTACGAAAATAGGCGAACGCACTACCGCGAAAGTTATTGGTACCAGTCTTCGAAACAATATTGATGACACCGCCGCTTGCCCCGCCGAGTTCCGCGTTGTAGTTGCTACGGTTGATCTGAAATTCCTGCACCGCCTCCTGACTGAGCGTCGAACGTACGCCGCCGCCCTGGTCGTTCGCCTCAGCACCATCAACGGTGACGCTATTACCGCGACCATTATTGCCGTAAAACGATATGCCGCTCTGTGGCGTCTGGGCGACACGAAAGTCAGAGTTATCGGCGAGAGCGTTCGAGTCGACCACGCCCGGCGTGAGCAATGTGAATGTCAAATAATCACGACGGTCGATCGGCAGATCGCGGATAAATCGCTCGTTAATAGTGGTCGATTGTTGCGTCTTATCCGTCTCAATCGCGAGCGGATCGCTCGTAACCTCAACGACCGCTGTCGCGTCACCAATCTTCAGCGTAAAATCAAGATCGGCCGTCTGACCCACGGTTACTTGCGTCCCGTTCTTGACTTGAGGCCCGAATCCGGTCGCCTGTACACGAATGTTGTATCTTCCTGGAGCCAGATTCAGAAACAGATAATTGCCTTCGCCGTCGGTGGTTGTCGTGCGGGTGACACCCTTGTCGGCATCGGTCGCGGTGACGGTCGCAGCGGCGACAACCGCTCCATTAGGATCGGTCACCCTGCCTTTTATCTCCGACGTCGAGCCGCCGGCTTGTGCAAGAATCGAGACAGCAACGGCGATAGCCAAAATAGACGAACAAAAGAAACGTATCATTTTAATTGAACCCTCCAGGTGTTGTTGAAAAACCTCGCTCTCCAGAGTCAGAACCGTAGTTCTTTGAGAACACGAGTAGATCGTGAGTCGTCAGAAATACTAATTCAAGCGAGAAATATCGTGACCATGATGTTACGGTGAAATTAAATTAAATGCAATTAATTTCTTATCTGATCAATAAGCCCTGAAGATGCTTTTCGCACACTAACGATGATTAAATTCATCTTTGAGGCGAGGTTATTCCACGTTGCAAAATTGAGGCAAATTCCAAATTAGCCGAGCAAATCGTCGGGTTTGATGTGCAAGCGGCGCGTACGTCGTGCATCATTATGAAGGTCAGTCCTGCTCTCGCGCATCTACGGTGACGCACCCCGACACGGAGACATGAAGGCTCTAAGCTTTCGGGCGTTTCCTATTTGCGCACTTTGTGTCCTCACTTCGTGCCTTTGTGATAATGCTTTAAATCCTTAATCACAAAGGCACGAAATGAAGACACAAAGTTCACTGAGATCAGGGGCGCTTTGTCGGCTTTGGTTTAGTTCGCTGGGGAGGGGACGGCTGGAAACCGCTAACGGCCGAGTTTACTGCTCCGGAACCTTTTATCTCAAATTCGAGATTCTTTGACGCTTTTCCGTCGATAAAGAGATCGACGCGGTATTTGCCGGGCGTCCATTTGCCCTCAGGGCGGCCAGTGAAATTCACGCGGTTTTGCCCATCTTTGGTCGTGTAGCTAGCAGTAACGACCTTTGTCTCGGCTTTTACGCCGCTAACGTTGACGGCGACAAAGTTCATTTTAACGGTCACTTTGCCAACAGCATCGAGTAGCACGACGCAATAGATCGGTATATCATTTGTGCGAAATTCGATGGCCTGCTCACCCGCCTTGCCCTCACCATCGTCTCTCGCCAGATAGATCTCCTCGACCGTCGGAGCCGCCGGCACATCGCTTTGGGCAAACGTCGGTATTGCCAAAAATGCTAAATGAGCAATAAATATCAGTGCTTTCATCACGGCTCCGTGGTCGGTCAAGTTTCGGTCAGTACTTTGAACCACTAAGGGGCGAAATAGTTGCACCGACGTGGGCGGTGATATAATCCGTTTCATCCGATGCGATTTGTCTTCTCACGCCGATTCTACTTTCTACTGGTACTCGCCATTATTCCGTTGTCGGTCTCGTGGATAGTACCGGGGCTGACGTTGGCGGCCTTTGTATTTGATATCTCGTTGGCGATGGTCGCGGTCGTTGACTATTTCATCAGCCGCACGCCGCCCGAGGGTTTCGTCATTGAGCGCGAATTCGAACGGCGTTTTGCCATCGGTGACTCGGCAAAGATCACACTCAAGATCGACAATTCCACGTCACAAACCTTTCACCTTAAGATAAAGGACGAATACCCGGCCGAAATGCGGCTCGACGAATCTCGCGAGGCAGAGTTTACGGTCGAGGCACAGGGCACGGCGGAATTTCACTATCACGTCACCTCAACGCGTCGCGGACGATACGAGTTTGGCAAAACGGCGGTTCGTTATCTCTCACGGCTCGGCCTCGTTTGGTGTCAGGCCGAAATGGGCGAGGAGCGCAATGTCAAGGTCTATCCAAATATGCGTCGTGCGCGCGAAATGGAGCTGAAGGCTCTCGGTGCAAGGTCGTTTCTGGCAATTCAGCGTCGTGCAGTACGACGCGGCGAAGGGCGTGAGTTTGAGTCGATGCGCGATTACGTCCGCGGCGACGAACTGCGGCATATCTCTTGGACGGCGACCGCAAGACGTGGCAAGCTGACAACTCGCCAATACCAGATCGAACGCGACCAAACCGTCATTATCGCCCTCGACGCCGGTCGTCTGATGACCGGGCGGATCGATGATGAGACAAAGTTTGACACTGCACTGCACGCAGCATTGGCGTTAATGTCGGCCGCGTCGCGGGCCGGTGACAACTGCGGCCTTGTCGTCTTCGGCCGCAAGGTACGCAAATATCTGCCGCCCAAACGCGGCCTCGAACACATCGACGCAGTTCTCGAAGCACTCCACGACCTCGAACCCGAACTGATCGAACCGTCATACGCACGAGCGTTCCAGTTCATCGCCTCGAACACCAAGAAACGCTCCTTCGTCGTGATCCTCACCGATCTTGTCGACAAGGACAGCTCAAAGGAACTGATAAATTCGCTCAAATTGCTCCGCCCACGTCACCTGCCGCTCGTCGCCACCATCGGCGACCGCGACCTAAATGCCGCCGTCAGCGTAGCACCGCCGGATATCAAAGCCGTCTTCACTCAATCCGCCGCCGAAGAAATAATCCATCAACGCGAATCGGCCCTGAAACTGGTCGAATCCCTCGGCGGCATGGCCCTGGACGTAACCGCTCAGACTCTTGCTCCGAAATTGTTGGAGTCTTATCTAAGGGTTAAGGAGAGAGGGTTGCTATGAATAAGACATCGGTTTTCTCTATTTTCTTGGTTCTGATAGTCAGTAGTTGTTCATTCGTAGAATCGCCAAAGATCTCAGACAAGATTCCGGTTGTTGTTAAGGATTCGACATTAGAATTGGATGGAGTTAGTGACGCAGTTTTCTCATTGTCCGGAGAGTTTTTGGCAGTTCAGGGACCTTCCAAATTTTACATTCTTCCAACCGCCAATCTGATCGACACGTTCCGCAGCCTGGAAGACTATCCAAAGCTCGGCGGAACGATCTTAGGCTTCATCTCTTCAAGCAAACTTGTTTACGCAGAGAGTGATGAAATATTCAGGGTTGATGCCACAGATGGACGAATCGAAAAGCTCTTTGACAAGACCAATTCAAAGCCGTTAGCGACTGCGGACCGCGCTCGAAAAGAATTCGTAATCGTATCGGCAGACTTGATCATCACGGGCGATGGCAACTGGGATTGGGGGGAGGCGAAGGGAAATATTTACCTTTACGACCTTGTAGGCAGGAAAGTAACGAAGGGGGCAGTGATTCCTGCTTTTTGGTATGCAAGCAAATCGTCTGATGGCAAATATGTACTCTACGAACATGGTGCAGAGGATAACAATAATGTTGACCTTTATGACGTTCCGTCGAACAAGAACTATGCAATTTCAAAGTACTTCAACTTTAGGAAATTGTTCCCATCAATGAGCGGTACCGACGAAGTGCCGATCGCGTGGTTACCAAACAAGCATCAGTTTTTAGCCTTGGTTCAGCCAAACGACGATGAGGGAGATGCGAATCTCCAGCACCTGGCCTTGTTTGATGTTGTGGGTAAGCGGGTCGTCTGGAAGACAAATCTAGAAAACGACTTCTTCCCGTCTTCATTTCAACTACTAAAGGATGGACGCTCTTTACTGTGCCTTGAGGCCGGGATTCATGAGCTTTCTCTATTGAACGGAAAGTTGACGAAGCTTGGAGGATTCGACGGATCCAAATGTTCTGTAAGCCCTGACCTAAGTGAGGTTGCATTTTTCGACTCAAACACGTTGACGGTTTCCCCAACTGCCGGTGAGGGCAAGCAAAAGCTCTTCGATTTGAAGTCAACATGGCAGTTTGAAGAGGATTATAAAGGTATGGGGAACCGACCGCCGATATGGTCCCCGAAGGGCGACGCCTTGGTTTTGTTTGGTAAAGGTCAACTGCTTTTAGTAAAGCGTCGGTAAGATTTCTGGGCGTTGAAATCGACGACCTTTCCAAATTTACTTTCCTGTGACATCGGTCAGAGGTATGGTTTCAATATGAAAACGCTTTTTGAAATAGAGAATGCAGTCGAGAGCCTCTCTAGCGATGATCTAACTTCCTTTCGCGATTGGTTTCGCACCTTCGATGCAGCCACTTTCAGCAATCAGGCCGAGGAAGAAACGCACCCTGTTTTAGAATCTGCGGACACGTTAGAAGAAATGATCGCGAATATCACGGATGAAAATCGTCACGGCGAGATAAATTCGGGCCCTCTTGTGGGGAATGAGGTCTGGTAGTGGAAACTCCGATCGTTCATCACACCCGTTTTTGCAAATTCTCCGTAATAATCCCGAAATCTTGTAAACCGCCCATCTATTCTATAGAATCCCAACATTGATGAAGAAACGCTTTGCATTAGTTTTGATCAAACCGTCTCATTATGATGACGACGGGTATGTGATCCAATGGTTTCGCTCGGCGATACCTTCGAATTCGCTGGCAGCGTTGTACGGGCTCGCCTTAGAGTGTGCCGCTGACAAGGTTTTGGGCGATGAGGTTGAATTTGATATTCATGCGTTTGACGAAACGAACACTGTGATCAAGCACAAAAAGATCGCGTCGCTCGTTAAGAATGCGGACGATGGAATGGTGATGCTGGTGGGTGTTCAGTCGAACCAGTTTCCTCGGGCTCTCGATATTGCGAGGCCGCTACGCGATGCAGGGATCAGGGTTGCGATCGGCGGGTTTCACGTTTCGGGAACGATGGCGATGCTAAAGGATCGCGACCCTTGGGTACAGAAGGCTTTGGACATGGGCGTTTCGTTGTTTGCGGGCGAGGCCGAAGGACGTCTCGGGCAGGTTTTGAAAGATGCTTACAACGATAAGCTCGAGCCTGTTTACAACTACATGGATGATCTGCCGAATATCGAGGGCGTGGC
>JANNWQ010000208.1:0-13202 GCA_031408595.1 Acidobacteriota bacterium | reverse complement strand
CCGGTCGGTTTTACACGCTCCGGGGCCTCGGCCTTCATCGTTGCCATTTTGGCGATGTTTGCGTAGAAACCATCCGTGATCGCCAGGCCATCGCTGGATGTTGCACCGTTTGCCTTGGCCTTTTCAAGAAGCTTCGAACATATCCCAGCCATGCCGTTGCTAACGATAGCTATATGCTCGGCGATGTATGCGACCGACCAAGGTTCGTCATCGGTGGTCTTGTCGGCCTCATCATCCCGAACCTCGGCCAACACTGCGAGAAGCTTTTCTCTAGTTTTTTGATTTGCCGCGTAAATGTCGGCGATGGATTCGAATCTCATAAGTATTATTGTTTGACGGGAGTCGAGGCCTGGCCGGACAAAGCGAGCCGGTGCCACCGCGAAAAACTGCTAAGGCTGTCAGTCTCGTCTTTCCTCCGCAGCAAGGCTGCGGTCTGAAAATAAAGCAGATCGTCCGCAGTCCACGCGACTTCGATGATCGGTTTGTACGAAACGAGAAGGCCTTCGTCGGGCAAGGTCGATAGCGGTTCGTTTGGTTCGGCCGTCGCGGGTGCGTTCGCTTCCAAATTTCCGGCTTGCGCAGCTCGACTCAGGTTGCGATCATGCGCCTGAGACGAGATCAGAAGCTGATTGCGAAGCGGTATCGCGGCCTGAGTTGGAGCCGTCCCGACGGCGTCGTATATACGAACCTGCGTCTCGAATGCAGCCGCGATCTTTGCCGAATCAGGCGACCAGACCGGACGGACGACGGTCAGATTGTCATCGAGTCGGCGTTCCCGGCCATTCTTTTCAATAACACGAAGACGGCCTTGCGGCAACATCATCTCGCCTTTGGTTTCGGCCATTACCTTTAGAATCCGCCATTCGCGGGCTGTCGCGGCCATCGCGACTAACATCGAGCTGTCGGGCGACCATGCGTAATCAAAATAGATGAGCCCGTCATTCTGTGTGATCGGCTTAACGCCGCCGCCATCGGCTCCGCCGAGATATATCTGCTCGGTGCGAAACGTAAGAATTCCGGTCGGAGCGGCGACCGTCGGTGCGGTTACTGGAGCGGCAGCCGGATCAGTGTTCGCTTCGATTGCGGTATTCGCGTCAGATACTAACGGCGTCACAGACGGCGTCGGCAGCATCAATCCCGCCATCGGATCCGCCACGCGGATCATAGCGACAAACGCGACCAACGTCGAGTCCGGCGACCAGACGATCGTGTCTGGAAAATGTACCGCCATCGAATCGGCCGTCATTTTCTTGAGCAGCTTGCCCTCCGCCGTGTACATATCGAGGCGGTATTCGGACGAAAGATCGGTGATCCGGTGATAGACGGCGACGATGCGTTTTTTATCGGGCGAGACGATGGTTTTGTCGAGTAGCTCGGTCAGCCGATTTGTGTCAAAGTCGGCCTGAATTGCCGGATTTCGCTCCTCGGCCGACTGCGACGGCTCGACTGCAGGAGCCGGAACATCTGGCTCATAGCGATAGTTCAGCCGCACCGCTGGCGTGTCGCCCATCGAAACTTTAATCGGCTCTTTTTTATCAAAGAGCGGGCTCTGACAGGCCGTGCCGCCGATGACGATGGCAGCCAAAACAAGCGAGACACCTGCCTTTACCACAATATTAAAGATCTGCATTGAAGTAACTACGATAAAGCTTTTGCTGTAGCTCTGTCGGGTCGGCTACAGTGGAAAAAACGAAACCTCGTCTGACATTACTGCCAATCGTTATCTCGACATCCCGGAGCTTGTCGAATCGGAATATGGTTAGCCTTAGGCTGTCATTTTCACGTTTGTCGGCCAAATAACTCTGGACAAAATTCTGGGTCGCCCGATAGCCGTCAACAGCCACGATCTGATCGCCGGTGTTCAATCCTTGGGCATGCGCGCTTGAGCCGGCGATGGTCGCTCTAACTGTTAGTTTCCCGCCTTCCTCGCCAAGATCGACACCAAACGCCGGTACTGCCCTAATGGTCAAAGAACCGTCGGCCGAGTCGTTGCCAAGGTATGATCTGCCACCCGTGTTTTCGCCTGACTTCAAGGTCAAACCGAAACCGCCGAGTACCGAATTGTAATCGATATCATCGCGGCCGCGAACATATTTTGAAAAGAAATCGTCGAGGCTGCTCCCAGCCATCAGCTCTGACGCTTTCTGATAGTCCTCAGGGGTAAAATTACGGTTCTTTTTGAAAAATTCAACCCAGAGATAACGCATCACATCATCAAGCGATTTCGCTCCACCCGACGCCGAACGTATCTTCATATCGAGCATCATGCTGACGATCTCACCTTTGTCGTAGTACGAGATCTGATTGTTTACCGCGTTTTCATCCTGACGATAGTATTTGATCCAGGCATCAAAACTGGATTCTTCGAGACTAGTCTCAAATCGGCCCGGGCGTTCCTGAAGTTTCTGTATTCCCGTAGCCCTATCGGCGAGGAATTCGCGTTGCGAGATAATCCCTGATCGCATCAATATCAGGTTTGAGTAATATTCTGTAGCTCCCTCAGCGACCCAAAGCAGTTTTGTATAATTTTCGTTCTCGTAATCAAACGGCCCGAGAACGTCCGGGCGAATGCGTTTTACGTTCCAAAGATGAAAATGCTCGTGAGCGACCAGGCCGAGAAATCCCTTGTAACGGGCATCCGGTTTGAACGCAAAACGATTGGACTGTAGGGCCGTCGAATTAAGATGCTCGAGGCCACCACCGCCACGCAAATTGAGGATAAAGGTGTAGTCACTATACGGTAGTTCGCCGCCAAATATCTTGGCTCCTTCCTCGACGATCTTTGCCGTATCAGCAACAAGCTTTTTTGGACCGTAATTGCCCTCGCCTGTAATCACGTATCGATGCGGCTTGCCAAGCACGTCGAATTTGATCTCGGTAAAATCACTCACCTCAAATGGCGAGTCGTAAAGAACGTCATAATTCTCAGCCTTAAATGTATTTTCGGCACCGGGAACAGCGGGCAGTCCGGTAGCCACTTTCCAGTTGCCAAATGGAATTACACGAACAGTCGGCGAGACTTTTAGCTGGTCTTTGACGAAAAAGAGTAAAGCCGTACTGTTCCAAAATGCGTGTTCGTCATTCAGCTCGTTTGTACGAACAGTCAGCTCGTTCGAATATACTTTGTAGCGAGCAACAAACTCCTTTGCGCCCTTAGAATCCACTTGCCAGGTGTTCTTCGACGTCTTTCGCCATTTGAGATCACCGCCATTTGCGTCCTTTGCGGCGAAACCCTGCACGTGACGTGCGTACTCGCGAACCAGATAGCTGCCGGGCGTCCACACGGGCATTTTAAGCTCGGTCTGATCGGGCATTTGTGGCCAACTGACACGCATTTCGACCTCGAGCAGATGCGTCGCAGGCTTTGGCATCGAGACGGTGTACGATATCTCGGGCGGCACCGGTTTGACCGCGACCGGCGATGGTTTGGGTGTCTTGGCCGGCTTTTTCTGGGCCGGTGATTCCTTAGGCATAAAGAAAAATATGGTCCACAGCAGTAATGCTAATTTTGGAATTGATCTGACGGGCATTGGTTTTCGATATTCTCCGGTGAGATGCTATGGTTAAAATCTTACTATAAATCAGTGTTTTGAGCAGTTGCGAAAGGTTCTTTGCCGACATAATGGATCAGGATAAAGGAAAAGAAAACAACCCGGAGGAGCAAAAGGAAAAGTTCTTTACCACTCCCCTGATCATCATTTTCGTGACCATTTTTATCGATCTGATCGGTTTCGGAATGGTCATCCCGATCCTGCCTTATTACGCAAATACCGACCCGTTTAATGCAACCCCTCTCGAAATTGGCTTCTTAGTCGCGATCTATTCGCTGATGCAATTTTTCTTTTCGCCGCTGCTCGGACGGCTCTCGGATAGATACGGAAGGCGGCCGATATTGTTTATTAGCCTGCTCGGCTCGGCGGTCGGTTATCTGGTCATCGGCTTTGCAAACACTTTGTTTCTCGTTTTCCTCGGCCGCATCATCAGCGGAATCACGGGTGGTAATATCTCAACGGCACAGGCATATATTGCAGACGTAACGTCGAAGAAAGATCGAGCAAAAGGCATGGGCCTTTTCGGTGCGGCATTTGGGCTCGGGTTCATATTCGGGCCAGCTCTCGCGGGTGTAACGAGCAAATATGGCGTCCATGTTCCTTTCTTTTTCGCGGCGGCACTTTCTTTCGCGAACGCGATCGCACTTTATTTCATTCTCCCCGAGTCCCTCAAACCGAGTCAGCGTGCCGTCATACCCGAGCGAAAGAATCGACTCCTCGAATTATTCGAATCGCTCAAGGATAAGGAGTTTCGCGAGCTGAATATAGTATATTTTCTGCTCGTAACGGCGTTTTCGATAATGACATACGCCTTCGTGCTGTACACGACGTTCAGGTTCGGATACACGCCGGAGCAGAACGGCTATCTCTTTGCCTTTGTTGGATTTATAGCGATCGTCGGGCAGGGATTCTTGTTCAACAAACTGGTGTCGAAATTTGGCGAGTCGCCATTGATCGTGGCCGGTTGTCTGATGATGGTCGCGAGTCTTTTTGCCGTACCGCTCGTCGGGCCTCAGGTCGGTGGGCTTGCCGGGTTGCTCATTGGAACGGCAGTTTTGTCATTTGGAAATTCGCTGGCGTCGCCAGGCGTCACGAGCCTCGCTTCTAAATCTGCTAGTGAACACGATCAAGGCCGTGCTATGGGCGTCATGCAATCGGGGGCAAGCCTGGCGCGCGTGGTGGGGCCAGTTGTGGGCGGTTTGCTGCTGAATAATTCGCTGAACGCGATCGACGATTTTACCCTATATCGCACGTTTTGGTCGGCCGCAGGAATAATGTTCGTTGCGTTTCTTGTAGCGGTGTATTTTGCGAGAACCGCAAAAGATTATTCCGTCGTCTAGCTTACCGCCAAACGGGGTGTTTTCATTAGTGCAGTTGGAAAGACCAGTCGAAATGTCGTTCCCTCGCCCTGTGAACTTCGCACTTCGATCGTGCCGGCGTGTTCCTGAACAATGCCGTACGTCACCGCTAGGCCAAGACCGGTGCCGTTGCCGACCCCCTTCGTTGTAAAGAACGGATCAAAAACCTTGCCAAGATTCTCGGCCGGAATTCCTTCGCCGGTATCCGAAACCTCGATCACGACACCGTCGTCTTCATCCGCGAAAGTTCTAAGCGTGATAGTACCGCCGCTAAACATCGCGTCGCGGGCATTTAGTATCAGATTGGTGAATATCTGCTGTAGCTTGCCCCCGCTGCCATGGATCGCCGACAGATCGTCCCCATATTCTTTGACGATCTCGACATTCGATTTGCGAAGCTGCGGTTCGAGCAATTGGAGAGTATCGTTGAGCAGCTTGTTGATCGCGATCTCACCAAATTCTTCGGCATTTCCCGTTCGCGAAAAATTGAGCAGGTTCCCGACGATGTTTGTTGCACGGTCGGTCTGCCGCTGCATCTTTTGTAGCAGGGCGTGTTTCGGATCGGTTTCGGGGATCATGCCAAGCAGCATTTGCGTGTAACTCGACACACCTGTGAGCGGTGTATTGACCTCGTGAGCAACACCGGCCGCGAGGAGGCCGATGCTGGAGAGCTTTTCACTTTGCTGAAGTGTCTCCTCGAGTTTGACGCGAGACGACACATTTTCAAACACGATGATCGCACCGGTCTGCTGGTTTGAGACACTGCGAAGCGGGGCAACCGCGACATTCAATATCAGCGAACGGCCGCCGCGATCGTACGTATGCAGCTTATACGCGTTGCGGATCTCGGTCAGATGCCATCGCGATTTTCCGAGAATGTTCTCGAGATTTAAGGCAAAGCTCTCGTCAAAAATATCCTCGACCTGACGCCCGACCGCCTCTTCGCGGTCGAGGCCCATCATCTCTTCGAACGGCGAATTGCAGCGAATGATACGGCCGGTTTCGTCAACCGCAAGCAGTCCAACGTTGACCGACTCGACGATCGACTCGTTAAATTCCTTGAGCAGAGCAAGCTCCTCGGTGTGCTCCTTCTGTTGACCGTAGAGGCGGCTGTTTTCGATCGCGACAGCGATATAGCCGGAGACGGTTTTGAGAATATCGAGATCTTCGCTTGAGAGCAGCGAACCATCTTTCGCACGTCCGAGGCCAATCACGGCGACCATCTTGCCCGCCGCGACGCACGGTACGAAGTAATGCAGCTCCTGCCGGACGACCGACTTGGCGTGGCCATTACCGTTCCCGTTCCCGTTTGTTGGCGTATCTGTGATCTCGATATCAGTTGAGTCGAGCTCGTCTGCACGAACGATTCCTTTCGCTGCCGAACCTTGTCGGATCATCGTTCGGAAATCAGCCGGTATCTTGTACTCCTCATCGAGGCCGACAGACTTTGCCAGACGATAGTGACCGATGGCTTGTTCGTCCTCTAGAAAGACGGCAACTTTCTGGACATCAAGTACCTGTTTCAGTCTCTCGCTCAGGCCGTCAAGCAGCGGGTCGAGTGCAGTTGTCGCAGACAACGTCTTTCCAAAATCAAGCAATCCCTGACGCAGATCGTAGCGTTCGCCGTAAAAGAAACGGTCGGCTCTTTCTTGCAAGAACTTTTTCAGCGGCTCGCCTAGTAACACGATCGCACCCATCGCGACGATGGCGATCAAGGTACGCAGCGTGATCTCGGTTGTCGAAAGATTGTTGCCGACCGCAAGGAAAACAAGCCCGAGAGCAACCGCACCGATCATCATCGCGATCGCGAGTGTCGTCATCGCGTACACCAATGCACGCCGCACGACGACATCGACATCCATCAGACGGTAACGCACGACCGAGTGGCCAAAACTAAGCGGTATCAATGCCAGCGGCAAAGTGGTGATCGCGGTCGCAAAATTGTCGTCCGGTATCTGAATCGCCAGCTTCTCAACTAGCTGCATCAACACCACAGGAACGATCGCCGCGATCGTACCCCACATCGTCCATTTCAAGCGCTGGCGGACAACGGATTGACCGCTCTTGAAAAAGCGATAGACAAGTACGCCGGCACCGGTCGAAACGCCCGCTACAAAGTGATAGAAATTCGCCTGGTAGAGCCCGCCGAAAAGGTTGAATCTGTCCATCATCCCGGCGAGCGATGCGGTCAGTCCCGATTCCGGCCAGAATTGCGGGACAAGCGAGATAAAGATCAGAACTATCGAAAATATCGTCGCCGGAAGGTAGAGCATATAGGTCTTCCAACGCTCCGCCGAAAACACGTCGCTCCGGACTGGATAACGAATACAAAAATGGAGAAACAGCGGTACAAAGAAGGCGAGTGCAATATTATCGAGCAGGTCGACGGCCAAGTCAAAATCACGTCCGATGCCGATCGAGCGATACGTGTGAAAGACAAATGCCGCCAGACAAACCGTCGCAAAATGCAACACAAACGGCGATCTACTGCCCTGCTTGAATAATACAAAAATGCCTACGCCGAACCAGACAAGGCCGACTATGGATAGGAAAATTATCGATGGCGTCCAACGCGGGATCGAGTCGATCTTTTTGAGATCGGCAAAGTAGAAATTGTCTGCAAAAGCGTAGCTAGGTCGTTGGAAGGAATACGTCAGGCTACCGCCAACACCGGCCGATTCGAGATACATCTGCACATCCGCGATAGATGTGACCTCATCGATCTTGTCCTCATCGAGGCCAATACCGAGAAGCTTATCACCGACCGAAACGCCAGCCCGCGAGCCCGCAAAACCCTGCTGCACCTTATCGGCATAGATGCCGTCCGCCTGTTGCGACCAGAACACGCCATCGGTCGGCGGTAGATTCTGAAAAGCACGCTGAGACAGGTTTAGCGCCGCTGCTGTCACGAACAGCACGGACGCCAAGAGCCATATCAGGCTCCAACTTGTCAGCATCTTTTCTTTCATCACTCAAGGGCGTACTTCGCCGTTAGTCTTTTAATGCAAAATGTGTTCCAGATGCGGCGATCCAGAGGCTGTTTCTGCCAACTCATATTTCACGCCCGAAATCGCTTACGGTACCCATTTTATCTGGCGAAAGTCGGATTTTCTAATACAGCATTTTGCCGACTATCCGAGAATTTGGACAAAATAAAACCCGCGTGAAAACGAGCAACACGGAGAAAATGAACAGCTTCTCTCGTAAACTCGCTTCCCCGCGGCCTTTCCTAAAACCTAACTTGTATTCCGCCGCGCAGCATTCGTCGCTGCGAATTCAGTCTCAAACTGCCTTCCTCTCCGAATATTCCGGACTGAAGGTCAAAGATATTTCTCGCATCCACAATGGCCGTAGCACGTATCGGTAACCCAAGCGTCGGGATATGCTGGGTCACATAAACGCTCAGGCCCGGATCGTAAATCGCCAGCCGTCCTTTGAACGGGTCGATGGCGAAAACCGTCGCCTGCGACGACAAACGATAGATCGTGCGAACGGTAGTGCCGGTCTTCAGATCGGCGGCGAGCTGTGCAAAGAATGACTGGAAAAAATCGTTCTCAAACACGCCGTCCGGATCGGTTATCGCATGCGGCGAAAGACGCTGGCCATTGCCATACGAATAACCTGCCGAGGTCGTAAGCAGCCCGTTTAGCCGACGCGTATAAACGACGCGTATACCTGCAGCACGGCCCTGTTGATTAGCGACAATGTCACCAATACCATCGTCACCGAGAGTGTCAAAACCGATCGCGTTAATCCCAACCCCGCGCGTCGATGTGGTATCAAGGAAAAGATTTGCCTCAACGCTAGAACGATTGTCGATGATCCGTTCGATGCCGAATTCGACGCGGCGGCTCTTATTCATCTGTGGCTTGCCGCCAACCACGAAGAGGTCATCAATCGCAACTGGCTCGGTAAACGCAACACTCTGGCCTTCCAGATCGATAGCGTTCGCCCACGAGTTCTTCTGTGTCTGTGCCGCAAAAGCCGAACGAAAACGTGTTTTAGAATTAAGATCGAATTGGAATCCAAGTCGCGGGCTGATCGATGAATCTTCACCTGCCCCCACAAATCGCGAGTAGTCGAAACCGTAAACGACAATTATGCCTTCGCGAACTTTCCACTCATCGAGTGCCTGAAAAGAAACCTGGCCGAGGGCTTTTTCGGTGTTACCGACTGCAAGGTGGCCGAGTTTTCCGGCCGACGCCGTGAATCTTATCTGGTGACCGTCATTCGGACGGAAGGCTGTCGAGAGTTCTAACCTCTGCGGAGCAAACCGCCCCGTTCCCACCTGTCCGGCGATCACGAAATCAAGATCGTCGCCGCTCGGGATCAGTGTCGCGAAATTTACTCCGGCAACATTGCCACGATCCGAACCTGCAAAATATGTCTCAACAACACTCTGGCCGGGACGCCTCGTCGCTTTCTCATCTGGCTCGTCGGCTGTTTCTACTGCGGCAACATTCGAATCCTTGTCCTCACGATTCTGATAGATCGTCCGCTGCATCTGAGCGGCACGGATGCGCCATTTTGAGCTGTTGCGGTCGACGCGTTTTTCGGGAAGCGTGTTTCCGTCGCCGGCACGCTCGAGTTTGAAACCGTAAGTAAGCTGAGACGCCCGGCTGACCTCGACGCCAAATAGAGTTACAGGATTAAATCCTTGCGCTACCGCGAGAACGGAATATGTGCCCGGAATAATGCGAGCGAGAAAGCTACCGTCGCGATTAGATGTGACCTGTTTGAGAAGTTTGGAGGTGCCGTTGCGAAAGATTGCCACGGACGCGTCGGCGATTGGACTGCCGCCTTCGTCGCGGACAACGCCCTTGATTATGCCAAGATTACTGTTCTTTTCAATCGCGACAGTCGCAACAGCAGCGGGTTCCGAACCAAATGCAAGCGCTGCGAAGGAGGTCAGAATAAATCCGACGGTTCCGACTAAGCGTGTCACTTTGTTCGTAAATCCCATCTTAAACGGCATTACCAGCGATTCCGGTATTTTGTTCGTAAAAACAAGTGGTGTCAAGCCTGTAAAGGTACGTGTAACTGGAAGTAGGATGCAAGTTACTTGACAAAGTTTGCTTGTTGGCTAGAATTGAGTTCTGCTCCATAGATACATGTGGGCAGGAACGGAGACGTGGCTGAGCGGCTGAAAGCGGCGGTTTGCTAAATCGTTGTAGTCCAAAAGACTACCACAGGTTCGAATCCTGTCGTCTCCGCCATCATTTTAGACGAGCTACCAGATCTTTGATCCTGGTAGCTTTTCTTGTTTTTGCCTCACTTTTGCGTTATCGCGGCTTTCGGGCGAAACTAATTTCTTATGTCTGTAAGAGTTAGATTCGCACCCAGCCCGACGGGCTACCTACATATCGGCTCGGCACGCACCGCGCTTTTTAATTATCTTTATGCTCGCCATACAGGCGGCAAGTTCCTTCTTCGCATCGAGGACACCGACCTCGCACGCTCGACCGAAGAATCGACCCGCTCGATCCTCGACGGCCTCGCATGGCTCGAGCTGAACCACGACGAAGAGATCGTTTTCCAATCCAACAACGCCGACAAGCATCGGGCAACCGCCAAAAAACTCCTCGCCGAGGGCAAGGCATACCGCGATTTCACACCAAAAGCCGAGCCGAACGACGCCAACGTCAAAGACACGATCAAAGACCGTGCGCGTGCAAACCAAGGCGAAAAGAACATGCGCGACAATCCGTTCCGGGATATTTCCGCCGAAGAAAGCAATGCTCGTGCGGCCGCCGGTGAGCCTTTTGCGATACGTTTAAAAGTGCCCGATGTCAGAACCGGGAGCGATAGCGACTGGGCTTCTCCGTCGGGAAAAACCAGTTTTCAGGATCAGGTTTACGGTCTACAGGAACGTGATCATGCTGAGACCGAGGATCTCGTGTTGCTCCGCTCCGACGGCCATCCGCTCTATAATCTCGCCGTCGTCTGCGACGACATCGAGATGGCGATCACGCACGTCATTCGCGGCCAGGATCATCTGACCAATACTCACAAGCAAGTCCTCATCTACGAGGCCCTCGGCATCACGCCTCCGACATTCGCCCATCTGCCGCTCATCATGGCGCCGAACAAGGGCAAGCTGTCGAAGCGTAAACACGGCGAGGTCGTCTCGATGACGACGTACCGCGACGCCGGGTTCCTCGCCGCGGCATTTCGCAATTTCCTCGCCCTTCTCGGCTGGTCCGCAAGCGAAGAGCAGGAGATCTATTCCCTCGACGAACTCGTCCAAAAATTCTCACTTGAAGGCATCCACCGCTCGAACGCCGTTTTCAATTTCACCGAGAACGACCCTCGCAAATGGACCGACGACAAGGCCCAATGGATGAACGCCGAGTACATTCGTACTAGGCCGCTCGACGAGCTGATCCCTTTTATCAAGCCCGAGATGAAGGCCGGAAAGCTGTGGCGTGAAGAGTATGAAGATGATGACAAGGCGTGGTTCGAAAACACGATCAACCTTATCCGGCAGCGTTTCTTCACGCTGAAAGATTTCTCAAAACAGGGTCGGGCATACTTCAGTGAAGACTTCGACTTTGATCCTGCGGCGATCGAAAAGAACCTGTCGAAATTCCCGGACCTAAAGATATGGCTGCCGGAATTGGCAGATCGTTTCGAGGTAGAGTTTGCCGACAAACCTTACACGGAAGAGAATATTGAATCCGTCGTCAAGGCCTTCACCGAAGAAAAAGGAACCAAGCTCGGCGTCGTCATGAACGGTGCCAGAACTTTGCTAACAGGCGTTGCCGTAGGCCCCTCGATGCTTTCCGTATTTGAGATCATTGGCCTCGAAAGGACGCTACTGCGTCTGCGAAGTGGTCTAGCCTGGGCAAAGTGATAAATGTATTGGCTATGACATAGTTTCGTCGTGAGGGTAGATATCTTTACTGTGGAGAAAATAGAATTATGAAAGGCTTTAAATTGAACATAGAAAAGGACACTCTCAAAAACAAGAACTTCCGCAAGGTTCTTTACACATCGGCATACAGCCAGCTGGTTCTGATGAGCCTCAAGCCGAAGGAAGAGATCGGCTCGGAGGTTCATGAGGAAAATGACCAGTTTCTGCGATTTGAGGGCGGGACAGGCCGTGTCGTAGTCGATGACAGCAGATACAGCGTCAAAGATGGCGATGCTGTGGTTATTCCGGCCGGTGCACGGCACAATGTTATCAACACCTCCGCCACCGACGAACTCAAACTTTACACCATCTACTCACCGCCGCATCACCAGGAAGGGATCGTCCGCAAGACCAAGCAAGAAGCCGAGGCGAATGATGAGGAGTTTGACGGCAAGATGACCGAGAAGCGTTCTAGAAAACAGATCGGGAAGATCTAATCGACGGCCCTAAAATAGTCACTGGGACAAACTTCAGGACCGGTTTTGCGAAAAGCCAACCGTTATCTAGACCTTGATCACGCGACGCTTTACGGGCGATGACAGCACGATTGTCGTCGTCGTAATGCCGTACGGTACAAGACGGTCGATGACTTCCTGGAGATGCTCCACCGAGGCGACTGCGACTTTCATGAGAAATGAGTCGCCGCCGGTGCCGCGGTGGCATTCGAGCACTTCGTTCGATTCTTGTGCGACCTCGATAATGTGGCTGTAATCGACGCCTGTGATGCTCATCCGTACAAATGCCATTATCGGCAGCCCAACCTTCGCCGTGTCGATCTCGGCACGATAACCAATGATGATCGCCGCGTCCTCGAGCTTGCGAACGCGCTCGATCACAGCCGGAGTCGTGAGGCCGACGCGACGGCCAAGCTCAGCGTAACTCGTACGAGCGTCGAGCTGCAACTCAGTAAGTATTTTCCGGTCAATTTCGTCGATCATATTGCCGGGACCGCAGGCGTCCCGCCTGCAAAACCGCTAATATCCACCCAACTTGTTTCCAAGTGCGACACGTGCAGCCGGGACGGCTGCGTTCCCGGCGAAGCGGTCTCGCTTATATGCAAAGTATCATAAGGTTAGTGGCCTTAAATAACTAATAATCTAAAGCGACATTACCATATTTACTTACGAATGCCATTCATAACATTTGGGATATCTATTAGAATATCTGATTTAGAAGATAACCGAGCGTATCTTTCCGAGCATCGAAGGTATGAATGGAGCCCCCGCAATAATGTTGACCGAAACCGAACCGACCACTTACGAATCAGATTTTGCCCTCGAGAATTTCCGCGTTTCTGACGCAGATCTGCCGGAATTCAAAGATCTGAAGTTCGAAAATATCAACGAACTCCACATCGATCATCCCGGAGCAAACGATAAG
>JANNWQ010000207.1:0-5935 GCA_031408595.1 Acidobacteriota bacterium | reverse complement strand
GAGAACATTGCCTTTAATCGCGGCTACCAAGATCCTGTCACGCTCACGGTCCAGCTATGGCTCGACTCGCCATCGCACCGCCGCAATATGCTCTCAGCAGACTGGAAAGAATCCGCCATCGGCGTCGCGGTCACCGAGGATGGAGCTTATTATTTTACGCAGGTATTTTTGGTTAGAAAGTAAAGTTGCAGAGGCCCGCACCAAGTAAGGGCCTTCGTGTGGCGACGGTTGCACTTACTTCGTGCGGGCTTCTGCAACAACTGCAACTTTGTATTCCGGATTTCCGAACATAGGAAATCCGGAATTTCTATTTTATGCTTGATGGAAATGAAGCCGTTCGTATTGCCATCTTTCGCCAAAATAAACTGGGCCCTCCGCGTATTGGGCAGCCGTGCCGATGGTTTCCACGAGCTTTTTACGGTGTTTCAGACGGTTTCGCTTTGTGATGTCTTGCATTTTGCCGAGTCTGAGACGCTCGAACTGACGTGTGAAGATGCGGCAGTTCCTACGGATGGCCGCAATTTGATAATTAAGGCGGCGAGGGCCTTACAGCAAGAAGCAGGATTGAGTCGCGGAGCGAGTATTCATTTGGAGAAGCGGATTCCATCGCCGGGCGGGCTTGGTGGCGGTTCTTCGAACGCGGCGGTGGCGTTGATCGGGCTAACCAAGCTTTGGAATATCGCGGTCGAGGACCCCTTGCTCAACAAGATCGCAATGGAGTTGGGTTCTGATGTCCCGTTCTTTTTGACTGGCGGGACGGCGATCGGGACTGGCCGTGGTGAGCTGATCGACCCGATTGAGGACAGGGAAGCGGGCGAGATGCTTATCGTCACACCCGACGTCAACGTCTCGACACGCGATGCTTTTGCCGGTTTGAACGCCGCGACCTTGACAAATGTGGACTTGAATCGTATTCTTCCTGTTTGCCGAAAGGATGCTGACGGACTTGATCCGCTCCATTCGGTATTGATAAACGATTTTGAGCGAAGCGTATTTTCCGCTTATCCGGAGATCGAGAGAGTAAAGAACACTCTGATCGAACTTGGTGCAGTAACGGCCGCGATGAGCGGCAGCGGGGCAAGCGTTTTCGCGGTATTTGACAAAAAAGAGACACGGCAAGCTGCTAAAAAAGCCCTTGATCGAGAGATCACCTGGCGAAAGTTTGTCGTATCAACCATCTCGCGTGATGAATATAGCGAGGCGCTTCGGCGGTAGGTTGTTTCCGTTAGTTTCTTTAATTCGCATTGGGGCGTAGCCAAGTGGTAAGGCACCGGTCTTTGGATCCGGCATTCGTAGGTTCGAGTCCTCCCGCCCCAGCCAATTAGAAAGAGTAAACGGACGATCTTATGGTTAAGGTCGTCCGTTTTTTTGCAGAAGCCCGCACGAAGTATGGGCATCTTTTACCGCAAGAATGCCCTTACTCCGTGCGGGCTTCTGCAACAGTCTATGAGCGTCAATGGAAAGATAAAAGTTTTCTCCGGCAATGCGCACCGCGCGTTGGCGTCTGAAATATGCGGCCATCTTGATATTGAGCTCGGGAAAGGCGTCAACGAGCGGTTTTCGGATGGCGAGTTTAACTTTTCGATCAGCGAGAATGTTCGCGGGCACGATGTATTTATAGTGCAGCCGACATGCCCGCCGGGCGATCAGCACCTGATGGAATTGCTCATCATGCTCGACGCTTTTATCCGGGCTTCGGCAGAAAGGGTTACAGCGGTCATTCCATATTTCGGTTATGCACGGTCTGATAAGAAAGATCGTCCGCGTGTGCCGATCTCGGCAAAGCTCGTGTCGAACCTGATCACAAAAGCCGGTGCACAGCGAGTCTTGACGATCGACCTGCACGCTTCGCAGATACAAGGGTTCTTTGATATTCCGGTCGATCACCTTTACGCCGCTCCGGTCGTGGTCGAGTATTTTAAGGCGAATCCGATCGAGAATCTGATCGTGGTCGCTCCTGATACCGGCGGTGCGGAACGTGCTCGGGCATACGCCAAACGCCTGAACGCCGGCCTTGCTCTCTGCGACAAACGTCGTGAGCGTGCTAACGAAGCTGATGTGATGAACATCGTCGGCGATGTTCGCGGCAAGAATTGTTTGATAATCGACGACATGTGCGACACAGGCGGCACGATCTGTAAGGTCGCCGAAGCGTTGCACAAAGCCGGTGCCGACGAGATCTCAGCGTGTTTTACGCACGGCGTTCTGAGTGGTAACGCAGTCGAGAATATTTCGAATTCGCATTTGAAAAAGGTGATCGTGACGAACACGATCCCAACAAGTGCAGCAGCACAGAAATTGGTCGAATCGGGCCAGTTGGAAGTTTTAAGCGTCGCCGGCCTACTGGCTTCGGCGATCAGATCGATCCATGACGAGACGAGTGTTTCGTCGCTGTTTATTTAGGTAGAACAGGCTTTCCAGCCTGTTCCGATCAACAGGCTGGAAAGGCGTGTTGTACAAGGAAAGTTATGGCAGAAAAAGTAATTATCAAAGCTGAAAAGCGTGACACCCGCGGTAAGAATGAGAACCGTCGGCTGCGTGTGGCTGGTAAGATCCCGGTCATCGTCTATGGCGGCGGTTCGGAGAGTCTTGCGGCTACCGCGACGTTGGCCGATCTCGCTAGGATCCTGCGTACTGAAACGGGCGTTAATACCGTCTTCGGTCTCGATATCGAGGGCGAAGGCATCAACGACGTTATTTTCCAGGATCGTCAGATCCACGCGGTCCATGGCCGTATGATCCACGCCGATCTTCGCCGCTTTGCAAAGGGCGAGAAGATTGAAATGACCGTACCGATCCACCTTACCGGCCACGCCGTTGGGCTGCAGGACGAAGGTGCGGTCTTAACGCAGATGATGCGTGAGATCAAAGTGCTTTGCGAACCGGCGAATACACCTGATTCGATCGATGTCGATGTGACTGATCTCGCTGCCGGTGGTTCGATCCACGTTTCCGACCTGAAGGTTGGTGCAGGTATCGAGATGAACGCTGAGCCGGAAGCAGTCGTCGCTACGATCATTACCGTCAGCGAGGAAGTTCTCGAAGCCCAGACCGAAGAAGGTGCAGCTCCTGAAGTTATCGGTGAAGCACCGGCTGAGCCTGAAGCGGGCGAGTAACGTGTACGAGTCCCAACTTCAGTTAGCTCTGCAATTGTTGTTATGCCGACTGAAGTTGGAACTCAAAATTGGTTAGTCGTCGGACTCGGAAATCCGGGCCCGGAATACGCAAAGACGCGGCACAATCTCGGCTTTATGCTCGTAGATATGCTCGCACAGCGTTGGCAGACGCGGGTCACACGCGACGAAAGTCGTTCGCTGATCGGCAGAGCCGAATTTGACAGACAGGTGATCGAGCTTGTCAAGCCGCAGACGTACATGAATCTAAGCGGCGGGGCTGTTAGCGGTTTACTTACAAAAGATAACCGCGATGTCGCAAAGCTCATCGTGATCTCGGACGACCTCGCCCTGCCATTTGGCACGATGCGAATTCGTCCAAAAGGGACGCACGGCGGGCAGAACGGCCTGAGATCGATCATCGATTGTTTGAAAACGCAGGAATTTATTCGGTTGCGAATCGGGATACAACCCGAGCACCCGATTAGGGATGCAGCGAGATTCGTTTTGGAGAACTTCTCAAAAGGAGAACTCGAAGCGGTTGAAAAGATATTAGAAACGGCCGCCGATGCGATCGAGACCATCATTAGAGATGGAGCAGAGGCAGCGATGGCGAAGTTTAATTAGTGAATGGTGAATTGTGAATAGTAAATAGTGACGGACGTGAATGAGTTTTTCACTATTTACTATTCACCATTCACTGTTCACCGCTACCGAAGGAAGCATTTATGGCAAATAGAACATACGAAGTAATGTACATTATCGATCCGGACACAGCGGCCGATAAGATCGAAAAGCTCAACGAGGGCGTAGTTAAGTTGATCGAGAAAGAAGGCGGCACGCTCATCAATACTAATGAGATCGGTATGAAGACGATGGCGTATCCGATCCAGAAGAAGTACGAGGGCTACTACGTTCTGCTCGAGATCGAAGGCACCGGCCAGGAGATCATGGAGCTCGAACGCCGTATGCGCGTCAACGACATGATCATGCGCTACATCACCGTTCGCGTCGACGAAGACCGCAAGACCGCAGCCAAACGTACCGAAAAACGCGAGGCCCGCTCGGCGAAACGTGCTGCGTTTCGCAACGCACCGCCGGCAGCAGAAACGGTAGAGGCACCGGCAGAGGTATAGTCAACCGTAAACGGTAAACAGGGACCGGTTCTTTTGCTGTTTACTGTTCATCGTTCACTGTTCACCAGGAGAATTTTATGGCAGATAAAGAAATGGAAGTATTGAATGACCGGGATATGAACCTCGATGAAGAGGTAATTGGCGATCGCCCGAAGCGATACCAGCGTCGCCGGTCGCGTCAGGTCATACCGGATTATGTCGATTGGAAAGATATCGACCTGCTGAGGCAGTTCGTGCCTGAGAGAGGCAAGATCATGCCGAGACGCATCTCGGGCATCACCGCAAAAGATCAACGCCGCATTGCAAAGGCGATCAAACGCGCACGCTCAATGGCAATGCTGCCGTTCGTGGCGGACTAGGGGAGTGGTCAGTGGTCAGTAGTCAGTGGTCAGTAGGATTTCGAAATCCTCCAACCTCAGACGGCAGACCGGTGGCCGACTCATAGGAAATAACTGCTCGGTTGGAAGTGCTGACTACTGACCACCGACCACTGACAACTACTATTATGGCAAACACAACAGTACTACTACGCGAGGACATGGAGCATGTCGGCGGACGCGGCGAGATCGTCAAGGTCAAGGCCGGTTTTGCACGCAACTACCTGCTGCCGCAGGGTTTTGCGACGCTCGCGACCAAAGGCAACATTAAACAGATCGAGCAGGAACGCACTGCGCTTCTTAAGAAGGCTGCGATCGACAAGGCTACTGCCGAGGCACAGCTCGAGCAGATGACGACCATCTCTCTTACATTTGAGCGTAAGGCCGGCGAGCACGGAACGCTGTTCGGATCGGTCACCTCGATGGATATCGCCGAGGCTCTCCAGGCCAAAGGCTACGAGATCGACCGCCGCAAGATCGTTCTCAAAGACGCGATCAAGGAAACCGGCGAATACACGGTCAAAGTCAAACTTCACCGCGAAGTCACGCTCGAAGTTCCTGTTACGGTAACAGGTGAAGGCGGCGAAATGCCGGTGAAAAAAGAGGAAGCGAAGAAAGCGGCCCCGGTCGAAGCTGCGGCTCCGGTCGCGGAAGAAGCTGCTCCGGCGGTTGAAGAACCAGTCGCAGAGGAAGCTCCGGCCACTGAAGAAGAAGCCGCTTAGGTTTTTGAACCGCGAATTGACACGAATGATCACGAAATATAGTTCGTGTTCGTTCGTGTTTTTTCGTGGTTAGATCTCTTTCTGCCGTCTAAATTGCGGCATTATTTGACCTTAGAGACTTTCGCTTTTGGCCTTTCGACAAGGCCATTTTTTGTGGCTAAAATTAGCTTCTCTCTACAACATATTTTCAGCAAATGGCAAGTGTTTTTCCAGACAATCGACGAGATCAGTATCTCGAAAAGCCGCTACCCTCAAGCGAGGATAGCGAGCGTGTAATTTTGGGTGCGATCCTGCTCGACAACGCCGTGATCGCACAGGCTGTCGAGCATCTAAAGCCTGAGGATTTTTATTCGCCGCTCAATCGACGTGTCTTTGCCGCGATGATCGCCTTGTTCGAAAAACAGACGCAGATCGACCCGATCCTGATCGGCGAAGAGCTCAAAAAAGAAGGCTCGATCGATGGATTTGGCGGAATTACCGCTATCACGAATCTAAGCTACGGCCTGCCGCATTTCTCGAATATCGAGGAGTACATCAAGGTTGTTAAGGATAAATCGACCGTTCGAAATCTCATCCGAACCTGCAAC
>JANNWQ010000206.1:0-6373 GCA_031408595.1 Acidobacteriota bacterium | reverse complement strand
ATCCCCGTGATCGAATATGATCAGCCCGGCATTTGTTTATTTATCGTTATCTTAGCGGCTGGCAAGAACGCCAACCTGACTTTCTGCATTTTGCAATGAGTTTTTGTTCGCGTTGATACGATCTTTTCGTATTTGTTTTTGCCGGTACATACCTTCATCGGCCGCTTTGATTGTCGCGTCGAGATCGCTGAGCGAAGCAAAATCTTCGAAAGCGTACGACACGCCGACCTGGATCGGGTATCCGAGGCTGTCGATCCGAACAGCGGACAGCAGGCGTTCCATTCTCTTCATTCGTTCATTTGCGGTCGCGGCATCAAAGCCGATCATGATCACAAAGAATTCGTCACCGCCCCAGCGAAATACCAGGTCTTCGCCACGAACGATCTCGCGGATCGCCCTTACAACAGCACGAATAACGATATCGCCAACGGCATGTCCATGTACGTCATTTATGGTCTTTAGATTATCGATATCAAAGAAACCGAGGCAGCCCGAGACAGCCTGATTCTCATCTCCCTTGCGTTTTAGATAGCCGTGGAATGCGTGGCGATTAAGAGCGGTGGTCAGCGGATCGACGTGGGCGAGCTCCTCAAGTTTTTTGTGTGCTATTTGGAGCTTTTCATTTGCTATCTTCGCATCGTTCAACACTTGTTCCAGCAGAACGATGACCATGCCAAATCCAAGTAAGATCTGTAGCACAAGGTCGATCACCGAGTTGTACTTTAGATAGTCAAAATCGACGAGCAGATACTGCCTGGCCGTAAAGACTGCAAAATACTGCATCAAATTTAGCGCCAGCAATCCCAACGCCAGCAGCATCACTTTCCAGCCAAAGGTTCTTAGCTTAACCCGCCACAAAGCGACGAAGGCCATCATAAAAAAGCCCGACAGGATCAGCGAGTGAACATTAAAGACCAGGTTGAAATCATCGCCGAGGAACGGCAATCCAAACGCTATAAGGATGAACGGGAAAAGCAGAAGCTCATGCCGCATTGGCATCTCGTCGTTCCCGACCAGACTGCGACAGCCCGCCACAAGGAGAAACCCGAAAACGTACTCGGTCAGGAAATACAGGCTAAACAGTTGCGCCGAATACTGCTCATAGCTAAATGCGAGCCGCAAACAGAAGAGTGCGAACGAAAGGAACAGCCACGCATTTGTCCAATGCTTGAGTGCAACGACGTTAATCGAACGTCGCAGGAAAAGCGTTAGTAATGTGATCAGCGAGACCCCAGCTAACTGGATGAGCAGGCCTATCTTCGATTCCATATCGTCGAGGCGGAGAGATTACTGCTAAGTTGTCGAGTAACGTTGTGAGAGCGGCTACAGTGGGACGACGAGTGGTGGAAGCCAAATCAATGGTAAACGATTAACATTGTTTATTGCAAGATATTTTTTATTTGCAGAAAGGGACGCAAATTTAGTGTATTGTTCTTGCCAAAATGTCTGTGTTCAAGTTAGATTGTTTGATAGTCGTGTCGCGTCCCATATCAGCGACACGGTTAAACGGAGAGCCTAACTAATGCCAACATCGATTTGTCCAGAGTGCAGCGAAGAAGTTTTTGTCGACGCCGAGACCGAACAAGGCGACAGTGTGTCTTGCGACGAATGCGGTTCGAGGCTCACCATCGTCGGCCTCGACCCGATCGAGCTTGATCTGAAAGAAGAGTCGGATGACGACGGTTATAAGGGCTCGGATGATTTTGGCAGTTATGATCATGACGACGATCGGTATTGATCCATTTGCAAAGTTGTATCGGTCACTCTGAACGCCAGTCGGTCAGTCTGGTCTGTCATATTGATCGACAAACACTCCTCTTCCCAACTAAAGCCCTAATTTCACAGCAATTTACACTTCCTTTCGTGGCACGGCGTTTGATTATATATCCGCGTGGGTCATGCACGATGACCTCGCGGCTATGCCGGCCGCTTACTCGATAAAGACTATGTCAGGACTCAGCCCCAGTTCCTCGAAGACCACCGTAATCGCGGCCATCGCGATCGGCGTTCCATTCTTCGCATGGTCATTCTATTTTTTTGGAACTGCGTTCGCGTTTGTTCTCGTACCCGTAGCGATTGCTACATTTGTGGGATATCGGATTCATGTCGCGAGCCTCGCGGAAAAAACGGGTGAGATCTCTGAGGCTAGCCGCCTTCACCTCGCGACCGTCGAGGCTCTGGCTACCGCTATCGATGCCCGTGATCAAGTCGGTGCGGGCCATGTTCGCAGGACGCAAATTTACGCGGTCGGCCTCGGCCGGCTGCTTGGTCTGGGCGAGAGCGACATCGATGCGCTTCGCACCGGTGCATTGCTCCACGACATCGGCAAACTCGCGATCCCCGACCATATCCTTAACAAGCCCGAAAAACTGACGCCGGCGGAGCTTGAGAAAACCAAGATCCACCCGAAAGTTGGAGCCTCGATTCTCGAAAAAGTTGGATTCACGACGCCTGTCGTCCCTACCGTCCGTCACCATCACGAACACTGGGACGGAACCGGCTATCCCGACGGCCTTATCGGAGACAAGATACCGCTGACGGCCCGCATTCTGTGTGTTGCCGATGGATTTGATACGCTTCGTGGAGCTCGGCCGTATCGGCCGGCATTGACCCGCGAGAAAGCACGCCAGATCGTCCAGGCCGAATCCGGGACGCGTTTTGACCCGGCGATCGTAAGTTTGCTGATGCGTAATCTGACGACGCTTGAGGCTGAGATCGACGCAGCCGGTCTAAGTTATGAGGATTCGGAGATGGTCAGCACGACGGCCAGCAACGGCAATTACGTCGAGCAGATCAAGCGTGCTAATCGTGAGGTCTTTAGCCTCTACGAGATGGCCCGCGAATTTAGCTCGGCGGTTAATTTAGAGGAAACGCTCGACCTCTTTGCCAAGAAGGTCGGCGAACTCGTGCCCTTCACCACCTGCAGTCTCTATCTTCTAAATCCCGGCCGCCAATGGGCAACCGCCGCTCACGTCGAGGGCGAGAACAAAGATCTGCTCGCCGGCCGTCGTGTGAAGGTCGGCCAGGGTGCGACCGGTTATGCTCTTAAAGTTCGCCAGAGGGTGCAGAACGTCGATCCCGATCTCGATTTCGCCTATTCCCAGGTCGATCTCACGGGCCAATATCGCACGATGGCATCCGTGCCGCTGATCGCCGAGGACGAGCAGGAACTTGTCGGCGCCGTCACGATATATTCAAACGACCTCGCCGAGTACGCCGAAGAGCACATTCGCATTCTCGAGACCATCTCGCGCATCGCCGCCGAGGCCATCGGCAAATCGCTCAAGCATACCGAGGCGACGACACACGCCATGACCGACCCGATGACCGGTTTGCCGAATGCTCGCAGTTTGCAGATACAGTTTGAAAAGGAAGTTGCTCGAGCGAGCCGCAGCGGGAATAATTTCCAGCTCCTGATGCTCGATCTCGACGGATTTAAGGCCGTGAACGACTCGTACGGCCACAAAGCGGGCGACGCGATGCTGCGTGAGATCAGCCGCGTTATCAACGAACAGCTTCGCGATTACGATTTCCTCGCACGCTATGGCGGTGACGAATTCGTCGCCCTCGTCCCGGACGCCGCGCCTGAGGATGTCATCGATCTCTGCGACCGCATCGAGGCCGCCGTCCGCGACTTTAAGCTAAATGTCGGTAACGACCGAACAACGTCAGTCGGCGTCAGCCTCGGCTCGTCCGGCTATCCGGTTCACGGCCAGACATTCGACCAAATGATCGTCGCCGCCGACAAGATCATGTACGAGCGCAAACAAAGCCGCAAAAAGTTCGCCCTGACACACAACATCGGCCGCCCCGTGCAGATCGCCGAACCTGCATCCTACGACCCCTTCCATATCACCGACCCGGGCGACAACACCACCGGCGGCACCCTCATCGTCGAACTAGACGAACGCCACGTCGTTATTTAAGCTCCCCTCCTTACGTGGCTTTAGCACTGGCCGCGTATTGCCAGGCCAGAACGAGGGGTGGAGGAAGCCTCACCCATTGCAGGCGAGGGCGCCTGCGTTCCCGGCATATTGGCAGAGCGTGTCAGTCCGACACAACTTGTTCGCCAAACCGCACCGCCCGCACCCTTAGACATTTTGACATTTTTGCAACTTTGTGCTATCTATGCAACATTATGTCCGCTCCCGAGATCAGATCAAATGTGCTCCGCCTGCGGTTTCCGCTCGACAATAGGTGGGAGCGCCACTACGGCGGGCCTGATCGGTCGGTGACGACCCGCCTTCACGCCACGATCGGCCCAAAACGCCGCATCCTGCTAAACGCCAATCTCTACCGCCTCATCGGCTCGCCCGCAGAGGTCCTGCTCTACTTCAACCGCCAAGTCTCAAAGATCGCCATCGAATCCGCAAACCCCGGCACAACCGGAGCCTTCCCCGTAACCAAACGCCGAGGCAGCTACGAGATCCCCGCCGCCTCATTCTGCCGCGACAACCACTTCACTGTCCGCACCACCCAAAAATTCGTTAACCCCCAGATCACCCACGAAGGCCGCCTCATCCTAGACCTAAAACGCACCATCCCAATCACCCGCCGCCGAAAGCCGGTCAAACGTGCCGCCGTGCGTGAAGATGCTCTGCCAGATCGCATAGCGATCAAATAAGTGTAACCGTGGGTGAAAACCCACGGAAAGAGTAAAGAAAAATCCTCCGCGTCGCGTCAGCGACGGGTGACATATCCGGCGCCATAATCAGAGGCTGACAAGTTATGAATAGAATTGTATATTAGATGTTGTTATGACTAGTAAGAAACATGCACTGACAGCCCGAGAAGCCCAGATACCGAAACTTGCTACCGCCCCAAACGGTGAGGCGTTTAGGCGAGCTCTGAAAGTTGGTAGTGTCTTGGTCTATAAAGACGGTGAGTTGAGACGCATCGAAGCCGGAGGCAAGAGTTCGATGGTTAAGAAGATCGGGCCGCAAATACGGGTCAAAAGTGGATCTAAGCTGATCCTCAAATCTGCTAAGGCGTGACTATACCGAGACTAAGAATGTTTGCGGGACCAAACGGCTCCGGCAAAAGTTTTATCAAGGCGAAGGTGGCTAAGACGCTCCCGCGAATATTTGGGATATATGTCAACCCGGACGAGATAGGGAAACAAATTCTGGCTTCAGCTAATCTTAGGCTTGACTTCAGTAAGTATCGAATAAAAGTTACCGAACGCGAGGTATTTGCCCTACTAAGAGGTTCTGGAGTCCTCGCTAAACATGGCCTTTTGGATAGGATAGATGATCTCCGGTTCTCCTCGAACTCTCTTTATTTCCCCGATCCCGGTCTAGCTCCTTACTTTGCATCTCCTATCGCGGACCTGCTTCATGAAAAGTTGATCGAGACTCGTAAAACTTTCACGCTAGAGACGGTGATGTCATATCCCGGTAAGATAGATCTACTCAAAAGAGCAAAGGCAGCCGGTTACCGGACATATCTCTACTATGTTGCGACAGAAAGTCCCGAGATCAATAAAAAGCGAGTTGAAAACCGGGTTAGTCAGGGTGGGCATAATGTCGAGCCTGGTAAGATCGAAGATCGGTACTATAAGTCGCTGAGTAATCTGCTGAAAGCGATTGGGGCGGTCGACCGTGCTTATATTTTCGACAACTCCGGGACGAGTCCTACATGGTTTGCGGAGATAACAGATGGTTCCTTCCTAGAGTACAGAAGTTCAATCGTTCCCATATGGTTCGAGAAATACGTTATTGAGAAGGATGAACGAGAAGCGAGTTGAAGCACGAACACAAGCTAAAGCAAACAGTTCCGTGACGCCAAGCCCTATAACTTCTTTTCGCAACCCGGCCCACGCCGTTAACGGCGTGGCTATTTGCCGCTCCGCGGGAAGGCAGCTAAAGCGGCCTGCTAATTATTTACCGCGCATCCACTCCACCGGCACCGCATTCCCGTTTCCATCCGACAAACTCGCCGCACCGTCAAACTCGACCGACCGACCCGTCGAACCCTTCTCAAACGCTATCGACACAAGGCGCAACGACTTCCCAAGTGGCCTGTCCGAATCGATCAGCACCGTGAGTTCCCCCGCGACCGTATCATTTACCGTCAATACCGCCCCGTCCGCAAGTTCCCCTGCCGAAACCAAAGGCCTCCCCAAAGCCGGATCGTACCGCAGCCCAAAACTCACCGCCGCAACATCCGTCCCCGATTCCAGCACAACCTCCATCGACCCGTCCTTGCCCTCCTCCAACCGTAGCAAGCCCTGCACATCAACCGTCGCCTCAACCTTTACACCGAACAACGACCCGCCAAGACGTGCACGCAACGGCTCATCCGCCGCCACAGTCGGCCCACCGGCATCGGTCAACGGATCAAGCCCCGCCGCATACCGGCGGGTTTGTACAAC
>JANNWQ010000205.1:0-5352 GCA_031408595.1 Acidobacteriota bacterium | reverse complement strand
CGAGGCCCATAGCTCCCGAAAAAAAACTCAGAGCCGTTTTCGCCTTTCCAGTAGGCTTGGCCGCTGGGTGATCTTCCACGAGGCGATGACCGTTCGAAAGGGAAAACCGATCAAGACTGTCTTCGCTTACCAGCCAATTAGTTCCAATTCGTCTGCAATCGAGAATTCGTTCTCTACACAGAGTTCGCACCCGTTGTTCAGTCACGTTGAGCCTTTCGGATGCTTCTTTAATCGTTAATTCGGTACTCATCACAGGTTTCCTGCCCGAAACCTGTGGCAGGTACCCTTATGATAGATACTTTTGCGAAAAGTCGCAAGTCAATAGATAATGCAGACTATATGGCCGCCGCTACAATAGATGATGATGTTGACGAATTCATTGCGTACGTTTGTCGAAAAGTGGAGGGTATCGGCAAGGCAATCGCCGGTGCCATATCCGCAGACTTCAATAGTGATCTGGTCGAGTTTTTAGAAGCGGACTTAGTTCGTTTTCAAGCGATACGTCGAAGCAATAACAAACCGTACCTAACGGATGACGCTATAAATCGAATTATTGACGTTCGCGAACCCTTTTTAGGCTTCGACGATGTTCGACATGCATGGAGTTTTTTGATTGGACAGGAGTTTCTAGTTGCGGTTGTGAAACGGCTAGATGAATTACATCTCGACCATTTGGAGATAAACCCCTTCCTCGCGATAGCCCTTGAGCTAAACTCACCCGAACAGGTTCTTAGGTTCAATCTATATCAGTCGGTGACTCGCTCGGTTGTGACCAGTTGGGGAACGGTTGTCGAGGCTCTCTTAGTTCACTCAGGTGCAGAAAAGATTCGCATTTTCGGTGGCGGACGATCTGGCAGGCGCCCCGATATAAAGAAGGAGCGCGATGGTACTGAGTACCACCTTCAAATCAAGAGTGGCCCAAATACAATGAATGTTGACATGGTAGGTAGCTTCGGTGAAGTGATCCAGGACTATCAGACGAACCAGCCGGACGTGAAAATCCTCCTTGGCATGACTTATGGAACCCGGGAAATGATTTCTCAGCAGATAAGCCGTGGCGTCCCCGATTTTGCGGCAGCGACTCTCATCGGTCGAGAACTTTGGGAATTTGTCAGTGAAGAGAGCGACTACCACCTTAAAGTATTCGAATTGTTAGATAAGGCGTCGGCGGGAGTGCTAAAAGAGCCTTTTACTTCCTTGATTGAAACGAAGCTTTGTATGTTGCTTGTGCAATGGAAGGAAAAATTCGGAGATCGTGACCTTCATGACGTGCTGAATCATTATGTATGATTAGCGCCTTCGAAGTTTAATCTTGATTTCGCGAGCGATCGAATCAATCTTGATTAACTGACATTCCCACACGGTCAGGACGTTTCATCCTTGTCTCCCGAGTTCAATGCGATGCTTCTCATCCCTCGCAATGTTCCTCTCAAATTTGATTCTCCAATATTCACTATTGTTTTTTGGCATGCCGTAATTGCAACGCGGACAGCGGTGCCAGAAGCAGCCGTGGACGAAGATGGCGAGCTTTTTGCCGACGAAGCTTATGTCCGGGCGGCCGGGGATGGGTTCGTGGTGGAGTCGATAGCCTTTTAGTCCGGCGTGCCAGAGGGCTTTACGGAGTTGGAGTTCGGGCACTCCCGCCACCCCGTCAGCGAAACGCTGCCACCCCTCCTCAGGCAGGAGGGGAGCTATTTTAGCCCGATTCGCGCTCATCACCCGCGAGACAGCCTCATTTTTTGGAACGGGTGAACGCTTGTCGCGGACGTACATTGATCAGATTTTATCAGGATCACGAGCCGGACCGATATCGCGTCGCAGGAGGGCGCGGCAGATGCGACGAATGGGACTGATGGGGCGGATCGTGGGAATTGGAGAGTTGGAGCTTGCCTCGGGGTTGGGGATAAGTATACTGGGCGTGTGAGCGAAGGTTTTATTCCGCCGCATGGCGGGTATGAGAATTTGTTGTCGTTTCAGAAGGCACGGATCGTTTATGATGCGACGGTGTATTTCTGCGAGCGGTACGTCGATAAGTTTTCGCGGACGCGGGATCAGATGGTACAGGCGGCGCGTTCGGGGAAGCAGAATATTCTTGAGGGCAGCCAAGCGAGTGGGACTTCGCGGGAGACTGAGATCAAGCTGGTAAATGTCGGACGCGCGAGTCTCGAAGAACTGTTGGAAGACTATCGTGATTTTTTGAGAGTTCGCCAAGCGGTGCTGTGGGATAAGAATTCGCGTGAAGCCTTGTTCGTCAGAAAGCTCGGAGCAGAGAAGAATTCGTCGTATGAATCCTATAGGACCTATATAGAAACTCGCCCACCCGAGGTCGTCGCAAACATAATAATCTGCCTGATCCACCAGACAAACTATCTGCTCGACAAACTGATCAAGCGGCTTGAAGAAGATTTCCTTGAGAAAGGCGGGTTGAAGGAGAATATGTTCAAGGCGAGACTCAACCGGCGTGATGAGCAGAAGAAGAAAAAGAAATAGGTCGTATAGGACCGATATGACCTATTGGACTTATGAAAAAGCCTCGTCGATTGCTCGACGAGGCTTTTTTATTGATCAATGCCTGCTTAAGAAACCCGAGCGGGGCGGCCGCCTTTTTGGCCGTTGAGGCGGGCGGCTTTGGCTTTGGCGGGTGAGGTTTTGCTGCCGCCTATTTTAGCGAGTTCGCGCATCCATTCCTTTGTGCCGAAGATATTCGCGGCCAGCCCGGCGACGGTGTAGTGGGCGTCGAATTCGTCCCAATGAATAGCGTCACCTGCTTTCGTAATGTACCCGCTCCGGATCTCTTTATCGGTCGCGTTTTGTAATTCCTTGATCTTCGAAACCGGAAAATCGATCCGCGAACCGTCATTGGCACGGATCGACAGAATGCGGGTTCTGGCATCGAACTTAAAGCTAGTCGCCACGGGTTTGTCTTTGACATAATCGTCGTATTTCTCATGGGCGCGTGCTATCTGCTCATCGATCTCGTCATCGGTGAAGACCCATTTATTATTTATCAGCTTTGCCATGGACTTCTTTATATAGATCTCTTAGCGACTCTTCATTATCGAGAAAGATGCGGAAAGCTCGATTTGCATCATTTCTTTTGATCCGAGGATTCATTCGTCCGATCTGCGGCGGTTCGCCGGCAGTGCCAAAAAAGATCTTCATCTTCATGCCATCGATTTCCGCATCAACGTGCGGCGGATCGTGGTCATTCGAATAGATGTTAAATCGAACACCCTGGATCTTTTTGGCGGCCATACAAAAAAGTCAGCAACCGCCCTGTCAACATCTTTGATGCTAAACCTAAGCGGTTGGGTTTGTCAATGAGTTTTAGGACGACATCTAAATATGAACGCGAAATTGTAGCCCGATGGCCGTAATTACGCAAACAACCGAATCGACGTCTTTTTGGCCGTTGAGGCGGGCGGCGGAGGGCAATGCAAAATGCAAAATGTAGAATGCAAAATGAGACGGCCCGGATCATCGCCCCCATGGATCGAATATCTTAACGCCTGTGTGTGCGAAGTCTTGAGTATTTCGGGTAACTAAGGTTAGGTCGCGGGCGAGTGCTGTTGCGGCCATTAGAGAATCGATGACGGGCATGGGGCGGCCTTTGGATTCGAGATCAGCGATCATCACACCCCAGCGGCGAAGTGCAGCGGTGTCCAGATCCAGAACTCTACGGTCAAACCTGGCGATCAGTATTTCTACGAAAGCGGCGAGGTTTGTCTTACGTTTCGACGTCGGCATTTTGAAGATGCCCTTGTCCATCTCACCGATCGTCAGCACACTAATATAGAGCGAATCGTCCGATTGCTCATCCAGCCAGGCAAGGACTTCGGCGGACGGGTCCGGCTTCTTGTATTCCGAGAGAACGCAAGTGTCGAGTAGGTAATTCACTTGTCGAGTTTCCCGGTGAATTCACTGCTATTAAAGTCGATGGTAGGCCGTCCCATATCCTTATCCCGGGTAAGGTCGAGTTCGTCACCGATACCGCGCAGCGGACTGTTCCGTAAGAATTCCCCGAGCGATTCTTTCTTAGCCGTCAGCCGCTTGTACTCGGTGAACGAAATGACAACCGCCGTCGCAGTGCCATTCTTGGTGATCAACTGCGGTTCGCCCTTCGCCGCATTCGCGACGAGCTCGCTAAATTTATTTTTCCCTTCGAAAATTGAGACCTGTTTCATCTGAGTAACCTCTAAACTAGCTTAGCCAGCCTAGCCATAATATAGAAGATGTGACGATAGAAATCAAGATGAAAATGTTGTTCCATAGGTTCCATGTGTTCCAGCGTTCCACTCAGCTAACCGGTTATAGGGATTGTCGGTTCCAGAGAATATCCTACAAGCCAGAAAGATACCGCAGTTAAAATTACGATTCCTACGAGCACAAGACCAATACAAATTTGCGGTGAAGATCGTTTCCCGACTCGGGCCGTAAATGGCAGGAAGGCTAAAGGTAGTAGGATGATCAATGCAGGAATCCCCGCAAAGAGCGAGGCGACTATTACTTCGGCGATCTGCGCCCCGGCCTTTGTGAAATCGACCTTACCGGGAATGTGGAAAACGGCAATTGCCATATACATTGCATATGCTGTGAGTCCTGGCGAAATAAGGCATGGAAAACCAGCAAGATACGCGATGCCCGGAAGAGTCGCCTCGTCCTCGTCAGACCGCATAAATGCGACGATTATGGCGACAAGGCCGACGAATACCGCCAGGACATAAATGAGGCCAACGGACTGACCGATCGCACCGAGTTCGCCCAGCAAAATTTTAACCGTTACCTTGTCATCGGTTCGGAGTCGTCGGAATAGTTGCAGCATCCACCACGCGCCCAACATTCCGCCAATAGCAGTAAGGGCGAATGACGCGACCGGCACAATTCGTTGAGATATCGAGACGCGTGCTCGTACCAATTCAGGAGATAAATTGTCTGTCATCGCCGAATAGGCTATATCAAATGACAAAAAAATAAAAGCCTCGCCGATCACTCGACGAGGCTTTTGGTTGGTCTCGTGCCGCGTGCAAAATCTAATCGTCCCACGAATCACGCTCCGTTCTGATGGATTCGTCGATCTCGGCGGCGGTGCGGCCGAGTTTCTTTTCATGATACGACTCTATCATCTGCAGTACGGATCGCCGTTTAGGATTTTCCGACGCTTTAGGCGTTCGTTCGATGATCATCTCGGCTAGCCGCACCTGGTCACTGACTGGCAACGGCATTACCAATTCTTGATAGATTGTTTCCACGCTTGGCATACTTTCGGAATATATCATTAACCTGAAATATATTAAAAAGAAAAATCTGATGTTGAAGTGTTCGACCCCTTCAGGGTCGGGAGCATTCTGTTCG
>JANNWQ010000204.1:0-22728 GCA_031408595.1 Acidobacteriota bacterium | reverse complement strand
GTCGGCGATCGACGCCATTGTCGAGGCCGCTTCGTTGGTGATCGCGAGCGTGTAGGCTCCGGTCGCCTTGGCCTTTTCGAGCACCATGTTGATGTCGGAGCCTTCGCCGGATTGCGAGACACCGATGACGAGGGCGCGTTTGAGATCGATCTTCGCGTCGTAGAGCGTGTACACCGACGGCGCCGACAGCGACACCGGAATACCAGTCGTCACCTCGATCAGATAACGCCCAAACAGCGATGCATTATCCGAACTGCCGCGTGCGACGATCACGATCAGATCGATATCGCGTCCGCGGAGGAATTTGCCGAGGCTGGCGTACTTTTCGCGTTCGGCGGCCAGCGTGCGTTCGAGAGCCTCAGGCTGCTCAGCGATCTCTTGGAGCATTAAGGACATAAAGTTTTCAGCGGCGTTCAATCTGTGACGCCGAGCGGGTCGGGATTCTCGGCCGGCGTCCGGTCGTCGTGCATTTGGTTTATGACGGAGTTGATCGCCCCGCCGATCATCAGGGCCATCGCCGTCAGATACAGCCAGAGCATCATTATAATGACCGCACCCAGCGAACCGTACGCCCTGTTATACGTATTAAAATAACCCAGGTACGTGCGAAACGCGACAGTCAGCAAGATCCACAGCAGGATCGCAACGATCGAGCCCGGAGTGATCCAAACCCAGCGAAACTTTTTGAAGTCGGGCAGGAAATTGTAGATCACCTCACAGGCGATCAGCATTACGATCAAGGTCGAGAGCCATTGCACCGAAACCAGTATCAGCGGCGAGGTCACCTCGAACCCGATCGCAAAGAGACCGCGTTGGAATAGCTGCCATCCGTAGAAAACGATCGCGAGCATCAGCCCCGCGAGTATCGTGACGACGAGTGTGATGGCGAGCGACTCGAGCTTTGTTCGCCAGAACTGACGCCTTTCCTTCAAACCGTAGATCGAGTTGAGCGAATTTCTGATCGCGTCCACGCCGGCAGATGCCGACCAAAGCGCCACCGCAAGACTAAGCGTTGCCTTTCCCTTGCTACTGTTTTCAACGATCTCGTCGACCGTCTTTCGCGCCAGTTCAAAAACCGACCACGGCATTATCTGCCGCAGATACGTGAATAATTCATCGCGCAGGCCCTGCGAAGATTCAAGAACGATGCCGAATATGCTGACCAGAAAATACAGCAGAGGAAAGAGGGCAAACGAAAAGTAAAACGCGACCTGCGCCGCGTGGCTAAATATATCGTTGTCGATCATCTTGGAATACAATCCCATTACGAATTGTTTCCATTGAAAATCACGAAGGCGAGAGAGAGCCATGTTTCCTAATATACTTTATCCGCGTGCACGTTCGAGCAACGTCATTGCAAGCACGGCCAAGAGCATGCGAGCTTCCTCTTCCGTAGCGATCTGCGTCAGCGGCTCGAGCTGGAACACGCCTTCGAAAAACGCGGGCTGCTTTTTAAGCCGTGCGACCTGAGTGCCGTCCATCCGCTCGACGATATATGCGGGATTGAAGAGGTATCCGGTGAACATTCCGAGGACGGGAATTTCGCCGAGTAGCGAGTCGACTACTTTAATCCACGCGTTTTCTTCGTGGATAAAGTAGACCTGAGATTCGCGTTCGTCGTAGACCTCGTAGTTTGCCTTGAGGATCGAGCGCATGCCTTTGCGTTTGATCGAACCGAGCGGCTGGCCGTTGGCGGCGGTGAAATTATATTTCGCAGAGAAATCGATCACGCGGTCGGCTTTGATGTTGTAGAGATGTTGCGTCTGCGCCTCGTCGGCGAAGACGTTGATGTCTTCTTTGAACTTGAAGAGCTTTTGCTTCACATAGCCGAGAAGCTGGCCGTTCGCATCGCGAACGTATATCTGACTGGCAATGGCCAGTAGTTTGAATGACAACTGGAGCGGATAGTTCATCTAGTTTTTCCTCCAAGATAGATTCTGGGCACACGCGGGCCGATACCGCAAGTTATTTCGTACGAGATGGTGTCGACGATGCTAGAGAGGTCTTCGGCGAGGATTCGGGCGTCGCCATCGGTGCCTATGATCGTGACCTCGTCGCCGACCGTCGCGTTTGGAATTTCGGTGACGTCGACGGTCGTCCAATCCATCGAGACGCGGCCGATTACCGGCGCGTATTTGCCGCGAACGATCATCCGTCCGCGATTGGACAACGCACGGCGAAAGCCGTCGTGATAACCGATCGGCACAGTTGCAATTCTCATATCGCGGTCGGCGATGAATGTACGGCCATAGCCGACGCTCTCGCCTTTCTCGATGGGTTTGATCATACCGATCTTCGAACGGACGCTCATGACCGGACGCAGTTCCGGCGTCTCGATCCCAGCGGGCAGTACATCGCCGCCAAGTCCGTATATCACGCCGCCGAGCCGGACGAGACGAAAACGAGATTCGGCGATAGCAACCGTCCCAGGGGAATTTGCCATGTCGATATACTGCGGTTCGATTCCTTTCGAGCGAAACGCATCGACACATTCAGCGAATCTCGCAAGTTGCCGCTGCGAGAAATCAGAATTCAGATCGTCGGCAACCGCAAAATGACTCATCAGGCCTTCGACCTCAAGATTTCTGAATGCGACAAAACGATCTACGATCTTCGCCACGTCCTGATAGCGAAAACCAATACGTCCCATTCCCGTATCGATCTTGATGTGAACATTCGGCCTCGAGTCCGAACCCGCCGCCGCGGCGTCAAGTCGCTCGGCCTGATTCAAGGTCGATATTGCGGGCGTTAGATCATGTCGAAGTACGCTCTCTTCCTGACCTTGCCAAAAGCCGCCGAGAATCAGGATTGGCCCATCAATGCCAGCCTCGCGAAGCTCGACGCCTTCTTCCACGGTCGCAACGGCCAGCCATTTTACACTCTCGGCTTTGAGGCGGCGGCTGCATTCGATAGCCCCGTGGCCGTACGCATTGGCCTTGACTACCGCCATGCAATCAACGTTTTCCCCGAGGAATCGTCTCACAGATTGCATGTTAAATGCGAGTGCGTCCAAATCGATCTCGGCCCGGGTCGGGCGATGCGGAAAGTCGGTGTGCATTGCGTTCGCCTAGAGTGGAATGTTGCCGTGTTTCTTTGGCGGATTGGTATCGCGTTTGTTTTTGAGCATCGACAGTGCACGGATCAGCTTGGGCCGAGTGAATTTTGGCTCGATCACTTCGTCTATGTAGCCGCGCTCGGCAGCCACATATGGATTAGCGAATTTGTCTTGGAACTCGGCGACTTTCGCCACGCGATACTCTTCGTCGTGTTCAGCGATCTCGCGTTTGAAGAGAACGCCGACAGCTCCTTCGGCCCCCATGACGGCAATCTCAGCCGTGGGATACGCGAAATTTATGTCGGTGCGGATATGTTTCGAGGCCATCACGCAATACGCTCCGCCGTACGCTTTCCGCGTGATGACCGTGATCTTCGGCACCGTCGCCTCAGCAAATGCATAAAGCAATTTCGCGCCGTGCCGAATGATTCCCTGATGCTCTTGATTGACGCCGGGCAGGAAGCCGGGGACGTCTTCGAAGGTGATGAGCGGGATGTTGAAACAGTCGCAGAATCGAACGAATCTCGCTGCTTTAACAGAGGCTTCGATATCGAGCACGCCGGCGAGGAACGCAGGTTGATTTGCAACGATCCCCACAGATTGCCCGCCAAGACGGGCAAATCCGACCACGATATTCGGAGCGTAGTGTTCCTGAGTTTCAAAGAAATACTCATCATCGACGACGTTGTGAATGATGTCGCGGATATCGTAGGGCTGATTTGCGGATTCGGGCACGATCGAGTTCAACTTTTCATCCGCACGGTCGCTCGGGTCTGAAGTCGCGACGAAAGGCGGATCGTCCATGTTGTTGGACGGGATGAACGAGAGTAGTTCGCGGGTGATACGCAGTGCGTGTTCGTCAGAATCTGCGGCGAAGTGAGCGACGCCCGACTTTGCATTGTGCGTCATCGCGCCGCCGAGTTCATCTTTTGTCACCTCTTCGTGGGTCACCGTTTTGATGACGTCGGGGCCGGTGATGAACATATAGGACGTGTCCTTCACCATCACGTTAAAGTCCGTGATCGCAGGCGAATAAACGGCACCGCCCGCACATGGACCGAGGATGCAGCTGATCTGCGGCACGACGCCGCTGGCGAGAACGTTTCGCAGAAATATGTCGGCGTATCCACCGAGCGAAACGACGCCTTCCTGAATGCGGGCACCGCCGCTGTCGTTGAGCCCGACGACCGGAGCACCAACTTTCATCGCCATGTCCATGACCTTGCAGATCTTTTGGGCGTGAGTTTCGGAGAGCGAACCGCCAAAAACTGTGAAATCCTGTGCAAAAACAAAAACCTCGCGTCCATCGACCAATCCGTGGCCGGTGATAACACCGTCCCCGGGGAACTTTTGCTCTTCGAGTCCAAAATCGGTCGAGCGGTGAACGACGAACTTATCAAACTCCTCAAAACTCCCTTCATCGAGGAAGAAATCGACGCGTTCGCGAGCGGTCATTTTGCCCGTTGAGCGTTGTTTTTCGAGACGAGCGGATCCGCCCCCTTCTTCGGCAACGCGAGAGCGTTCTCTGAGTAGCTCGATCCTGTTTTTGGCTTTTGTTTCCGCCTGCATACTTGACTAAGTTTAGCGATTTTGTCTTCCTTTTCAAAACGTATGAATAAATGATTAAATCGTGAGAATGGCAATACCAGAAGCGATAACGAGCCGCGATAACCGACGACTGATCAACGCCAGAAAAGTGCGTGACGGTGGCATTCGTGAATTGATATTTATCGAGGGAAAACGTTTGGTGGTGGAAGCATTATCAGCTGGGCTGGTCATTGATGAATGTCTCGTGGCCGAAAGTTTTTGCGAGATCGACCTTGTACAGCGAATTGCGTCGAAAGCACCCGTTTTCCAGGTACCCAACAACTTATTCAGGACGATAGTGGACACAGCAAATCCTCAAGGTATCGTTGTATTAGCACAACGTTCGAATTCGAGGTTTCTCCACCGGCAGGACTTGCCGCTGAATTCCTCTCCATTTGTTTTTCTCAAAGATGTAAACAATCCGTCTAATCTTGGAGCTGTCTTACGCACGGCCGAGGCGGCCGGAGCAGGTGGAGTGATCACATCACCAAACTCAGCCGATGCGTTCTCGCCTAAGTCACTGCGAGCAGCGATGGGCTCGGCGTTTCGGATGGGTATCGAGCAGGGAATCAGCCTTTCAAAGGCCGTCGAATGGGCGCGAAGCCGTGGAATCCGCGTCGTGGGAACGGATCTCGACAACGGAATTAATCACGCGACAAATGATTGGAGCAGTCCTACGCTGGTGATATTCGGTTCAGAGGCACACGGGCTTACGAGCGAGGAACTGGCGATGTGCGATTCGTCGGTGCGAATAGCGATTGCCGACGGCGTCGAGAGTCTGAATTTGGCAGCGTCGGCGGCGGTAATACTCTTTGAAGCCCGGCGGCAATTGTCAGCGTGAGGGGCTCGAAGTTGTGTTTGTCTGAGCCTTCTGCGATGAATCAAGCTCGTTCTTGAAGATACTTTGGACTGTCGTGTCGTTTGTAATGGCGAGCCCCGTCGCTATCTCTACCGCCAGCGTCTTCGCATTTATGGGATCCGCATCTGCGAGACGTTTGCGGGCTTCCGTGAATGCAAGTTTCGCCTTTGGGTAGTCGCCTGTCAGTAAAAACGCTCTTCCCAACAGATAAGCATCTTCGCAATCCTGCGGGTCGACCGGTGCTTTCGTGAGGTAACCAGCCGGGTCGGAATCTACATTACGCCGATTCTTCTCAAATGTGTTTAGAGGGATGTTCGGCGAAGACATTTCCGACAATTGGGGGACGTTCGTGTCGGTAGATTTCGGAGCGAGAACGAAATGATAAACGCCGAGCCCAATTGCTGCACCGAGAGCGAGCATCGCGAGTGAAGTCAGAAATGATCTCGACGACGAGGGTTCGTTTGACTTTTTTTCGACGGTTCCCGAATTCCCGAAGGTTGAAAATTCATTCGAGGCTTCAGGCACTGAGCGTTGCGATTCCTCGGTGGACGCGTCAGGAAGTGCTTCGACGGCAGCCTCGAGGCATCCCTCCTCAATAGGCTCAGAAACAGTCGAGGCAGCAATGGCTTCGTCCAGGATATTTCGCTCGAATTCAATACGGTCGTCGATACCGGACGTCAACGATTCCGCTCGCGGCAATTCCTGCGTATCGATCTCAAGCAGCGAATCCTCGTCCTCCGAAGCGATCGATTCGAAAGGCGAGCGAGCCGTGGCGACCGTGTCCTCCTCACCAAGATCAATTATTGGTTCTGTGGCCGGAGTATCCGCAACGTCAGCATTTGCGGCAACACGGATGATCACCGCTGTCAGATTATCCTCGGCTCCTCGCTCGTAGCATAGATCGCGCAGGTACTGGCAAACTTCGGACGGTTCGCCGCCAAAAGTTAGTACGCCCTTGATCTCGGCATCGGTCACATGGCGCGTTATTCCGTCAGAACAAAGCAGAAAGGCGGTTCCGGGCTCGATCATGATCGTCCGTAAGTCTGGCTCAACGGTCGAATCGGCACCAAGCGCGCGGCTGATGATGTTTCGGCTCGGGTGATTTTCGGCTTGTTCCTCGGTCATCCGGCCGGCGCGGACCTCATCGGCTACCATGGAATGGTCATCTGTCTCGCGATAGAGATTTCCTTCGCGATCAACGCGATATAGGCGAGAATCGCCAACATGGCCGATCGTGGCAACGCTGTCGGACAAGTGGAGAGCGACGACGGTGGTCGCCATGCTGGCGAGCTGCGGCAGCTCGTGAGCCATCTGATGGATCGCAGAGTTCGCACGTCCGAAAGCGGTTCGCATGACCGATTCTGGGTCTTGCCCCTCAGTCAGATTAGCAAAAGCCTCCGCGACCAGTTCCATCGCCATCTGCGAGGCTACTTCGCCTGCCTGAGCCCCACCTACGCCGTCCGCAACGGCATAGATGCCGCATTGCGGCATTTCAAGATACGAATCTTCATTCTGCGGGCGCTTCTCGCTCAATCCGCGATCGGTTACTGCCGCCGAAGTGATCCGAAATCTATCTTCCATATATCGGGAACTACAACGTTATGAATATGTTGCAGCAAATATCTAAGGTTCTACCTGAAATTGGTCTTTTCGCTTGTCGACGCTGTTGCGATGAGAAAATGCCATCAGCATACCGAGCATCGTCAGGCTCGTGATCAGGCTGAATCCACCGTGGCTAACAAAGGGAAGCGTTATACCTGTCATTGGCAATGCTCTAGTGATGCCGCCGATGTTCACCAATGCCTGAAATCCGATAAACGAGGCCAGGCCGATCGAGCACAATTTGCTGAACATATCACGCGAATCCCGTGCTGTCCTTACGCCTGCGCTGACGAAAACAATTAGTGCAAAGGTTAGCAACAAACCCCCGAAAAGTCCAAGTTCTTCGGCCAAAGCGGCGAAAATGTAATCTGAGTCCGCCACAGGAATAAGTTCGGGATAACCGAGTCCGAGTCCGCGTCCGGTAGTGCCGCCGGAGGCGAGTCCGAAGGTCGCCTGAGCTGGCTGAAATGCCAACACATCGAACCACGCGTCGATATTGATCGTTTTCTGAAGATTTGGGTCCTCAGCGAGCATTTGCGGCAGATTTGGGTCGCGTTCGACGAGTTTTTTGTAGTAATCGTCGTAGTCATCTTTCCACCAGGACGTTTCGGGTGTCGGCGGGTTAAAGCCATCGAGCCAAAGATGGAATCGCTGCTGAATACGGTCTGGGAGTATCGCCCGCAACGGTGTCGCAATAGTTGGAAGGAGCGGGATCTTGGCCTGTGTCGCTTCGGGTAGAGCTCCAACGACCAGCACCGAGATCGCTAATAAAACACTGCCAACGAGCACAAATCGCTGCATGAATCGGCGGATCGCGATCAAATAAAGAGTGACGTAAACGGCACTAAACACCATCATCTGCCCGAAATCCTTCAGTATGAAGAACGGAAGGAAGGGAAGTACCGCCATAAAAACAAGCGGCAGAGCGTCTTTGGCCCGGGGAACGCCCCAATAAGTGCGGGCAAGGTTCTTGTATAAGACAGCAAGGATCGCCGCGAAACCAATGAGAAAAGGGATCTTCGCTAATTCCCACGGCGTCAGATTGTCGCCGAATTTGCCGGCTCGCGACCAAATTGCCGCCACAAACAGGGGCCCAAGCGTAAGAAGTACGAGTAAAAACCCGTTCTTCTGTAGTCGTTCTAGAACGTCCCCACGCCGCATTAGGACAAACGCAATGAGCAGGCCGATGATCCCGAGGATAGGGTTGATGGTTCGACCGGACATCAAGACGCCCGTGAGAGTATCCTCCGCAGGCCTTGGCTTTTCGGTAGAAAGGTCGACGGGCGATGGCGGAGTCGCGGGTAAACCCATTATCTGCTTCTTCTCAGCCGAATAATTCTCCTGAATGTAATGCATCTGGAGAACTTTGATCTTCGCCTGCCGGGCTTCGGCCTTATCCTTTCTCGATGTATACTCCGGATCGCTAAACAGGCGATATTGAACGGTCAGGCCGATGGAAAACAGAAGTATTGCTGACGTATAGATCGTCCAATTCCCGTCGTATCGGACAAATCGCTTTAAAAGAACCGGAAAGACTGCAAGTATTGAAAGGAGCGTGAGATTTCGCCAAGCAGTAAAATTTGACGCTTCGTAGCCCCGGATCAGACCACCGTAGTAGATAGAGTAATGGGCAATCGCAGTGACGATAACGATCAATACGAGGATGAAGAAATGTGATGACGTACGATTTTTCATCCGACTCGTTTGGGCTTTGTTGGTTGAACCTTTGGCCTATATTTGTCGCCAAGCAGACCAAGCTGCATAGCCTTTAGTATTATGTCCGCTGCTATCGGAGCAGCCGTAGTGCCGCCATAGGCACCATCACCGATGTCCTCGACAACGACCGCAATAGCGACCTGGGGATTTTCGAGCGGGGCGATGGTCAGGAACCAGCCGTCCCAGCGGGTTCGCTTCACCGGATCAAGGTAGTCGACCCACTCGCCGAGCTCATTCTTCTTACGCTTCTTGACGGTTTTCTTGGTGCCATCGGCGTTGTAAACCTGCACTCCGTCTCGGTCTGCCGTGCCTGTTTTACCCCCGGTCGTGATTCCAGTGCCGGCGAGTTTTGCACGCACAACCCCGCCGGTTCCACCGGGTTCTTCTGTTACCGTGGACATGATCTCGCGGACAGCCCTCGCCTGATCTCTGGTAAGCACCTGGGCAAACATCTGCGGGGGAATGTCGGCCTCGATCTTTGGCTTCATTAGTTTGCCTTCAAGATTCGCTGGGGCCGCTGCGATCAGCGCCATTTGGAAGGGCGTCATCTGTCCTGCTCCACCCTGCCCCATGCCGATCACGCCAGAATCGTAAAGGGTAAGCTGTTTACCTGTGACAATGGTTGAACGTGACGGGGCTAAAGCATTAGCAGTACGCGGGTTACTGGCGTTCCATACTTCAGGAAAGAAGCCGCGAGTAACTGCCTCGGCAGGTGTTTCTACTGCGGCGATACCGAGAACGTTTGCTGTTTCGGCCATCCGTTCCCTGCCTAGTTCGTTGGCCAATTGCGAGAAATATTGATTGCTCGATACTTTAAACGCTTCAGTCAACGGAATATTATCGCTGCAGACATGGCAGCTTCCACCGGCGTCACAGATCGGTCTGGATCCGCGAAACGGCGTGTAACATTCCGGCGCGGGACGCCCGGGCAGGGTCACATTCTGTTTGCCAGCCCTAAACGATGAGATCATGGTAAAAGTCTTAAAGGTTGATCCGGGAATATAGAATTCTCGAGTTGCGCGGTTAAGAAGTGGCTTGTTGGCCTGATCGGCCTCCAATTTTAGATAACCGCTAAGGGACTCAGCGTCGGCAAGGCTGTACGACGGATTGGAATACATCGCGAGAACATCGCCGGTCTGTGGATTTATAACCACAATTCCACCTTTTTTGCCTTCGAGCCGTTTGGCAACGTAAGCCTGTAGGTCACGGTCTATCGTGATCCGAACATCCTTTTGCTCGTCTTCCGGCTTCTTGACGCGGGTCAAAACTTCCCAAGCCTCGGGCATCGGATCGGCTTGCCGCTTGTACAGGGTACGTTCGAGCCCGGCTGTTCCGCGTTCAGTGCCGAGCAGGTGGGCCATCTCGCGTTCAAGAGCAAATCCACGGTCGATATCTCCTTTCGCGTCGATTTTGTAGGACGCAAGTGCGCTGGAAAGTTTGCCAGAGCGATCGAGCATCCAGCCTCGAAGGCTTGCAGCGGTCGTCCGCCGATTGCGCAGATCCTTGTAGGCAAGGGACTTAAATTGTTCGTTAGAGTCGTCCGCAAAATAAGTCCAATAAACCTGAAATCCAAAGACTGCGAGGGCAACCGCGACAAAAAATACCTGCCAAACCTGTAGACTTCGATTTGCAACCGCCGTCGTCAGTTTTCGGGCGACGGGAGCGGGCAGATCACGTTCAAAAATGTACTTAGATCTCCGGAGATTTTCGAGAAGTGTTAGGAATAAGAACACGATCAGAATGCCGACGGCAATGATATAGACGATCGACAGACCGGCGGGCGTGCGTTCGAGAACTTGGCCGCCAAAGAGATTCTCCGGGCGCCATTGGTTCCAATCGATAAAGAAAAGCAGGATCGAGGTGATCATTTATTTGTCCCTTCGGCATCGGCGACCATAGGGAGGTTTGGCTCCGTAGCAGCCTGACGAATCTCCTCCGAACGGCCATCCATCTTTGCCGTTTCGTCTCCCGGTAAAACCGGCGGCGGCTCTATGTCAACGGTAGTCTCACGAGATCTGAATTCGAGGCCATTTATAGCAACAGGTGCGTCAGACGTCGGTTTTTCAATGGGCTTGTTATCAGGGATGAGTCGTTCAAATGATATTTCGACTGTGCCAAACTTCACCTGATCCACCTCTTTCAGAACCGATGCCTTTCCGTACGAGATACGCTCGCCATTGATGAAAGTTCCGTTCGTCGAGCCCGTATCAGCGACCGACAGATAGCCGTCCGCATCTACCACTAGTGAAGCATGGATCTTCGAGACGCTTGTATCGTCGAGTGCCAGATCGTTAATTGAGGTTCGTCCGACCGAGACTCGTTTACCCGCATCAAACTCGAATTGTGTTTCGCGGTCGATGCCATTTATTCGGTAACGAAAAACGTATATTGAACTCGAAAGCGTCGGAGCGATCTCCTTTGGAATGTTAGCCGGACGAAGTTGAACTCCGGCGATTGTCACATTCATTTCCGCATCGCTTTCTTCATCCGAAAACTTCTCGAATCCAACAAAAAGTTTTACGCCCTCCGTAAAGTAGTCCGGCGTTACCTCAACGTGGAGCGGGGCATAGGTGTAATAGAGGGTATCGTTAATATGATCTGCCGCAGCGGCGAGCAACTCATTTCGCAGATTCTCCAGAGCACTCTCGGAATCAGTAGAAAACTTGTCCCACTGCATTTTAAGCTTGATATTATGAGGAACGACGAGCCCCTTTCCGGTAACTTCTCTCGCCTCGGAGTCTAGAAGTCGCTTCATTCGCTCGATCAACTCGCTAGTCGCGAGACTGCTCGAGGCTACCCAGCGACGTCCCGTTAATGCGTCAAGGGTATCGCCTATCTTGGTTAGCGCTCCGCGCATGAACCAATCGGCCGACACACTGCTTTTGGCAACCTTGTTTTTTTCAGTCATTTATCGGCAAATCAAGGGATCATTTAAACGGTCAAATCTTAGCAATTCTAGCCCAAACTGCCTACAAATAAAAGTTTTTCAAATTCATTGCAATCTTATGTTCAACAATGTACAATGTTGTTGGAAATTCTTGTGCTATCTATCTATATAATGATAGCGTTCCCAATACAATGAAGGACGAGTTGAGTCGTCCAAGCCCGTAAGGAAGGGGCAAGGGGCAAGAAAGAAAACGAGGTCTCAGATATGAACAACGTTACCATCGGACGCCGTCAGAACGGGTTTTCGATGCCAGAGCTGTTGGCGGTCTTAGCTATCATGGCGATAATGGGGGCGATTTCCGTCCCGTATTTGCTTAAGTACCGAACGGCATTTCGCACCGATGATCAGGCAATCAAGATGATGGACGGGATGCGAGAGGCGGGGCAACTTGCCTTGACTCGTCGCCGGACTATTCGTTTCGAGATCGACCTTACCGACAACACTTTTAAGATAATCGATGAGCGGGGGACTGCCACGGACACCCTTGTGAAATCGATCCCGATGGACAAAGTGGCTGACGTACGGGTCGATGTAAAGCCTAGCGGCGTTGCAAAACCCAACCCGCCTAATTACACAGATATTACATTCGCGACTGACTCAGTCGGTCATCTTGCCGGCAGTACAGCGGTTACCGGACATAACGTGTGGTCCGCGAGGTTCCAGCTTGACGGATCGGTAGTCAACAACGCCGGCACACCACTCAGCGTTAATATCTATGCCTTTCCGCCTGCGGCCCTTGGCAGTACAACGCCGAAGACGATGCAGCAGGTCAGGGCGATCACGCTTTTTGGCGGCAGCGGCGCGATCAGATTTTGGAAGCACAATGGCACGGTTCTCGTCGCGACCTAGAACCTCGGAGATTTTATGAATATCAGATCAGAGGATGGATTTTCTTACATTGATGTAATGATCGCAATCGTCATATTGATGGTCGGGATACTTGCCTTGATGGCCGGGATGTCAGCTTCCGTTTTGCAGGCCAAGGGACAGGAACAGCAGATGGTCGCCAAGCAGACCGCAGCCTCGACAATGGAATCGATCATGGCAGTCAAGGAGACCGATCCGGTTCGCCTGGGCTGGAACGCGGTTGGAAATGTTGGCTCGAACATCGTTGGCGGAGTTCCTCGCGGTGTTTTTGTCGTCGGAATGCAAAACGTTCTCGCCAACGCTGGCCCCGACGAAGTGCTCGGTACAGCGGATGACAGCGGAACACCGACGATGGCTCTCCAGCGACGAATCCTGATCACGGACGTATGCGATCCGGATCGGCCATCATACAATTGCTCCCCGGCTGGAGCAGCGGCGGTTCGGATCCGAACGGTGCAAGTGACCGTCCGATATTTTGTGGGTTCGCTGGCTCGTGATGAGCAGATCACGACCGTCCTGACAGATTACGCACCGGCGGGGTAAAAACTATGTTTACATCATCGAAAAACTGCAACGAAACAAGTGCCGACGTGCGACACAATCATAATGCCGGATTCACGATCCTCGAACTGGTGGTCGCGATGACGATATTTCTGGTGGTCTCTGGGGCCGTTTTTGGTTTGCTAAAGGTTGCATCGCAATCGAAATCGAGTTTGAGTGAGTCCACCGGATTGAACAAAAACGTCAGGCTTGCCTTAAATTTGATCGGACGTGATACCTACAATGTCGGTTTTAGCTATCCGCTAAAGAACACGGTCATAGCATCGGATAATAGAATCAGTACACTGCTTGGGATACCGGTCGATGTTGATACCACGCGAGACACGGTTCCGCCGATCATCGCCGGAAATAACATCACGGTCAATACATGGAACACGGCAACAGGCGTACGCACGGATCAGGTCACTTTCTTATTCAAAGATAATACGTTCAATCTGGTGGGTACCGGAGCCAACGCTGTCTCGACATCTCTGAACATCAATGCCGCCACCACAAATACCGGAGGCATCGACGAGATCGTGCCGATCTCTGGCAGCAATTCCGTCTGCCGGGTCAACGACCTTTACTTGATAACCGGTAATACGGGCTCGACGCTCGGAGTCTCGACAGCGCTCAATGGCACCGACAGAGTTCAGTTTCAAAACTCGGACACTCTGAACCTGAATCAGAGCGGCCCATCTGGTCCCATCCGTGCTATAACGCTCCCAGCCAGCATGCAGCGCGTCATCATGGTGACCTATCATGTCACAGCCGACGGAACCCTAACCCGTCGCGAGTACGTAAACCGGCTACCGGCTGCGGCGTTCGTCGATGAACCTCTTGTTTACGGGGTCGAGAATTTTCAGATCCGTTACGTCATGGATGATGGTTCGATAGTTGACAATCCAAGCTCGGGCCCCGATGGCTTAGCGGGAACTGCGGACGATACACAGGCAAACCTCGCGGCGGTGCGGCAGATCCGGTTTACGGTAAGCGTCCGATCGCTGGAGCTAAATCAGGCTAATCAGCCATATCGCCAAACAATGACGGCAACATTTTCGACGAGAAATTTGGGCTACGATGCAGGCTAGCCTTTAAGGGGTTGATCTAATGGAAAAAGAAGTTGTTCAAAATACAATTGTGAAAGAAAGTTTGAAAAACGAAAATGAGCGAGGATCGGCGATCGTGATCTCACTCTTCGTGTTGGCGTTGATTACAGTTTTCGTTGCCCTTGCGCTCAGCCGCAGTTCAAGCGAGGCGTTCGCGGTCGGCAATGAGACCGGTGAGAGCCGTACGTTCTACGCCGCCCAAGGAAGTCTCGAGACAATGACACGGAACTTCAATAAGAAGTTTGAGGTTAATCTTAAGCCGACCTCAGTTGACTTTGATGACGTTCGAGCCGCTCCCGTTCCCGGCCTGTCTACAGCGGTTGGAGGCCTTTACACTTTTAATCAAGAGGTTCTTCAAACATCTAACAACGCTCCAGTTGTTCTTACCGACAAAGCCTTCAGCGGACTTTATGCAAAGCGTGATAACTGGCGCCTCCGGACGACAGCCACCGACAATGTCGGAATTCAAGTGCAGCTAACGCGCAGTGTTCTGAACAATCTCATTCCAATTTTTCAGTTCGGTATCTTCTACGATGACGATCTAGAATTTCACCCTGGCCCGCGTTTCGATTTTGGCGGCCGAGTGCACTCAAACGGTTCGATCTTCATGCAAGCTATGACCGGAGTCTATTTTTCTTCCAAAGTCTCAACGGCGAATTTTATCTACACAGATGTATCGAAAAATGGCAGTCCGTGGAGTAACTGGGATGACAATGTTTGGGTCAAGAATGCCTCGGGCACCTATGTCCAGCTTCAATATAATATGGGCAGCGTCCTTAACTCCCCTGCAAATGGTGCTTCAGTAGTTTCCAACCCGCCGCCCACCATTCCGCTCCCGACCGCCTACAATAATGCCAGCTGGAATACATACAAGGCACTATTTGATGGCAATCTTATCGCAAACTCGCCCAGCCTCCAACTTCCCCTAAAGTTAAACAGCGACAATACCGCACAAGATCTCGGATTGCGAGAGGTGATAAAGCGCGGAAAGAACATTGGCGACCTGTGGAACGATGGTACCGGTACGGCAGCTGTACCGAGTATCACACCGGTTCCCGCAGCCAGAGTTGACGACGGCGTCACGGCTTCCGAGCGATATTACAACAAAACCGGGATCAGGGTCTCGCTTGCGGATTCAAAGGCAAAACTTCCAGGTTGTGCGACCTCCAGTGGAACTGCGGTGACCACGGCGTGCGGAATTCGTCTTGACGGCGATAGTGGCGGATCGGGTACTTACGCGAGCGGTGCGAGAGGTTATCAGCCTCTACCGATGGTAGGAACCCCGGCGTATCAGGCGACCAAGATCAATGGCGAACGGTTTAACTCTGGCAACAGTGGGCCCAACGCTAAGGAGTCTTGGATAAAGATCGAGACCGTCATTTACAATGCGGCGACCGAATCCTACACCAAAGAAGATATAACGGCGGACATTCTTGCTCTGGGTGTAACGGAGCGCGCACCAAATGTGTCGGGTTCATTCCAGATAACCGATTCCGCCTACAATTCAACCTACGGCACTGACACTGGGATCGATTCACGCTCGATCATTAGGCTTCAGCGTTACGTGATCGCTGGGTCGCAGATGCCAGGCACCAGTTATATCTCCAACGTGGCCAATGGCACCTCCTATTTTAACTATGTCGCCCCCAGATCTGTTTCCTCGGGGAATTGCAACGGCGGCACGGGGACGCCAACGGCGATCGACAACGGTACGATCGCTGCGTCAACCCCATTTTTTCCCGCTGGATTCTCGGGGGACAACACAGCTTCGATGAGAAATGCCACGATTGGCGGGATCGCGAACCGATGTGTCGTGCCGTTTCCCATAAAAATGTTCGACACACGGGAGGGTCTGTATAACGACTCGGACTCGGTCTTTAATCCTGTTGACGCCGCGAACTACGGCTCCAATGTTCCCTGGAGCGGAGTCATGAGCATGGTCGATATCAACGTCGGTAACCTCAAGAGGTTCCTCGACGGTGCCTGGGATACAAGCATGCCGACAGGAACCCCCTATCATACCGCCACCGGCCACGTCCTTCGAGGAAATGATATCCCGCAGCCAACGAATTCCTCACCTAAGTCGGGCGGCTGGGTGGTCTATGTATCCGACCGTCGGGGCGACTACGACTTTGACGGCGAATACGATATGGAAGACGTATACGGCAACAATGACGGAGCACTCCAAGTTGGCGAAGATCTCAATAGTAACGGAACTCTCCAGGCCTCGTATACAAATGAAGCCCCCAGATATACTGGCGCCGCGAACCATGTGGTCCCAGAGATCGCCGCGGTCTTTGACCACAAATATTATCGACGCGGCGTCCGGCTGGTAAATGGCCAGACGATCCCGGGGATTTACGATACAACAACGCCTGAGAATACACGTGGGTTTACCTTTGCATCGGAAAACGGAGTGTATGTTCAGGGAAACTACAATGCGACCGGTATTTCCACCGTTGGAACGCCGACTGCATACAATGACTACCTTCCGCTCAGTACCTCTGCAGCCGATATACCCGCCTCGGTGGTCGGCGACTCGATCACGATCCTCTCGAACGCGTGGTTGGATTCGAGCAGTTTTTCCGCTCCTTTCAATCACGCCGCACGGGCTGCATCTGAGACGACAATTAGGTTCGCAATGCTATCGGGTGACACGCTCACGAGTTCAAACGGAACTCCCAATCAGGGCGGCGGTGACCCGAAAATGAATGGCGGTGTTCATAACTTTAAGCGGTTCCTCGAAAACTGGGGCGGTAACCGGCTTAACTATAGCGGCTCGTTGATAAATCTGTTCAACTCCGCCAACAATAACGGGACTTTCAAATGCTGCAACCACGTTTATAGTCCGCCAAACAGAAACTGGGTCTTTGATGCGACTTTTCTCGACATCAATCGCCTCCCGCCCGGAACGCCGTACTTCCAATACGTACAGACAACTGGCTTCCAGAGGACGAACGACTAAACGAGTGCAAATTGACCAAAAATGCCGCCGAGAGCAAATGCTTTCGGCGGTGTTTTTTTGTGCATGTTCCATGTTCCACCATGGAACGCTGGAACGCATGAAACGCATGAAACGGCGCGGAGCGGTGGAACACATGAAACGCATGGAACACGCTTTTTTACGTCCCAGAACGCCAAAACGGTATGACCAAATGCAAAATATATGACCCACGAACCGTTTCGTATGACAAAATCGTCATTTTATATGACCAAACCACGTCCCAGCATGACCCACGAGCACTTTTTATGACCGCAATTTATGACCAAAACGCATTTGGTATGACCAAAATACACTTTGTATGACGAATTGTGTTCCACCCTGGAACAAAAGCCCGAGCATGCGGGCGACAGCATAAGGCCACGGGGGCGAACCCGTGGAAAAGATGACACTTGAGATCGGAAAGCCCGTGTAACCGGTGGCGTCTTTCGCCGCAAACGCTGACGCTATCTACGACAGCTCGGAAGAATTCAACCACCTCTTACGCCGCGTGCTTTATGCTATCGCCCGCTACGCGGGCTGCGACGACGTTCACCTCGCCCTCGCCAATACGCGAAAGCAAAAAGTTCTTGTCCTTGGTATCGGGCGGAGCGGGCGTCGCCGGGGCCGTCTTTCCACGCACCGCCTCTCAGGATTCGGTGCGAAGTCCGAAAAAAAACGGCTACCCGTTGGGCCAGCCGTTTGTTGAATGCGGCGACTTGCCGCCAATTGAGAGTGCCCTCAAAAAAATCCCAGCCATCCGATCGCACTAACAAGTAATTATCAAATACATATAATTGGACCGGATGGCTGAGACTTGAAACAGTTTGCCTCAGCCGAAAAGCGTTGTTTGTATGGTAGCGCACATATAACAATAGAAATTTGCATAGATCGCTCCGATGGGCGGGGAATTTGCTCGCGTTCGTCGCGGTGCACGGTTGGTTTTCTCATCGTTTTTCGAACTTCCGCTTTGTGATATCGTATTTGAGTCTGAGGGATTTTGTGCCGTGTTGGCGGTGTTTTATAAATGATAGAGTTATCGCTGAACAATTGCCGGCTCGATAAGCGGTACGACGTAATTGAGGCTCTCGGGCGCGGGAGCTATGCGGAGATTTTTTTGTCGAAAGACACGCTGGCGTCGCCGCATTCGACGCATACGCTTGTCGTGATCAAGGCTCTGAACGTCTTTTTGCAGGACGATCTCGACGCCGACCTTGAGCGGACTCTGGTCGAGAATTTTCAGAATGAAGCGGTGGCCATCGACCGCGTTCGACACCCGAATATCATCAGCCGTCTCGGACACGGAACTGCACGCGATCTGAAAGGTACCGTCTTTCACTACCTCGTTCTCGAATATCTCGCCGGCGGCGATCTGCAAATGATGATGCGTCGCGAACGCATATCGCTCGAAACGGCGATCAACTACATCGAACAGATCTGTGCCGGCCTCGGCCACGCCCATCGGCACGGGATAATTCACCGCGACATCAAGCCGCAGAACATCTTGCTCACGGCGGATCATTCCACAGCGAAGATCGCGGATTTTGGAGTGGCGAGGTTTTCGATAGCAGATTCGCCGATCACGCGTGTCGGCACGAACATCTACGCACCGCCCGAGCACAGTCCGTTGACCGCGGGCCGTCTCGGCAACGAGCGCCTTACGCCCGCTGCGGATATTTATTCGCTCGCAAAGACCGCGTACACGTTACTCACCGGCGAGACACCGCGGTCTTTTGCCAATGAAGTGATCGATCGTCTGCCGGACGCAGTTCGTGACGAACACTGGGCTCCCGAACTAACGAGAGTTATCGCTAGAGCAACAAGCGAATCTCCGGGCGAGCGGCATCAAAGCGTCGAAGAATTTTGGGGCGATCTGACAGGAGTTCGCGAGTTCGCGGCGGATGGGGAGTACAGCACTTTGGTGCGGACGGCGACTGCAGTTCCGCAGCCGCATGTTTCTCGTGGTTATACGCCGATCGCACCCGCGATGCCACAATTCAAACCGACTGGCGATCTGCCGCCGCCGGTTTACACGCGTCCGGCCTATGTGCCGCCGGTAGCAGGAGCAGTGGCACCGGCAGGTGCCAGAGGAAAGGTAGAAAATGGGAAAGCACCGGAGCTGATCGCGGTTCCGGTTAACCAAAAGATACCGAAAAGCCGTCCGCGTCGGCTAGCCGTTTTTGCGGTATCTGTCATACTTTTTACAGGCGCCCTTTACGGCACGGCGAGCTATATGCGGGGACGCGGCGTGATTCCAGGCATTGGCAGTTTTTTCGATCAGGACACGGCGGTAGCTAGTACGGATATATATTTGCGGCCTTCGCCGAACACAGAGAACGACCCGATCGGACTCGTGACCAAAAATTCGAGGGTCAAGATTGTAAATTCGCGCGATAATTGGTATCAAGTTGATGTCGTAGAACAGGGAAGAGTCCGGCCGGTCGCGGCAAATGCGAAGCGCGGGTGGATAAATGGCAAGTACCTGGAATTTACGTCAAACTAAAAAACATTGAGCATACTAGATAAAGTCAGACGCTGGATCGACGGTGAGACATCGGAGCTTGTTCTCGAACAGGCTGCGCGCGATGCCCAGATCAAGCCCCGCAGTAAGGCCGAGGAATTCATCGTCAAGATCGCCCGCGAAGTCGAGGGCGTGATGCAGAGCGAGATGGTCCCGCTCCCCCAAGGCACGACGATCATCCCGAGTGAATACACCATTTTTCTGTCGAGCGAAGACGATAAAGACTGGCAGGGAGCCAAACGTCGCGGGCTCGAACAAGGGCTTTATCACATTCTGGCCGAGCGTGCGAAAGAGATCGCGGGAAGGAAAAAGCTTGAGACGCGTTCGTTTGTAATTGAGCTTCGGATCGACGGCACGCTGGAAAAAGGCGAGATCCGTGTGCAGCATGGCTGGGAAGATTCGTCGGGGAATAAAACTGGCGTCCTGTCAAGGCCGAAAGATCTTCCACCGACCGCGGTTGCCCAACCCGCGCCGGCCTATTCAAGCCCAGTCGCAAAAGTGCACCAAGTCAGGCCTACTGGGTTCGCGTCGCCCGTCCCGGTGACTTCACCGCAGATTTTACAGGCAGTGCCAATTGCGCCCGAGGACGGTGAGGAAATGACTCATGTCGGTTCGCGTCAGGCCGAGATCTATAAGTTAGAAGTGTGGCGTGGAGGAGTGAGGCAAACTGTTTTACCGGTCTACAAAAAAGAGATCGTCATTGGCCGCGGTTCAAAATCGAAACCGGTCGACATCCCGCTCGCTGGTGACGTCGAGGTCAGCCGCCGCCATCTAACTCTCGCGACCGACGGAGCAGGAAATTTCTGGGCCGTCAACGAAGGTAAAAACCCCGCCGCAATAAACAACTACGAACTCCCCGCTGGCCAACGCATAACCGTCACGGTGGGCGTGCCGCTAAATATCTGCAGCTACATGCTGCGTGTCCAGCCTAGATAACTATTTCTCGATCTCACGTTCAAGCTCAGGAATGTACTGCCGTCGAAGCCGGTTTACCAGACTCTGAGCCTCACGAACGGATTCGTTTGTGTCAACAAGTGTGCTAGTGATCTGGGCAAGCACGGTCTGAAGACTCGCACGTTCAGCCGTCAACGCACTTCGACGGGTTTCCCGCAATTCCTCCGTCTTGGTCGTACCCTCGTACTGAACGCTACGGTCGATGCTCCCCGGCATCACGTCGCGTTCGACCTGGGCAAGTCGCGTCCGCGTACTGCCTTGCTTCTCGACCAGCTCGATCTGAAACCGCTGTCGAACTATAAGAAGCTGTTCGGCATTGGCAAGCAATTGCAAACCCGCCGCGATTTTCTGCTGGCGTTCGGTCACCGATGAACCGCCTGCTGTAGGAGCCTTGTCCATCTTATCGACATACGCACTGACCTTTTCACTCATCTGCGACACAGAACGAGAGATCTTGCCGACCTCAATAGAAAGGTTGACCATCATCGGATCAGCCCCAACATTTTGAGCCGGGATCGAGGCGGCGAAAAACAGGAATGCAGGGACGGTAAATAGGGCTTTGAACATGCGATACCTCCATCTGTTGATTTTGTTCAAGAATAGCACGAAAGTCAATGGGATTTTAAGGCGATATTCTTGTCCGTGAACTTTGTGTCTGCACGTTGTGCCTTTGTAATAAATAACTTAAATCCGTTGTTACGGAGGCATGCAGTTGGAGGAACAAATAACACGAAGGTTCAGGGCAGTTCTCCGGCTTCGACGATCGCGAGTAGCTCTCCAAGAGCGGCCTCGGCCATGTTTACAACTTCGCTATCGTAGCCAAACTTCACTGAATTTTCCTCAAAATCATCTCTGTCCAAAACCTCGACGCGTCCATCCGGCCAGACAACGACATCAATATCGAGGTCGACGAACTCTAGCGTCCCGCCATCAAGCGTGAATGGCATCGCAACATTGCAGTAGTAATTTCGCAGAGAACCGTCCGGATCATGGAAGCGGAAGATGTTGTACCAGCGGTCTGGCCAGAAGTGTTCGAACGAGACGGTGCCTTGCTTTATCAGCCCGAGATCGCTGTGTTCTACGTCAAATTCGAACCGCCCAACAGCGATCGTCAGTTCTTCCGTTTGGATCACAACACCCGCGGTCCACTGTCGGCGGAGAGATCCGTCATATTTACGAGCATTTATAGTGATCTCTTGCCCCTGCATTAGTCTTCGTCTGCGATCTCGATGCCGGTCAATTTTGCACGGATGCGGGCGAGCATGTGGATCAACATTGGCCTTTCCGGCTCGGTGATCGCGGAACGGCAGGTGGTTTCGAGATATCTCCACTGCTCCTCGACCTTAACCTTATAAGAGAGTCCTTTCGCCGTCAGGAAAATGCGGGTCGAGCGGGCATCATTCTCAGTGCGTTCGCGAACCACGTGGTCCATCTTGATCAAGCCCAGGACAATCTTGTTGACTGTGGGTGCAGACAAATTGAGCCGGGCGGCAATCGTCACCTGTTTCAAGCCGTCCTTTTCCCACAGTTCGCGCAACACGGCGATCTGACCGGTGTGGAGATCGAGATCCTTCATCTGCCGCTCAAGGGAATTACGAAATGCAGTCCCGGTTCGGGAGAGTTCATAACTTACCAATTCGTCGAAAACTAACGCATTCTCCTGCATAACTCGTTTTTGTACAATGCTTTAAGTAAACACTTGCCCGGCTAATTAGAATTGATTAGCCCGCTGATAATTTATTATTAGCGGGCTAACTAAATACAATTAGCAGGCTAATAATCAAAAGTTAGCACGATATGTGTTTTAAGCAAAGTAGGCTAAGATTACTTTATGGAAAATGCGAGTTTGCTCAAGGATTCACGCAATTTACTCTTAAAATTGCATAAATCAATGGTCGATCTCGAGCGGGAAATGTACGAGGGCCTCCATGGGCCGCAGACGGCGACGGAATTTCTGAATCTTTTGCTGGAAGACCCAGATTTGTCCTATT
>JANNWQ010000203.1:0-2843 GCA_031408595.1 Acidobacteriota bacterium | reverse complement strand
GCCTTAAGTCCGTCCAAAGTCAGAGGAACCTTAATGACCACGTTATCTGCGATCTTAGCTAGTTCACGGCCTTCGCTGAGCATCCCTTCGGTATCCAGAGCCGTTACCTCTGCCGAAACGTCACCCGCGACGATCGCGCAGATCTTGCCAATATGCTCCTTAAAATCAACGTCGCCCTCCTTAGCAACAAGCGAAGGATTAGTCGTCACGCCGTCGATCATCCCAAGCTCATTAGCCTCTTTGATCTCGTCCAGATTTGCTGTATCGATGAAGAATTTCATATCAGTTTTCAGTGGTCAGTTGTCAGTAGTCAGAAGGTTGTAAAAATCTCAGCGTTCTTTGCGATCTCTGCGTTAAAAATTACTATGTAACACCATTTCGCAACGTCCCTATCCCTTCAATTTCCACCTCGCACACGTCGCCGGGGTTCATTTTCGAAACTCCGCTCGGCGTTCCAGTGGCGATAACGTCGCCGGAATTGAGGGTCATCATGTTTGAGATATATCGTACCAGAAAATCGACCGGGAAGACCATCTGCGAAGTCCGTTCGTCCTGTTTGATCTCGCCATTAACACGGCAAATGACGCGAATATCCGCTGGATCAAGCTCTGTCTCAATGTGCGGGCCGATCGGGCAGAATGTATCAAAAGATTTGGCCCGCGCAAACTGCCCGTCCTGTCGCTGCAGATCTCGGGCCGTCACATCATTCAAACAGGTGAATCCCTGAATATAATCCATTACATTGACCTCATCACTTAAATCCTTACATGTCTTAGAGATAACTATCCCAAGCTCACCTTCATGCTCAATTTGAGCTGACTGCTTCGGCAGCACGATGTCATCCCCATCAAAAACGACCGCCGAAGGCGCTTTCAGAAACAACATTGGCTCCGCCGGAACATCATTTCCCAGCTCCTTCGCATGATCCGCATAATTGCGCCCCACACAAACAATCTTCGACGGCATAAAATCTGGCGGTATCTCAATCTTCATAAGAAATTTATGGGACAGTTTCCGAAACGACCTCGGAGCGTTCACTGACGTTGCCGGTAGTGTCGGTGGCGGTGATGTAATAGAAATACTTCTTGCCGGACTCGACTTTGGTGTCCTGGAAGGTGTTTGTTTTCAATAACTCAGGGGTGATGAGCTGCCATTTGGCTTTATCTTCTGTTTCGTCGGTTGTGCGGTATATTCTGTAGCCGGCGATGTCGCGTTCGAGATTGGCGGCGAAGAATATTGAGATCGTGTTTGGCGAGGCGGCGAGTGTGATCGCTGCGGGCGCCGCGGGAGCGAAATTATCGACAGGCTTGAATTTCAGGACGTTTGATTCGCTACTCTCGACCGGTTCGGCCTGTGTGCCGGGCGAGACGGCACGGATGAAATAGAAATAGTCTTTGTTGAACTCGAATGTTTCGTCCGAAAACTCTTTTCCACTGACCGGAACTTTGTTTAGCAACTTCGCAGGTTCTTTCTCAGATGTTGAGCGGTAAATGTTGTAACCAAGGACATTCACAGGCGTCGTACCGTCGATGTTCGCTAGGCTTGGCTGCCATTTTAGAATGACCGCATCCTGGCTAGCTTCGCCGGAAAGGGAACTCGGGGCGGCGGCAACCTTGGCGGCTGGCTCGATCACGAGGGCATTTGAGAAGGCGGCCTTTTGCCCGGCTTCGTTAACATATCGCAGAGCGTATCTGATCCGAGCCGACTGCGTCGCAAAGAGCAAAGTGTCGCGATATTGCAGAGTATTCAGGCCGAAATCAGCGGCAGTGACCGGAATGGTCGTGATAAGCGTGCTGCGATCGGCAAATTGCTCGGTAGAAAGCTGCAAAGGAGCGTCCGCGGGCTCTGCGAGGCGGTAAACATCGATCCGGGCGATGTGCTGGAGATTCCCGGCTGGCGCATTTCTAGCCGGCATCTTCCAAGACAAAATCACCTGATTGCCGCGTTGAAAACCGGCAAGCTCGGCCCTTTGCGAAACTTTCTCTTTAGGCGGGACGGGCGCACCGCGTTTCCCGCAGCCGATCGCGGCAAAGATCGTGACGCCAAGAAGTGCCATTAGGGCGAATTTACTAAGTTGTACGATTCGGTTTCTCACTTTACAACGATCGTTTCGTAGTGCTTAAGATGGGAAATTTAGCCACGAATTACACAAATAGCACGAATAAAAAATAGTGGATGATTCGTGACATTCGGGTAATTCGTGGCAAAAAAAGTCTTCCATTCTACTGCTTAAGCTACAGTATATATTGCCGCATATCTTTGTCCTCGATCAGAGTGCTTAAGCGGTCGTCGACGTAGGCGGCGTCGATCTTTTGATGCTTAAGTTCCAGCTCGCTGCCGAGGAAGCTGATCTCTTCGAGGAGCTTTTCGACGAGCGTGTGCAATCTTCTGGCACCGATATTTTCCGTCTGTTTATTGAGCAATTCCGTCATTTCGGCCAATTTATCGATAGCGTCTTCGGTGAACTCTAATTCGATGCCTTCGGTGCTTAAGAGTGCCTGATACTGTTTGATGAGCGAATTTTTGGGCTGTACCAGAATGCGCTTAAGGTCATCTACGGTCAGAGCTTCGAGCTCGACGCGGATCGGGAAGCGGCCTTGGAGCTCCGGGATAAGATCGGTCGGCTTGGAGACGTGAAAGGCACCGGCGGCAATGAACAGAATGTGGTCCGTCGAGACCATGCCGTATTTTGTGTTTACGTTGGTGCCCTCGACGATCGGCAGCAGGTCGCGTTGGACGCCTTCGCGCGAAACGTCGGGATTGCCGCCCGTTTCCCGGCCGGCTACCTTGTCGATCTCATCGAGGAAAATTATGCCCGACGATTGCGTTTTCTCGATCGCCTG
>JANNWQ010000202.1:0-12910 GCA_031408595.1 Acidobacteriota bacterium | reverse complement strand
AAGAAAAGGTTGCATTAGGCATTTATTGCATTTATAAGGATTGGTTTTAAGCAGTAGTATGGAAAACGATCAACGCCTCACGCCGCTGCCGGTAATGAGCGACCTACAGTCGTCGAATGTCGATTATTCGACCGGATATTCGGCGTCGTACGACAACGAGCTCGACGGCAAACGCTCGATCAGGCAGTACATAAACATCATTTACAAGCGCCTGCCGCTAATTATCGCTATCACGATATTGGCGACGGCGGTGGCTGCGGTTTATATGTACACCCAACCGTCAAGGTATTCTGCAGTCACGACGATCACGATCGAACCGCGCAAGGCGCCCCAGACCAAGAAAGACTCGATCAATATCAATTTTGGCGACGATCTAAAGTATTACAATACGCAGCTCAGGCTGATCCAGAATCAGGATCTGATGCGACGCGTGGTCATCGCGCTCGGATTGCATCGCGAACCGAATCTTTTTAACGATCAGGGCCGGGGTTTGATGTCCGGGCTCCGATCACTCTTTGGAGGAGGCCAGAAACCGGTTGAGATCGAGAATCAACTTCCGGTGATCTCTAGTAATCCGGCAGAGGGTGAAAGGCCGGTTGAGGTCCAGCTAACTCCTGAGGAAGCTAAGCGGGCCGACGCATATTCGGGCCGCCTGGTCGGTGCACTAAAGGTCGAGCAGACGAACCAGACCAATATTGTCACACTTGCTGTCGACGAGACGGTGCCCGCTCTCACGGCAAAGGTCGCGGACAAGGTCGCGGAGCTGTTCATCGAAGAAGATCGCCTGCGCGAGACCGAAGGCGCGAGAAAGGCCTATGAGGATCTCGGCAAATCGATCGATGAGCTGCGGGCTGCAATCGTTAAGCAGCAAGATGATTTCATCGCCGAGATGCGTAGTTCTAACCTGCCGCTTCAGGAAAATGGCGGGCAGCTTCGGGCGGGGAATTTGCAAGCGTTGCTGACGACCTGGCGCGAGGCTCAGAACGATGTAAGCAAGATCCAGGCGCAGTACACCGCTAGTGAAAACGCCAGCCGTGGCGGAGACGTTTTGGCTGTTGTCGGCGAGAATAAAGCGCTACAGGATGCTAGAAGCCAGAACCTGAAACGCCAGCAAGATCTCGACAAACGTATTGAGGAGATAGACACCAAGATTGACGAGAAGGTGCAAAAGAAGCAAGAACTTCTTGCAAAATACACTCCTGAATATGCCCCAGTGATCGCGGTCGAAGCCGAGATACAAGAACTGACGAGACAGCGTGCCCGCGTTCAGAAAGAGGTTACGGAAAAGATCAAAGTCGAAGGGGCTACGCTCGTAAAAAGCGCCGAGCGGGAAGTACTTGCCAGCCTACGAGCCCAGCTTTCAGCCGCTCAGCAACGTGAGGCGAAGGCGGGCTCAAACTTTGAGCGGGAAGCATCGAAAGCGGGCTTTGAAGGTCAGGCAGAGATCAAGTTGATCAGCCTGAAGAACGAACTTGCTCAGAATCGGCAGTTGCTCGACGCGTACGTGCAACGGCAGAAAGAGCAGGAACTCGCTCTACAGACCGATCAGCCGCAAAACATCAAGATCCAGAGCCGAGCGGTCACGCCGGGTGCCCCGTACGGCCCACCGCGTACGCGAAACATCATGGTTGCGATGCTGATCGCCTTTGCAGCGGGCATCGGTTTGGCATTTCTACTGGATTACCTCGACGATTCGGTTCGTACTTCGGATGATATTAGTCGTCATCTCGGCCTGCCGACGCTCGCGCTCATTCCGCATTACATGAACGACAGCAAGCGCAAGCTACTGCCGTCGCGTACGGGTGCGACTCCGGCCCAGGCGAACGCACTCGTAACGCTCGACGAACGCAATTCGCCGATCGCCGAGGCCTATAGGCATCTGCGTACGTCGCTGCTCTTCTCGAGCGCCGGCAAACCGCCGCAAACGATCCTGGTAACTTCGTCACAACCGTCCGAGGGTAAGACAACGACCGCGATCAATACGGCGATCACGCTTGCACAGTCCGACGCTGACGTCGTCATTATCGACTGCGATCTCCGCAGGCCGCGTCTGCACAGCCACTTCGGGCTCGACAACACGCGTGGGCTGACCAACTATCTCTCAGGCGACCGCTCGACCGAACACCTGATCCGCACCTATCCCGATCTGCCAAAGCTAAAGATCATCACCAGCGGGCCGATCCCGCCAAATCCGGCAGAGCTGTTGAGTTCGAATGAGATGCGCAATTTGCTGACGTTTTTGAGTGGAAAATTTAAGCATGTGATCATCGATTCGCCGCCGGCGATCTCGTTTACGGATGCCTCGATCCTGGCGACATTGGTTGACGGGGTTGTGCTCGTGGCGATGGCGAATAAGAGTTCGATTCACCTAATGCGCCAGTTCAAACAGCGTGTCAGCAACATTGGCGCCCGCATCTACGGCGTTGTCTTGAACGGTATCAAGGCTGGCTCGACCGAATATTATTATTACGGTTCGGGGTACTACAACTACTATTCGAAAGGCCATGACGACTCGACACCAATAATGGGTGAGGAGCCGAACGAAAAGAGCTGAAGAGTTTTGCTTGCGAATTACGCGAAGGAAGACGAATAAGATTTTTCTTTTATTCGCTCGTATACGCGTAATTCGCGGGCACAAATTCTTACCTTTCAAGCCGACGCATTTGGCGTAGGAGAGTGTCGGCGTATTCTTTTGGCGAGTTAATATCTTTTAGAACAACTTTTCCGCCTTCGTCGCTGGCGTTATCGATCGCAAGATCACCGATGCCTAGCAAACGCTGTGTTGCGGTTGCGACCACTGTTACGTCCTGGATCCGCCGTAGCGGCACATTTCGTGTGCTACGCGAAATAAAACCCTCATCGATCTCGAGTTTCGTTTCGGTCAGGGTATATCGCACCAGCTTTTTCTTGATGTGATAGTAAGCAGGGACGATGAAAATAAGCAGCCCGAGCACCACGGCAAGCCAGATCGGGACGATCAAATAGGCAAACGCACTCGCGATGGCAACCAAAAATAATGCGGCGATAGCGGTGAGCACATAGCCGATCTTCACAAACATTAACGTCGGTGTGATCGAGAATATCTGAGCTTCGTCCTCGCCTTGTTGATAGGGGGCGGCGTCAATGCTTCTTTGATTGGGTGGCAGATCATCGGGCACAGGCCTCGCCGCGACCTGAGTTTCGACCTCGACGCCCGTCTGCTCACCGCAATTTCGGCAATAGACTGCGGTGTCCTTATTATCTTCGCCGCATTTGATGCAGAACATGGTTATTCTCCCGGGCGATAGGTTCGGTTCGTGTGCCCCTTGAGCTGGGCCGGATAGAAATAGACGTCTCGAAGTTCGCCCGTGCTATAGCGTTCCACCTGATCGTTAAAATGGGGCGACTTTGGATTGCCGCTCTCACCACCGGCGGTCACTGCCTTAGCCCGGACAGTCTTGCCAAATTCGACCACGGCGACAAAGCTGTTACCGCTTGTGCCATACCATTTTTTGGTGCCCCGCATCGGCCTCGCTGCAAACGAAGCTAGCGAACCCCAATTGCCCGATGTGAATCCGACCGGAATGCTCGGAGCATTGTCGTCAAACGGATGGACGATATCGCCCGTTATCCTTTGAAATCGATTGATCTCGCCCCACGGCTTTCGCCAGGTGCCAAAGTCGGACACTAGCCGACCTGTTGCGTTGTCGAGTGACGTCAATAACTGGGCGTCACTCGCTTTCGCAATGACGTTGTCCTGCGGCATTACCCCCGGCGTCGGCGGTATGCTACGAACGATGTCCTCAGCCCAGAAAACGGCAAGCGACGTGTTGGTGGAACTGATGTTCCAGTGTTTATCCCATTTCCGAAGAGAACTGATCTGCGGGCCGAGTCTTTCCCTAAGGGAGTCCGTTTTGGGGAGTCGGTCAAAGGCCTCGAACAGCTTCGGTATCGTCTTTTCAAACCAAGGTAGATAGCTGTCGTAAGCAGCGGCATTGAGCGATTCGAGCGTGAAATCTTTCTTGTTCTCAAGTACGCGGATCGCATGTAGGCCGCGTGCCGACTCGATTCCGCTATCGACGTACTTCGGAAAGTCTGATTGTTTGAGGCTGCTCGGGCCGGCCGCCGACCACGGATGATTGTTCGAATTATAGACCCAACCGGACGCCGGATTCAGCAGGTTCGGCAGGTCGTCGAGATCGTGCAGACCCTTGTAATCCGATTCAGGATCGCTGCCATCGACCGGCTTGGTCCAGTCAAATTTAGTGTTCCGGCGTGGCATGTAGTTGACATGAAAATACGCATTGTTCCCGTCGGCATCGGCGTAAAGCGTGGCATTCGACGAATTGGCCTTGAGCTGCATCACCTGTTTAAACTCGCGGTAGCTCTTCACCTTTGTTCGTCCGTAAGATTGCATCAGGGCCTTGATCGGCTCGTGCATCAGCGCAACTGTCACCCATTCTTTCTCCGACGTCTTTCGGATCACAGGGCCGTGATGGGTGCGATAGACCGCAAAGCTACGTTCAGCGAGCCCGCCGGTAGCCGACTTGTAGCGGATCTTTATATTCGATATCTGCATCGCCCGCTCTTCGTTACCAAACTTGTAAAAGTACTTGTCGCCTTTTCTCACGACCGTTTCGCGAAACTCGTCGATCACATCCGCCGCACTCGATGTGTGCATCCATCCTAGGCGCGAATTGAAGCCTTGATAGATAAAGAACTGTCCCCACGTGACCGCACCGTAAGCGTTGAGCCCCTCGTTGCTGGTCATTTGAAGTTCGGATCGGAAAAAGAACGATGTGTGCGGGTTGATCAGCAAGAGAGCTTTTTTGCCAATGGTGTTTTTAGGGGCGATTGCAATGCCGTTGGAGCCGGAGGGTTCGGCGAGTGGATCGGGTTCGACGTCGCGAACCGCAATTTTCTCACTCGAGTACATCTGCTGAAGCCGCTGTAGATTGATCGTCTCGATATCGCCGCCAATGCTGCCTTCGGTAAAGCTCAAGGCCATCCACGGTTCAAATTTGGTGATGAGCTTTGGTTTAACCTGCGGATTTTTTGCAAGGTAGAAATTAATGCCGTCAGCCCATGCGATCATTAATTTTTGCAGCCACGGTGGGCTTGCGGCGTAATTCTTCTTAAGCTCATGGGGCTGGACGAAGAGTTTTTGCCGCAGATCGCTCCAGATTGCCGACTCACCTTCAACTTCGGCCTTGCGTCCTAACGAGGTGATGTAGTTTGTCTCGACACGGTTAAAATCGTCCTCGCATTGGGCATAGATCATCCCGAAAACGGCATCGGCGTCGGTCTTTCCGGTGACGTGAGCAATTCCCCAGTCGTCGCGTACGACCGACACATTCCGGGCCTGAGTTTGCCAGCGGGCCTGTTCCCCAGGATTGGTCGCCAAAAGCTGTGACGGCCCAAAGCCAAAGCACAGTAAGATTACAAAAGTAACAAAGATCGTTCGACCGTGTCCCAACATCAAAAATTCCTCCGAGTATGGTCACTATAGTAAGCGATAAGAGGTTTGCAACGGAAATCGGGCGTACAGATAGCCCTGGCAAATGAAAAACGCGGCCGGTTAACGCAACCGGCCGCATGTCTTTCGACTAAGTTGGAGAAGAGTGTCTACTCTCGGTGGGAACTTTTTATACGCGTCTACCGCCCGCGTAAAAACTTTATTGGCTGACGAGCCGCATACGGCCGTCCGGTGTTCTGATCGCAACCGCGTTCGGTTCGTAGAGGCTTAGCGGACGAACTTCTTTCTTTTCAAGCTTTGCCGCCTGAGCCGTAGAAACCTTACGCGATGTCTGGGCGAAACTGCCGTCTGAGATCGATGAGTATCGAGCCGAAATACGTCGGACGTACTCACGAGTTTCGTTATATGGCGGGATCTGATAGCCGTATTTCATTACCGCACCTTCGCCTGCGTTGTATCCCGCAAGTGCGAGATTTACATCGCCCTTGAACATATCGAGCAGCATTCGCATATATTTCACGCCGCCCTCAATGTTCTGTTTTGGATCGTAGATATTGGTCACGCCGAGGCGTCGTGCCGTCGCGGGCATCAGTTGCATGAGGCCGCTGGCCCCTTTATGGGAGAGAGCCTTTAGCTTGAAAGCAGATTCCTGGTGCATCTGTGCATAAATAAGCAGCGGGTCGATGCCGTACTTTCGGCTCGAATCGACTATGTACGAGTCGTGCAGAGCACTTCCAGTCGTAAAACCTTTCATTCCCCCAACCGGGCCCATCATTGCAGGTCCTGACGTCTTATTTATCGAATAATTTGCGATCTCACGATCTGCGAAACCATCCGACATGTTCATCCGGGTGACTTGCGATGGTGTCTTCTTGGTTGGCGTTGTTTTCGCCGGAGTCGACATTCCGGTCGGCATCAAATAGCGTTTGCCGTTCATTACCTTGGTGTTACCGGTCGGAGTAGCCGAGACTGTCTTTGAGACGACGGGTACAAATGCCGGTTTGACAACATTAACACCGCGCGAAGTATCGAAATTATCGAAATATCGCGGACGGTCCTGAGAAAAGGCGGGAATCACTGTGAGTAGAGAGACGAGGATTGTGAGGTGTGATTTTTTCATTTTTGTGGATGGGGGCAGGCACACGGGTGACCGTAGAACGTAAAGCCAGGTCGGCTCGTCCTTGTTACCTATTTAAGAAAATGCATAGTGCAGAAGAGTTTCCACAAAACACAAACATTTTTAACAAAGTTGTTTCAAGGTGACCGAATATTCGGTCAAAACCGATCAACCGCAACTGACAAATGACCGCTTCTTGTTCTATCTTCTACCTATGCTCTATATCTCGCAGATATTGAATCAGCCCGTTTTTGACGCCCGCAATGAGCGGATCGCGGTCATTAAGGACGTGCTCGTTCGGTATGGCGATGAAGAGTATCCGCCGGTAATTGGCCTGGTTGCGCGCTATCGCCGCCGCAATTTCTTTATTCCGAGCCGCGATTTCACCGATCTTGGCCTTCACGGTGCGAAGCTGACCTCGGCGATATTGGATCTGACTCCATTTATCCGCCGCGAAGGCGAGGTCCTGCTTGGCAAGGATGTGCTGGACAACCAGTTGATCGACGTCGATGGAAAACGGGTTGTGCGTGTGAATGACGTGCAGCTGATCGTCACTGGTGAGGATTGGCGCGTATCGGGTGCGGATGTGAGTTTGCAGGGATTTGTCCGGCGGCTGATGCCGAAGGGTTTTTATGGCAGTGATCGAGTCGTCGAAGTGATCGATTGGGCCGACGTAGGTTATTTGGCGACCGACACAGCTACCGTCACGGTGCAGCTCAAGTCTTCAAAGGACAAGCTTTCGCGCCTTCATCCGGTTGAGATAGCGCAATTAGCCGAGTCTCTCTCTCCGATCCATCGAACCGAGGTCGTCGAAAGCCTCGACGACGAGATCGCCGCTGACACGCTCGAGGAAATGTCGACCGAGGCGCAGGCACGCATTCTGGAGGACATGGACGAGGAACGCGCTGCCGATATTCTCGAGGAGATGTCGCCCGACGATGCCGTCGACGTGCTCGACGAGATGGACGATGAGAAGTCAGAGCAGCTTTTCAATTTGATGGAGGACGACGAGAAGGCAGATGTTGCCGAGCTCATGCACTTCGACAATGATACCGCCGGCGGGCTGATGACTACTGAGTTCGTTGTTTTTCCTAAAGATCTGACTGTCGGGGAAGCGATCCGGAGCCTTCGAGAAATGGCCGAGACGCCGAACATGATCTACTACATGTACGTCGTCGAAGAGCCCAATTCGTGGAAGATCTGCGGCCTTATCAGCCTGCGTTCGTTGATCCTGGCCGACCCGACAAAGAAACTAGCGGAAGTAATGAGAAGCGAATTTCGCTACGCCCATCCATCCGAATCAGCCGAGACCGTGGCCCAGACGATCGCCGAATACAATCTCCTCGCCCTGCCCGTCATCGACGATGAAGGCGACATCGCCGGCATCGTCACGGTGGACGATGCGATGGAGATATTACTGCCAAAGAATTTACAGAGACGTTTGCCTAGGCTGTTCGGCTAGTTCGTTCCGATCAATTTTTCGGATTGGCAAGCCGGTCTTCGACCTTCGGGTCAGGCATTATCCACGCCGCCCATTTGCCGATGTTGTTGCTCTCGTATTTTACCCAACCATAGCCCTGCTCCCCCCATTCGATCCCGAACGAATTTTTCACCAGCCAAGCTCCGTTTTCATCATCCCAGCCGACTATCAAGATCATGTGATACGGGCCGTCTTTGGTGATCTGTTCGTCAAAGATGCCGCCGCCGTAGAGCATCAGGCACTCGTCGAGGTTCACAGTCGTTACGACTGGGCCGTAGGTGACGATCGCCTGTTTGAGTTCCTCTCGTGTCGGGACTTTCATCGGCGTCGCGCTGACAAAATCCCAGGTCAGGGCCTTGATGGATGACGCTTTGTCACAACGCCAGGTTTCGTATTCAGACTCGACGTATTGAAAGCCACTGCCCAGTGGCAATCCATGATCGACCATGTACGAAAACGCTTCGCCGTGCCAATTGACGGTGCAGTATTCGGCAGGCTCGCGTCGCGGTTTCATACAACTGACCAGACCGGGAATCGATGTCTCATTTTGGTATACGACCGATGGGCGATCTGACCGCAGGCCCATGAGAGAACGCGCGATCTGCATCGCGTCGATGGTCGAAAAGGCCCAGCATGTATTGCAGGTAAATCCCTGATCGAGCACGGGACGCAGATCGAGGCCAGCGCTTCGCCAATCAAAACTTGGCAACTGTGCGGCTCCCGAGGTACGAGCCAATATAGTCGCACGAGCGTTCACCGTATCTTCCATCGTGGCGTTCAGGTTGTCCTTGAGCCAGTCCTTCCATTCCAATTCACCCGCAAGTCGCAATTTTGTGAGTTTCTTCTCCGCTTCGGCACGGATCTTCTTCGATCGTTCGGTCTCACCAAGCGGAACGGGGCGACCATATTTGCCATCTATGAAGCGAACGTCATGCTCACTATATTTGTCGAGATCGGGTCCAAGGCCGGGAATGATCTTGCCAAAAAGGAGCTCGTACCATCGCCGAGCTCCGTAGCCTTTCAGCTTGGGATAAGGCCACTTGACGGTGCGGAATTGGTAGGAGCGTTCACCGCTGCCCGGTTTTCGCTGTTCGGTGCACGCGGCTTCAGCGATCGGCTGTTTGCTATGATCCCAACTTTCGACGACCTGCGAGACTGCTGCAATTGTGCCGAAGAATATTACAAAACTGACGGAGGAGATTGCCCGAGCAAAACTCGCGTACTTCGTTTTCGGCCTTGTTCGATGAAACCTATTCCCTCCCATCGGATGTTTCCTCCGTGCATTCTTCGTCGTCAAAGCCGTCGCCGTCCTCATCGTCCTTGAAGCACATCGTTCCTTTTCCGTCCCAGTCGCCAAAGTCCATCTCGTATTTGTCGGCCTTGCCAATATTGAGATCGCGTTCGACGAAGACCTGCTCCGTGCCGTCCGCGTTGATCCGGATCAGCTCGATGTCGTAGTTGTCCTCATTGCCGTCGTCGTCGGACATCAAGAGCTTTCCGTTTTCGAAATCGAAATTGAACTGCAACGTGGTGCCTCGGCTCAATTCGACGCCGCCGACCTCGGTGAGGTAGCTGGCCTCTTTGTCGTCCTCATCGTCAAAAGCGAAGAAGATATCAGGCGTTTCGCCGTCATTGCTCGATGTGAATGATATCTCCTCGCCATCGTAAGAGATCGTCGCGGTCAGTGTTTCTTTTGGGTCGAGACGAATACCGCTGAGGCCCACGGTGAAGCCGGGAGCGGAGAAGACGAAGTCAAAGTCGCTCTCTTCGTCGAGATATTGGCCGGAGAAAACGATCTCGTATTCGTCGTCTTCCTCTTCGTAGGGAATCGCGAAATTTGGTACGTTAAAGCCCAGGCCGCCGTTGATCAAGGTACTCGAGGCGTTAGGTATTTCACGGTAGTACTTGTTCGCTTTCGAATCGTATCCGAGCTTGCGATCGTCGGCGTCGACCACGAGCATATCGCCGTCGCCAGTGAGAAAGAATTCGGCGTGTTCGACGGGCGACTGATGCGGAACGAAAGATGCATTCCGAAACATGACATTTGGCGAGTAAGCTGCCGCGATCAGACTGTCGCCGCAGCCCGTCGTCGTCGCAAGGTCTTTTTCAAACGAGGATGCGAAACAAAGTCCGTCACGCCACGAGGTCGCGGTCATATCGAGCGTTTGCGTGCTCTTTTTACCGACGTAATCAAACTTTCCATCCGCTTTTGACGCGAATGTCCAATCTTCGGCACCGTTCTTTTTGACGAAAACAAAACGCGTCTTGCCGGGAAAGTTATTGTCGTAAACGTGGATCTTATACTGATCGCCGATGTCCTCGACCTTAAACGGCGAGACCGCGTGCCCGTCGGAGATGCGACCGCTTGCGGGGTCGTATTTTCTCATGCCGAGAAGGAAAGTGTCGGTTCGGTTCTTCATCCCGTCGATGAGTTTCTTGACGATCGCGATCGGGCCTGCGACCGCAGTCGCCTCGGTCTTTTCTCTCACCTCGGGCAAAACCTGTGTTATCGAATAGTAAGAGATGTAGTTCTGAATCGCCTGATCAAATTTAATGTCAAAGGTCTGTTTGGCAGCCGGTTGGAATTGTGCCGGCGTCCGTTTGCCCTTAAACGGCAGACCCAATCCGAACCGGAACGAAGCGACTGACATTCCTTCGCAATGGCCGATCTCGAGCTGCTCAAGGCGTTCCTGAGCCCAACGTCGCGTGCTGGCGTGCTCGACGCAATTCTTGACCGAATTACCGCTCTTACATACAGCCTTCGTCCCAAACATACGGATCAGATCGGTTTTATCGAGGTCGTCTTTCCAGGTGTTGTAGTTGTTGTTGTAGTTTTTGAACGAAAAGCCATTCTTGGCCGGATCGAAATCCATTTCGGCGAGCATCGTCGATTGTGCCGGGAGCCTAATCTGCGGTGCGAATAGGGCAGCAGTCATAAAGACGACAAATATCGATCTAACAAAGCTTACTCTCATAACTCTAATTTGTGCTCCTCGAGGCACGATCCGCGAATTTCACTTCCTCACGCGGATCGGCCATCACCCACGCGGCCCATTTGCCGATGTTGTTACTTCGGTATTTGATCCAGCCAAAGCCATTATCGCCCCACTTTGGGCCGTAAGAATTCTTTATCAGCCACGCGCCTTTTTCGTCGTCCCAACCGGCGATCATGACCATGTGGTAAGGGCCGTCGGCGATCTGTTCTTCATTGTAAACACCACCGCCGTAGAGGCGGATGCAGCTATCCAGGTTGAGTGTAACGACGACCGGGCCGTATGTAACGAGGGCACGCTTGATATCACCCTCGGTCGAAACGTTTTGCGGGTCGACGCTGACAAAATCCCAGGTCAGAGCCTTTACAGCATCTTCCTTACTGCACGTCCATGATTTGTTATCGGCTGCCTTATAAACCGTCGCTCCGCCGAGAGGCAAGCCGTAATCGACCATATAAGAGAACGCCAGTCCGTGCCAGCCAAGATTGCAAAAATCGTCAACCTTGTCGGGGGCCATACAGCTAACTAGTTGTCTCGCACTCGGCTTCAGATCGCCGGTGATGAAGGTTCGATCGGAACGCAGGGCCTCAAGCCGTCTGCTCGCCTGCATCGCGTCGACGGACGCAAATGCCCAACACGTATTGCAGGCACCTTGATCGGTTGAAACCCCAAGGTCAAGCCCGTTCTCCCGCCAGTCGAATTTTGCGAGCTTCTCAGCTTGCAGCGAGCGATAAAAGATCCTCGCTCGTGCCTTTTCCTTTTCGTAATCGGTCGCCTGCGGGTGGGCGGCGAGCCACTTTTTCCAGTTTTCTTCTGCTAGTCGATCTGCTTCCTTGAGCCTCGCCTCCGCCGCATTTCGTATTTGCTTTGAACGCTTTTCCTCACCGAGAGGTATTGGGCGATTGTAGTTTTCCTTTATGTACCGAATGTCGTCGATCGAATATTTGTCGAGCGGTGTTTTGAGGAAAGGGAATATTGTCTTGTACCACTTCTTCTTCCCGCCATAGGCTCCTTTGTCGCCGCGGTCGCGGTCGAGGATGCGAAACGAATAAGTTCGCTCGCCGGCGGTGCGTTGCTCACGACACAAATTTTCCTGCCCGGCCTGAAACGCATCCGGAGCCTCGGTCCCGGCAACCTGAGCCGAAACGGCGTAAACAAAAATGAGAATCAGAACGACTGTCTTCATATCGGATTGATAGCACCTATGCAGTCAGGGCATCGTTTCATAAAATTCTATTCCGAGATCCCGACTCGTTTGACCAATTCCTTAAATCGCGGGTCGTCTCGCACGAAGTCCCAGGTTTTATTGATCTTTAGTTCGGTCAACTGCTTGTCACGCTCGTCATAGGCTTTGTTCAGATATTCGATCGTCTTTTCTTTGTCTTTGGCGCAAGCGTTTCAATAGGTTCTATTCGGGCAAACCCATCCGTTTCAGCAAATCCTTATATCGCGGGTCGTCGCGGAGGTCATCGAAAAGCGGATCGACCTTTATTCGCGACAATTGCTCTTTCGCGGCAAAACCTTTCTCTAGCGCGGCAAATGCCTTGTCCTTGTCGCCAAGTGCTCCATAAATCGTGGCGGCATTTGACGAGTCTGAGAACGTCGGATCTGAACTGTATTTTGCGAGAATCGATTCAGCCTCACTACGGCGTCCGCTTTTTGCTAAGGCGTATCCACGAAGACGAGCCAATAATCGCTGAGAAACCTCGTCTCGAGGCGCTGCGTCTATAAGCTCGATCGCTTCGGCATATTTCTTATTCACACAGTAGGCATAAGCAAGCCAAGAACGGCCCAAAATGAAGTTAGGATCTAGGTCGAAAGCTTTCTTTGCCAAGTCCAATCCCAATTCGCTTTGCCTGTCAAAG
>JANNWQ010000201.1:0-5477 GCA_031408595.1 Acidobacteriota bacterium | reverse complement strand
TCGACGAACTCACCCCATATTCACTCTCCAACTCACGAAGCGTAAAACTGCCCGTCTTATACTTCCTGACTACCTCTCCACGTACATTATCTTGTCCCATATGTCCCATTTAACCTGTAAACCTATTTCAGGACAAGACATGGGCTCAAAAAGCCCTCCGAAAAGTGCTTTTCACCCAATAAACACGGGCATCAGCGAATTTATTAAAGATCTCGAGACCCGGGCCGCTTTATTCATCATTCGAAATTCCGAATTCAGCATTCACCATCCTCTGCTCCGACGCTAACACGGGTCAGCCCGCGAAAGATACACCGATCCGCCGCTATCGCCGATAACGTCACATTCCGCCGCTAATTCCGATGAGAAATTTGAGAGTCGAGCCGCGACCCGACTCTCGGAGATCTAGCTAAAATCCGAACGATAATCCAAATCGCCCGGTCGCCCCGGCGGTGCGGAAGCCGTTCTCGTAATATTCCTGATCGAACACATTCCCGACCGTCCCGTACAGTCGCAGCGACTTGTCGCCCTTGATCGCAAACGTATACCCCGCCGTCAGATCGCCTTTTCGGTTGCCCTCGAAACGATAGATACGCGTGGTGAAGAACGTGTTGCTGAAGATCGGAGCAAGGTACGAACTCGTCGCGAGATAGTCGAAATTGACCCAAAAACGCTTGTACCGCTGCGTCGCGACCAACGTAAATTGATGGTCGGGAACGCCGAGTGTATTGAGGATACCGCTACCTGAAAGCTGTGGCGTCAGTTGAACGCTGTCCGTGTAGGTGTAAGACGCAAATAGGTCGGTCGTGCTCGACGCCTTGGCCTTTACACTGAATTCCCCCCCACGTGAGGTGCCACCTTTTCCATTCTGATACCCTCCAAAGGGCCGTTCCGTGCTACCGATACTTGGCACATTGTTGCCATAGTTGATAATGTCGTTGAGCCTTGTCCAAAAGTACGTCGCTGACAGACGCACACGGTCCCCCGCAACATTCTGCTCGATACCGGCGTCGAAGGCGATCGTTTTTTCGGGTTTCAAGAACGGATCGCCGATCGCAACAAAACGGTTTGCCGGAAACGTAGAATAAAATGAGCCGAACCGCTCGTACAGCGAAGGCACACGGTAGCCGTTGCCGACGTGAGCACGCAGTTTCGTGCCTGACTTTCCAAAAAAGTATGAAGCCGAACCGTCAAACGTATACGCCGTCGGCGGGTTGCTGAGCGTCAGGTTGTTGTAAAGTGCATTTACAATGCTGAAATCCGGCTTGCTCAGACTAAACTGCTGGACGCGAAATCCACCCGCTAGCTGCAAGTTGCCTTGCAGCAAACTCACGAGATTCTGTGCGTAAAAGGTATTGCTCTTTTGTCCCGCACGGGCAAAAAAGTTCGCGGTTCCCGACGGCGTCTTGCCGTCATTAAGGAAACTCTCGCTCTCGAATTCGTATCCCGCTGTCAGTGTATTTTCACGCACCGGCGTCCAGTTGAAATGAACATTTCCGGTGTGGACGCTGCCGTCAAAAAGGCTCGTCGAGGCGCTTTGAAAAGGTACACCGAGCGGGCCGTTGTTGTTAGTTCGCTTGGTCGTAAGGCCCTGATAATAGCCGCTGATGAGAAATTTGCTGTTGACGATTTGATTGACGACGAGCTGCCCGTTGAAAAATCGCGAGTCCTGCCTACGGTCAGGGTCGTTGGCATCAAAGGTGAAATTCACACCTTGCTGTGCATTGATGATCGTCGCATTCGTCGCCGGCAAAGTGCCTCTTGTATCGGGATCGGTATTTAACCGAACATCGGCGTCGGAAAAGAAGATACGGCCGGAAATACTGGTTTTTTCCGCCGGTGAAAGGTCGACCCGCGTCTGCAGATTTGTATTATTGGCACGGTCGTCGCCATCGATACCCTTTCTATAGGTCGTCTGCGAGAGGCCAGCCGTAATACCGAATTTACCGCTATCTGTGCCGTGCGAGATATTCCCACGAAAACGTCCGAGCCCTAGCCCGCCAAATGCTCCGCCGATCTGTCCATGAGTTCCCTGCCGAGCCGTCGGGGTCTGAAAATCGATCGTACCGCCGATCGCGTTCGTACCGTAAAGCGATGAGCCGGAACCACGCAAAACCTCGACTTTACTAACACTCGTCAACGTGACATCGCTCAAAAACGCCGTCGCATCACCATTGATGCCCGTCACGTCCCGAAACCGAATCCCATCAATCAACACCGCCGTGTCCCAATTACGCAATCCACGAGTCTTGATCGTCGCCAAACGCCCAAAACCACCGGTCTGAGCGACGCGAAAGCCGGGAATACTACGCAACGATTCGATCAACGAGAAATCCGCCCTGTCGCGCATTTCCTGTCCATCGATCACATCAACGGTTTTGGAGACTTGTTCGACCGTCTGCGTTGTTCCAGCCGAGATCTGCACAACGTCAGCCAATTCGGCAATCGCAACCTGTCCGTTTGCGACATTTACGCTGGCTTGTTTGTTGTTGTAAACCAGCAGATATCTGCCATCGGGAATATTCACGAAGCTATACCGGCCCGAGGCGTCGGTTTTGGCCTCAAATGAGCGGGTTGCCGACACGAGTCTGATCGTTTGATCGGCGATCACTTTACCGCCTTCGGTCAACTCACCCGTAACCGTCGATGTTTGTGCCGAGATGGCTCCAAACAAAAATAATGATAGAAAAACTAATCCAAAAAACTTCATCGTCTCTCCTTTTCTGCCCATCGCAGAATGGTTCTAAACATGACACACGAGCAAAGTTCCCGACTATAACGGTTGCGTGGGCAGTGCCGGATTTGCACCGGACTTCCTTTGGTTCGATCGTCACTTTTCTTAGCCACGAATTACACTAATGACACAAATAAGAGGTTCTGAAATTAGTGTTATTCGCGTCATTCGTGGCTAAACTCCTAATAGATCGCCGTAACACGTAGCTTACGGCTCGCCGGATTTTCGTCCAGCATTACCTCGACGCCGAAAACGTCGTTGATATTTTCAACGGTCAAAACGTCGGATGGAGCACCTTTTGCAGCGATCCGGCCATCTTTGAGCAACAATATCTCGTCGGCGAATTCGGCCGCGAGGTTGAGATCGTGCGTGATGACAACAGCCGACGCACCGCACGAATGCGAGCGTTCGCGAACAAGACGGAACATCATCGCCTGATGCGCGAGGTCGAGATTCGCAGTGGGCTCGTCGAGTAGGAGAATTTTTGCTCCGGTCGCCAGAGCTCGAGCGAGGACGACGCGTTGGCGTTCGCCGCCGGAAATCTCATTCATCAGCCGCGAAGCATATCCCGCGAGATCGCAATCGTCCAAAGCCTTCTCCGCAAACTCGATATCCGTCGCACTCTCCCAACCAAACGCCCCGCCATGTACGAACCGCCCCGACAATACAAATTCCAAAACCGTCACCGGAAACCGCGTTTCGTTTTCCTGTGCGACGACAGCGATGTTCTTAGCGATCTCACGCCGTGAGATGCTTGCAAGTGAGTGTTCGTCAAGACGTACATCACCAGCCGACGTCGGCAGCGTCCCGTTCAAAGCTTTGATCAAGGTCGTTTTGCCTGCACCGTTCGCACCGAGCAAAACGACGATCTGCCCTTCTGCCAACTCAAACGACACATCGCGCAGCACCGCCCGCTCGCCGTAACTTACTGAAATGTCTTTGACCTCAAGCATCTCTCCAAAGCTCCCCTCCTTACGAAGGAGGGGTGGCATTCCGATGTCTTTTATCGGAATGACGGGGTGGTTCTCTGCTTGGCGCAGAAGAACCCAGTCGCTATCGCTCCCGGTTCTGACCTAATTTCTCCTCAACAAATAAATAAACAACGGTGCGCCAATCAACGCAGTGACCGCACCGACCGGCAGTTCTCTCGGTGCGATCGCAGTCCTTGCGATCGTGTCCGCAAACACCACAAATATCGCACCGACGATCGCTGAGAACGGTACGACCAGACGGTTGTCGCTACCAACGCTTAGGCGAACCAGATGCGGAACGATAAGGCCGACGTAACCTACCGAGCCACTCGCCGCGACCGCAGCTCCGACGGCGAGGCTCGCGGCAGCGAAGACGAGCATTCGCACACGTCCAACCTCGACGCCGAAATCAAAAGCATCACGTTCGCCGATCATCATCAGATTCAGCCCGCGTGCCTGCGACGACAAAATTATCGTCGCGATCACAGATGCCCCGAGACTTATGTAAACTCCGTTTTGCGTCGCCTGCGACAGATCGCCGAGCAGCCAGAAGGTAAAGCTACGGAGCTTCGCCGCGTCGAGCAGCGTAGTCAGCATCACGATTACCGACGAGAGAAACGTCGTCACGATCACGCCAGAAAGCACCAACCGCTCGACATTCATCCCCGAACGGCTCTTCGCCATCCGGTAAACCGCAAGCGTCGCAACAGCAGCTCCGCCAAAAGCGAGGACCGGCCGGGCGAACTCGTAGCTTTCAAACAACACAAATGCAAGCATCGTCCCCAACGCCGCACCATTCGATACGCCAAGCAAATAAGGCTCGGCGAGCGGATTTCTCAACAAAGATTGCAGTCCCGCACCCGCAACCGCCAAACTCGCCCCGACGCAGGCTCCCAACAAGATGCGCGGTAGCCGAATGTCAAAAAGTATCGACCGCTGCTGCTCGTTGAGGGCAAAAACAGGAAGGCTTTCAGCCCCGAGCATCGCTGCGGCGAATAAGGTCGCCGCGAGCAAAATCAGTAGCCCGCCGCCGATCAGCAGTCCACGATTTCTTGATGTTCTGTTCGCTTCTGTTTTCAATGAGTTGCCACTAGCTCTAGCAAGTGGATAAGCTCGGGAACGAATGTGGCTTTAGCCAAATCTGGGCTTAAGCCCAAGGCCCTTTGTTTTACCAGCTGACCACTAGCTAAAGCTAGTGGCAATTCATAGGAACTACTTAAACTTCTCCGGATGCAGGTCCTTCGCCATCTGCTCGTATGCGTCGACCAGTCTCGGGCCGGGACGCGAGAGCAGGTCGGCATCTATCTTATAGATACGCCCATTCTTCACCGCCGGCGAAGCCGCAAAAACCTCGTTTGGCTCGCGGTTGTCGTCGCTTTCGGAGAGGATGATCGCTTCTGGTTTGAGTGCCGATGCGGTCTCTTTGCTTACCTTTGGAAACGCAGTCGCAACATCAGCTGTTACCGACATGCCGCCAGCCTTGGCGATAGGCTCGTTTAGAAACGATTCTTTGCCGATAGTAAAAAGCGGTTCTTTTGAGATCTGGACGAAAACTCTGACCTTCTCCTCAAGCTGCAATTTTGCCCAGACATCGCCCACGCGGCGTTTCAGTTCGGCCGCAGCCGGATCGGCGACCGTAGATGTGCCTAATATCTCACCAAACTTTCTGACAGTCTGGATCACCGCGTCGAGCGTCGTCGGGTTGGTCACGTAAACCGCGATGCCATTGTCGCTGAGAGTTTTTGTGAATGCCTCGATCTGTGAAGCAGTCGAGA
>JANNWQ010000200.1:0-2758 GCA_031408595.1 Acidobacteriota bacterium | reverse complement strand
TTTGCGGTAACTGTAGCTTTTTGGATCGTCCCGGGAATTATCGCGCTCATCCTAGGCGAACAGAGTCAGCAATATAAGGTGCTCAACAGCCGCCTCCCTGAATCGGTCGGGGCATTGCTCGGGGCGATGTTGTTGTTTATCCTGCCCGGCGATGAACCCGGCGAAAAGGCGATCAGTTGGGATGATGCGGTCAAGATCGACTGGGGCGTCGTCTTTCTTTACGGCGGCGGATTTGCGCTCGGCGTGCTTTCATTCCAAACCGGCCTTGCTGAGGCGGTCGGTCGCGGACTCACGGAGATCCTTCCTTTCTCCGGCGGATTTCGGCTACTCGTAGCTTCGGTTATAGTCGCGGTGCTTGTGTCGGAGACCACGTCGAATACCGCTTCGGCTAACATGGTCGTTCCGGTTGTGATCGCGATCGCCCAATCCCAAGGTGCCGATCCATTCATTCCTGCGCTCGGGGCAACTCTGGCGGCGAGTCTCGGATTCATGCTGCCGGTCTCGACACCGTGCAATGCGATCGTTTACGGCTCAGGTTATATTCCGTTGATGAAAATGGTTAAGTACGGAATATTGCTCGATATCGTGGGAGCAATTGTCATCATTGCTATGGTCTGGACACTCGGCGGATACCTTCGCTGACTACCGCCCAGGTTGACTTTGTAGACGTTTCTGCACACCCTTCGTTCATTCTGACTGAAACCTGCCGTTCAGCCTGATCACATTTCTTTCACTCTGACGTTAAACATTGTAAAAAAGTGTTGACAGATATTGTGCATTCCTGTAACTTTTAATTGTTGCAGCGATAAGTCTGCACATCTACAGCCACCAGATGCGGCAAGTTTTCCAGATAAACATAAGTTCTACAGATCACGGCTCGTGATCGAAACATCCGAAAAATGCGGGTTTTGGCAATATCCACTTAGATACCCTGTCAGATGATATCTCGCCTTCCGAAACGAACAAGAACGGTGGCCCCGATCCTCGAAAAGACAAAACTCGCACTTCGGATGGGAACTTAAGGAAAACTTCGCGGTCGGAAAAAGACGAAAGCGTTGAACTGAGAATCAAGGAGCAAGAAACAAATGTTCGGTAAAAAGAAAAGCATTGCCGGTCTCGACATCGGTTCGAGTTCGATCAAAATGGTCGAGCTGGACGGCAAGCTGAACAGCCTCAACCTGGTAAGCCTGGGCTTCGAGAATCTGCCAAGCGATACGATCATCGATGGCCAGATCATGGAGCTTAATGTGGTTTCGGATGTGATCCAGAGCCTTTGCTCTAACCATCAGGTCAACGCGACGAACGTCGTCACGGGCGTGAGTGGCCATTCGGTCATTCTGAAGAACATCGTTCTGCCGCCGATGACGCAGGAAGAATTGGAAGAGTCGATCGACTGGCACGCTGAGGAACATATTCCGTATGACCTCGCCGATGTCAGTCTCGACTATCAGGTCACCTCCGAAAATGCGGATGCGACCAATGTCCTGATCGCCGCGTGCAAACGCGAGCGTATCGACAATATCAAGCAGGCCATCCAGCTCGCGGGCAAGACTCCGGTCATCATCGATGTCGATACCTTTGCCCTGCAGAACTGCTACGAGGTCAATTACAATCCGACCGAAAATGACGTCGTCACACTCCTTAATATAGGAGCCTCGACAATGAACGTGAATATCGTGAAAGGAACGCGTTCGCTCTTTACACGCGACATCACGGTAGGTGGAAGCCAGTTTACGGACGTACTTCAGCGAAGCCTTGGACTCAACTTCCAGCAGGCTGAGGCCGTCAAACGTGGTGTGGTTGATGCGGTCGAGGGAATCGAAGAAAAATCGATCGAGCCGCTGATGAACAACGTCACCGAGATCGTTGCGATGGAAATACAGAAAACATTTGATTTCTATCGGGCTACGAGCGAGGACAACGAGACGATGGTGCAGAAGATCCTTATCTCGGGCGGCGGTTCTAAGCTGGCTGGGCTTGCACAGGAGCTTTCGCAGCGTCTGGAGTTGCCGGTCGAGGTTCTCGACCCATTCCGCAACATCAATGTCGACACCAAAAAGTTCGACCCCGACTATCTTAGTGAGATCCTGCCCGAAATGGCCGTTGCAGTCGGTTTGGCAGTAAGGGGAGTTTAACCACAATGATCAAGATCAATCTATTAAATTCTGTCACTGAGCGCCAGGGTGGTGCCGCTCTTGCGGTCGATAAGACGATCTCAAGCGCTTCATCAAAGCTCTTACTTATGTCGGTCGTTGTCGCAGTATTGCTTGCGGCTGTCATCGGCTGGGACGTGATTAGTACCCAAATGGCAAAGGCCGAGGCCGAGCGTCAGCTTGACGAGCAGAAGCAGATCGCTGCCGAACTCGAAACGGTGATGAACGAGCAGAAAGAGCTTGAAGGCAAGATCGCCAGCATCGACTCTCGAATCGAGGCTATCAAGAAGCTCCGTTCATCACAGGCCGGCCCGAGTGCGGTGCTTGACGCCATGCGCGAACGTATTGCCATGGTTCCGGGACTGTATCTCGAGAGCATCGAGCAATCTGGCGACAGCATTATCGTAAAGGGAAATTCGCCTGACGAATCGCAGGTCACGCAGTTTGGCCGCAGCCTCGAATTTTCTAACGGCCTGTTCTCGAATATGAATATCGAGACCGTTCGTGCTGAGGTAGCCAATAACAATCTCCCGCAAAAGGCCAATGCCGACGGCGAGACGCCGAAGGTCCAGCTCGTGAATTTTACGATCAAGTGTGCTTACACG
>JANNWQ010000199.1:0-7714 GCA_031408595.1 Acidobacteriota bacterium | reverse complement strand
TTACGGCTTCTTCTTCGGAGCAGGGCCGCTGCCTTTTACCGGCGTAATATTCTGCTCCTTAAGGTACTTGATCGAATCGGCGGCACTTACTTTTAGTTTGTGAGTATCAGGTGCAACGCTAACAAACTTTTGCAGGTAGTTCGCACCTTCTTGAAGCTTGGTCTTGTCGTCATTGATAAAGCCGAGATTGACAAGGCTCAAGCCCGCTCCGACCAATGCATCAGGATTGTCGGGAGAAGTCTGGAGCATTTGCTTATAACCGGCGATCGCATTATCAGAATCGCCCACAATACGATACATATCCGGCAGAACGAGCGAAATCGTGAGTTTTCGTGCGGAATCGGTCTCTGCCGCCATGTATTCCGGTATCAGAGCTTTAGCGATCTCGATGATCGCCGCATCTACACGCTCCGTGTCCACCGAACGCCTAAGTGCATCAGCCGCCGATCGTAGTAGGTTGATCTTGGTAGCATCAAAATTTGCTTTATCTATGATATCCGCTGCCGGAGCCTTCTTTTGGATCGCCAGAGCCCGCTGGTAGCCCTCGACAGCGTCCAGAAGATCCTGCCTTACCTTACCTGCCGCAGCGACCTTCTCGGTAGCATCGGTCATTTTTACGCTCGCATTATGCGTATCGACCGCCCGGGCGGTGTGGGCTACACCCTTATTTAGAAGAAAGATCGGGGCGCTGCCGACAAAATCTGGATCGGCCGCGAACCCTTCCTGATACTTTGCGATGGCAACGTCATAGTTCTTCGCGTCCATCGCCTCTTTGCCTTCTTTTATCGCGCGCGCGGTTATCTCATTCGCCTGCGATGCCTTCTTATTCTTATCCTCGACCTCTTTTGTCTTTGCATCGAACTCGGCCTTCGCCTTTTTCATTTCTTCCGTGTTTTGAGGCTGAGGTGTCTCCGCAGCGGCTTTTTTGGAGGTCGCAGCTTTACGCACATCATCCTCCAGCATCTTGTTTCCGTCGCCTGGCTGGACGGAAATAAGTATCTTTTCCTGACCGCCACGTATATTGGCCACATAGCTCGGTGTGATGCCGGGACCACTCACAGAAAGAATGAACGTCCATCCTAGCTGCAGACCTGCAAAACTAAACTGCCCTTTAGCATTGGTCTTCGCGGCAGGAAGACTTCCCTTGATATCGGTTCGAAAACACTCAACCAGTGCCCCTACAACCGGGGAGAAACTGCCGTCTTTATTGGCGACCTCAACCGTACCGTTCACAGGCGCCGTCTGTGCAAACGCCGGGACAGAGCCTATAGCTGCGACTGCAGCGACCAAAAAGAACTTAGCAAAAGATTTACGAAACATTGCGATCCTCCGAGATTTTTCCTGACAGCGCTAAAACGCGCCTATTAGGATGCTAAACCCTGTAAAAGAGTTCGTTGATTATCGATATTCTACCGCAAGAACGGCAAAAATCCGAAGCCATGACAACGAGGGCATTTTCGTGTGATATCTTATCGTTTTGAAGATCTGACAATCGGCCTATGGAACCAAGGATTTACAACTTCAGCTCAGGGCCCGCGACGCTACCCGTAGAAGTCCTAGAAAGGGCTCGTGACGAGATGCTTTCGTTTGGGGAAAGCGGCATGAGCGTGATGGAGATGAGCCATCGCTCTACCCATTTCGAAGGCGTCCTAGCCTCGGCCGAACGCGGTATTCGCGACCTTTTGAATGTACCGTCCAACTACCGCGTTCTCTTTCTGCAGGGCGGTGCGCGGCTGCAATTTTCGATGATCCCGATGAATTTTCTCGCTTCTGGCGAAACCTCAGACTATGTAGTAACGGGGGCGTGGGGGAAAATGGCCGCAACAGAAGCGACTAAATGCGGACATGCACGCATAGTGTTTTCGTCCGAGTCCAGCGGATTTAAATCAATCCCGGAACAGGCCGAGATCGTTCCGAGCGTCGATGCCAAGTATCTGCATTACGTCTCGAATGAGACTATTGACGGAGTTGAATTCAAATGCGACCTCGATGGCCACGGAGTACCGGTCGTCTGCGACGCCTCATCGAACATTCTCTCCAAACCGCTCGACATTGACAAATACGCGATCATCTACGCCGGTGCCCAGAAGAACATCGGCCCGAGCGGCGTCACGCTAGTCATCATTCGCGACGACATGCTCGATCGCGTGCCTGTTGGACAACATTCGATGCTCGATTACCGGGCCATCGCCGAGAACGGCTCGATGCTCAATACGCCGAACACTTGGGGAATCTACATCATTAGTCTCGTCTGCGAATGGCTTGTTGCCCAAGGTGGCCTAACGGCGATGGCGGTGAAAAATGCTGAGAAGGCCGCCATTCTCTATGATGCTCTCGACAATAGTGATGGCTTTTACACAGGCCACGCCGAACGATCAGCAAGATCGCAAATGAACGTTACTTTCCGGCTTCCGTCGACCGACCTCGAAGATAAATTCTGTGGCGAGGCTGCCGCCCAAGGCCTCGACGGCCTCAAAGGCCACCGCAGTGTCGGCGGTATCCGAGCCTCGATCTACAACGCTTTTCCAAAAGAAGGCGTCGATAGATTGGTTAAGCTGATGAACGATTTTTCCGGGCGAAATTAAGAAAGTGCCAGGACAATAGCTGATCTCAATTCCTGTTCGTCAGATATAGCTACGGTCCTTAGGTCGATCATTACGCGGTCATCTATTATCCGGGTGATTACCGGTGGCGTCACGAGTCTGAGTTTTTGCTCAAAACTTTGGGCGGGCAAGTTTTTGTGTAAGATCGCGATCAGAGTCGTGTCAGGTTTCACTGAAGGAGCTGCACCGCCGCCGATCGCCGAGACTCCGGGAACGGCCTCGACCTTGATTCTGGTCGATCGTCCGATCATTGAGCGGAGTTCCTTAACAAAAACATTGGTTCGCTTTTCCAACTGCTCCTTGGTCATGGCAAGCATTTCAATTACAGGGATCTCAATATCAGTTGCCGAGCGGGCGTACGAGTCCAGAGTCGCTTCCAGAGCAGCGTAAGTAAGCTTGTCTACTCGCAGTGCTCGGTAGAGCGGATGTTTTCTGAGTTTCTCGATCACTGTTTTTCGCCCGGCAATGATCCCGGACTGCGGGCCGCCTAGCAGTTTGTCGCCGCTAAATGTCACAACATCTGCTCCATCTGCGATCGACCGGCTAACTATCGGTTCATCCTTAAGGCCATATTTCGACAGATCGATTAGTGCCCCCGAACCGATATCTTCGTATAAAACAACCTTATGTTTCTTTGCAAGTGCAGACAGTTCGCCGAGCGACGGCATCGCCGTGAAGCCAACTATTCGATAATTTGACGGATGAACACGGAGAATAACTCGGGTTTTTTTGGTAATTGCTTTTTCAAAATCGGCGAGCCGTGTTCGATTCGTAGTTCCTACTTCGCGAAGTTTCCCGCCCGATTGCGAAAGCACATCCGGCACACGAAAATCACCGCCGATCTCGACCATTTCGCCGCGTGAGATGATCACTTCACCGACTGAAGCAAATGCCGTAAGTACGAAGAACGCGGCGGCGGCACAATTGTTCACGATCAAAGCATCTTCGGCACCGGTCAGTTGGATAATAAGATCCTCGGCCCGCTGGCCCCGGCGGCCTCGACTCCCCGTGCCGAGATCATATTCGAGCGAACAATAGCCAGAAGCTTCATTAACCGCCTTACGGGCCGCCGCTGACAGCGGTGCACGGCCAAGATTTGTGTGAATGACAACGCCAGTCGCGTTGATCACGCGTTGAGTCCCTGCCATTTGATCTGCGAGAGCCAAATGTTCGACGTGATCGACTGCGGCTGCAAGAAGCTCTTCCTTGGTTCGTGAGTTCCCCAACGCTAGTTCGCTCCGCAGAGCCGCAACAGCGAGCCGGGCAAGTTCCACCGCTCGAGCGTCTCCTGTGCGAACCGCAGTTTTTCGCACTATTTCGCTGCGCATTACTTCATCGATCGACGGAAGACCGCGCAGGGCTGAATTTTTGTTTTGTGCGGTTGCTCGCAGCATTGCTTTTATTTTATCCGAATCGCGTCAAATTGTTGGAAAGGCTGTCGATTGGATATTTATTTAAATTGGAGAATCCGCGCCTGATTTCTCGATCCCAATTCCCGCGTTAGTTCAAAACATGGCACTGATAGGAAACAAATTATACAGAGAGTCGCAAGGAAAGGCAGACGATGCCCTCGAGATCGACATGCAACTGTCACGAATGGAAGACGACATTCGCAAGCTCAAGATCGACTTCGACATTTTCTTTAACGGTGCCACGAAACGCCCCCCGCTCGAGGCTCGTGCCCGGTTGGACTCATTTATCAAACGCGTTGCCGACAATCGCAATCTCTCATACGCACAGCGTTACCAATTTAACACGCTTGTCGCACGCTTTACCTCTTACAGAGAGCTTTGGCGACGAACACTCAAGGCAAAAGGATTGGAGATGAGTTGAGACTGCCATAAACCCATAATAAAAAAGCTGTCTGAAACACGTGAGTTTCAGACAGCTTTTTCAAATTGTTAGTTCACGGTTCTACGGAACCTTCATTACGTTCTCGGCCTGCGGCCCTTTCGGCCCATTAGTCACCTCGAACTCAACTTCGTCACCTTGGATCAAGGTCTTATAGCCATCGCCGCCGATCGCGCTGTAATGGACAAAAATGTCCTGCTCGCCCGGTTGCTCTATGAACCCATAGCCCTTCGCATTGTTAAACCATTTGACCTTACCGATTGCTTTTGACATCACTAGTAAATCCTCCATAAAACTTGGTACCTCAAATTTCACTGCTCCACTCGAGCGGCGAAAGAATAAACCACATCTTGCTCCGTCCGGTTTACGGTCGAATCGCGGGGTGCGGTAAAAGATCTATTTGCATACAGACTTACCAAAAGAAAATGAAATCTTAAACTGAAAGATCTTCGGGTAAAATTTTGTATTTTGTGTTGATAGACGAAGCAAAATTTAACCAAATCCACACTCCCTGTCAAGAGAATTTTATGGTTTTGGCCAAAATAACCTGAAAATTGACATAAATACGGCAATAACCGAAGATTGAGCGGTAAATACGGCATTTTTTATGGCAAGTGAATATGGCAAAGATCCGGGGCTCTCGTACAACAAATATCTCCGTGTACCCGAGCTGCTCGATCTTCAAACGCGTCTTTCCGAACCCCAAAGCCACGACGAATTACTCTTCATCGTAATCCACCAAACCTACGAGCTTTGGTTTAAACAGATCCTGCACGAGATCGACGCGGCGATCGTTTGGATGGACGAAGGCCGTTCGTTTCGTGTTAATCATAGCCTCAAGGCGGTCACTGCGATTGAGAAGATCATGGTGACGCAGATCCACATTCTGGAGTCAATGGCGCAGATCGGGTTTCTCGAATTTAGAGATAAACTCAACCCGGCGAGCGGCTTTCAATCAATGCAGTTTCGCGAGCTCGAATTCGTCTCGGGTCAGAAAGATGAGAAGATGCTCAAGTTCTTCAGTTTTGACGAGTTTGCCTTTAACAGGCTGAAAGAAAGGTTTGAGAAACCGAGTCTCGCCGATGCATTCTGGGCGATGCTCGGCCGCGAAGGCTTTGCCGCGGAGACCCGCGAAGAACGCATCGCGGCGACCGTCGAGATACTTACGCATCCTGAAAAACACGCAAACCTTTTCAACATGCAAGATCTGCTTATCGAACATGACGAGAACATCTCGCTCTGGCGCTATCACCACGTCTTGATGGTCGAACGAATGTTGGGCATGAAGCGTGGGACTGGCGGTTCGGACGGAGTTGGTTATTTGATGACGACGCTGACAAAGAAGTTTTTCCCCGAACTATGGGAAGCGAGAACTCATCTAAAATTAAATTAGAGATATGCGAATTCTGTTAACACTTGTTCTCCTCGTCTTTGCAACGGCCGCAACATTTGGCCAATCGATCCGCGTGACGATTCTCCACGTTAATGACGTTTACCAATTCACTCCGGTCGAAGGTGGAAAACGTGGCGGCTTGGCTCGCCTTTTGACTCTCAAAAAAGAAGCGATCGCTGAGAACCCCAACACGATATTCACACTTGGCGGCGATACGCTGTCGCCGTCCGTCGAGACACGCATACACAAAGGTGCTCAGATGATCGATGCTTGGAATATGGTGGGCCTCGATTATGCGGTGCTTGGCAATCACGAATTCGACATCAAGACGGTTGATCTGCTCGCACGGATCAAAGAATCAAAATTCACATGGCTCGGTGCCAATGTGATCGATGCGAAAACCAAAAAGATCTTTGCGGATACGCCGCCGTACGTCATCCGCGAGATCGGCGGTGTCAAGATCGGCTTTATCGGCCTATTGCTCCCAGAGACGAAACAGACGTCATCGATGGAAGATAGTCTGACCGTCACCGACTATTGTGCGACGGCCAAAAAACTCGTACGCGAAATGCGTGTGCGAAAAAAGGTCAATGCGGTCGTCGGCATCACCCATCTGTTTATGGCTCAGGACAAGAAACTCGCGGCCTGTGCCGATTTCGATCTCATCCTCGGCGGCCACGAACACACACTTCTCCAGTCTTCGTCAAACGGCACGCCGATCTTCAAGATGACTGCCGATGCCCGCGAGCTGGGTAAATTCAATCTAAATTTCAACGCCAAGACGAAACGACTCGAAAGCTTTGACTGGGAGATCATTCCGGTAACGGACGCGATCGCCGACGCCCCGGAGTTCGCACCGATCTTTGAGAAATATCGAGGTTTATTGGAACAGCTATCGGTCAGGATCGGAGCGACGTCGGTCGAGCTCGATGCCCTTTCGCAATCTGTCCGACAGAAGGAAACTAACATCGGCAACTTTGTGGCAGATTCCTACCGCGATGCGGTCAAGGCCGATATAGGATTCGTTAACGGAGGCTCGATCCGTGCAGATCTGACATACCAGCCTGGCCCGCTGACGAAACGCGACGTGCTGTCGATCCTGCCGTTCAACAACCCGATCGTAAAGATCCAGGTTAGCGGCAAACTGCTCAAACAGATTCTTGAACACAGCGTTGCTCGAAGCGGTCCTGGAGAAGACAACGAACCGGGACGTTTCGCTCAGGTCTCGGGAGTGCGATTTAAGTACGATTCAACAAAATCGGTAGGCAGCAGAATTGTCGGTCTCGGCCTAGATAACAGCGAACTCGTGGACGATACGTCTCAGTATACGATAGCGACTTCCGATTTCCTCTACTCACGCGGTGGCGATGGCTATACGATGCTAAAAAACGGAAAACTTCTAACCGATGCCGTAACGGCTCCGAAAGATTCGGATGTATTCGAGGCAGCCATCAAGAACTCACCGAATTCGACGATCTCGCCCGTTGTCGACGGACGGATTACCAAAGTGAATAAATAAACGCAGAGATCGCAAAGTACGCAGAGACAGATGTGTTTTCTTTTTCTCTGCGGTCACAGCGGTCTCTGCGTTTAATATTGCTTTCTAGTATTCTCCTAGAGCGATTACGGGTTGCGTATATGGCAGTAAATTGCATGGATGGCGCAAATTGGATAAGATTGGGAAATGAGAGCATATTCCAATGATTTACGGCGTCGGATAATAGAGAGGATACAGAAGAACGAAGAATCGCAGGCGGAAATCGCAGAGCATTTCTCGGTTTCGCTTTCGTTTGTTGAGAAGCTATGGCATCGATTTCTGGCGACGGGTAGTTTGGAAGCAAAGCCGCACGCGGGAGGACGCGAGCGG
>JANNWQ010000198.1:0-2315 GCA_031408595.1 Acidobacteriota bacterium | reverse complement strand
GCCGCGTTCGCTGGCTATTCCGCTTGCGTACGTCATCGTCTTCACAGTTCTCGGCATTGTCATTGCAAATGTTGCACCGCGAGTCGTCGATCAGGCTAAGGAATTTGGCACCAATCTGCCCACCTACGGCCAGGCTATTCGCGAACGGTCGAACGATCTCAACCGCCGCTTTGATCGTCTTCGCATACCTGACGAGGTACAGGGTGAGATCAATAAAAAGGTCGCGGATCTCGGCACAACTATCACAACCGCCGTCGGTGGTTTCGTGCTCAGCCTATTCTATTATTTACCCTGGCTCATCCTCGTACCGATTCTCGCGTTCTTTTTCTTAAAGGACGTCAACCAGTTTCGGCTCGCGATCCTGCGAATGTTCCCGGCCGGTCCGCTACGCTATCGGGCTGAGGTGGTGATGGCCGATGTCAACACCACGCTCGCCGCCTATACACGGGCTCAATTAATATCGTGCTTTCTCATCGCGACGATCTGTACGATCGGCTTTTACATCTTCGGGCTGAAGTACGCGTTGCTTCTGGGAATTTTGGCGGGCGTCTTTGAGTTCGTTCCCCTGCTCGGCCCATTGACGATAGGCCTCGTCGTCATCCTGACCGCCGCGGCATCCGATGATCCGTGGAAAGCTCTTTATGCCGCGATCTTCCTCATCGTACTAAGAATAATCCACGACTACTTTACCTATCCGCGGATCGTCCGTGGCGGCATTCATCTGCATCCGCTCGCGATCATTCTCTCTGTGCTTGCGGGTGAGCAAATAGCTGGGATCCCTGGAGTCTTTCTATCGATTCCGCTCGTTGCCGTAGCAACTGTTATCTATCGTCACATCCTTGAACACCGAGGAACCCGCAGCCTTGTCTCAGGTATCATCGAGGATGCCGACAAACACGACCAAGAGGTCGCCTAATTATGTCACCGATCGCCTGGCTCATCGCCTTTTTCTTTATACTGCTGTTTCTCAGCATTTTTGTTTACGTGCTCGTCGTGAGAAATTTCTACTGGGGCGACAAGAAAGAACCACCTACAAAAAAGCGTTAGAGTAACGCTGCAAATGCTGCCGGATCATCTATTTCGACCTCGATCCTGACAACCTGTCTCGGCATCTCAAATTTCAGATCGGATAATTTGACATCATCTTTCACGGTAGTTGCTAAGATCTCTGCTCCGCACGCCCTTGCTTCGGATTCGATCGCATCGATATCTTTTAGAGTGTACGGGTAATGGTCTGGAAACGTCTTGGTGCCCCCGACGTTGATTCCTTCCCGTCTGAGCTGTTCGTAAAAGTTCTCCGGGTTCCCGAGGCCGCAGAATGCGAAAACACTTTTCCCGTAAAGCTCGTTCAAATTGACGATCCTATTCTTCGCGGTAAATATGACCGCTTCAGAATTCAGATCTGAAATTTCAGATGTCAAATTTGAGATATCATCCACCAGATCAGCCCGCGTAATTACAACGATGTCAGCCCGCCCGAGACTATGCAGCGGTTCACGCAAACGCCCGGCTGGCAACACACGGCCGGACCGCAGGCTACCAGCCTGCGTGTGACCGCCAGGATTCGTCGCGTCGATACATACAATGTCCAGATCGCGCCTTGCCCGCCGGTGTTGAAATCCATCATCGAGCAAGAACGCCGTCACGCCAAATTTTCGCTTTGCCCAATCTGCCGCACCAACGCGATCAGCGTCAGCGATGACAATGGCTTTTCCAAGAAGCTTTTCGGCGAGTTCGAATGGTTCATCGCCGGAGTCTGCCGGATTTGCAAGAATCGTCGAGCCGTCAGAAACAAGCACGCGTTTCTTGCCGCCTTTCCGCCCGTAACCGCGCGTAAGGATGCACACCGTTTCGCCACGATCTGCCAGTATCTCAGCCACATACGCCACCAGCGGCGTCTTGCCCGTACCGCCAGTCGTGATATTTCCAATACTTATCGTCCGAGCGCCAAGATCGTGCGTCGCAAAAACGCCCTTATCATAAAGGCCGTTCCGCACGTCCATCGCTTTGCCATAGATTGAGCTAAGGAGGGAAAGCATCGGCTAATTATCGGTTATATTGCTGCGGCTGACCACTGACTACTGGCCACTTTTCTTGCTCGTGACTTGGATCAGCCTTTCGAGCTTATTCTGGGCCATTCCACTGTCGATGGATTGCTCGGCGAGGCGGGCGGCGTGCATTGGGTCTTTGGCCATTCCGCCGACGAAGAGGGCGGCGGCGGCGTTGAGTACGACAAGCGAACGTGCCTCGTCGCGGCGTTTGCTCGATAGGACTTCGCGGATGATAGCTGCGCTTTCTTTGGCCGAATTGGTTTT
>JANNWQ010000197.1:0-24472 GCA_031408595.1 Acidobacteriota bacterium | reverse complement strand
CCGAACCGCTCGATGCGATCGATCTGTTTATCGGCAGCGAAGGCACGCTTGGGGTGATCACTGAGATCGAGCTTCGATTGATCGACAATCCGAAGGAGTTTTTTAGCGGGATCGTGTTTTTCTCGGCGGAGAACGATCTGTTGGCGTTTGTAGAAGAAGCGAAGTTATCGTCGATTGCTGCGCGGAAGAACCCAGTCGCTATCGCTCCCGGTTCTGACCTCGACGCATCGTTGTTGGAGTATTTTGACGATCAGGCTTTGAAATTTATCGTGGAGAAGTTTCCTGAGACACCTGCGGCTGCCGGGGCGATCTTTTTTGAGCAGGAAATGGATGGCGGGAATGAAGACGCCTTGCTGGGCTCGTGGAATGAACTCCTAGAAAAGCACAACGCTGATATTGAACGATCGTGGTTCGCAACGAACGATCAGGACCGGGAGAAGATGCGTGCTTTTCGTCACTCGTTACCGGTTTCGGTGAACGAGCGCGTTGTGAAGAATAAGCAGAAAAAGATCGGGACAGATATGGCGGTGCCGGATGAGAATTTCCCGGCGTTTTTGCGTTTCTACCAAGAAACTTTAGGCGCGAGCGGGCTAGACTACGTCATCTTCGGCCACATCGGCGACTGTCATTTGCACGCGAATATGCTTCCAAAAGATGATGCGGAAGCTGAAAAAGCCAGACACATCTACGGTCGCTGCGTCGCTCAGGCGATAATGTTGGGCGGGACTGTGTCTGCGGAACACGGTATTGGCAAACTCAAGCGAAAATATCTTTCAGCGATGATGGGTGAGCGATATTTGAACGAGATGGCCGAGATAAAGCGGGCGTTCGATCCAAACGGGATTCTGGGTCGCGGGAATATGTTTGATGAGCACTATTTATAGTTAGGCGTCGGTTGCCTAGATGGAGTTGGGAATATGAAGTACGTCATTGGATTGATTTTGGTCTTCGGTTTTTCGATAGATGTGGCGTCTCAGACCGTCAAGTTTTTCGGTACAACTTTCGATCCAAATGGAGCGCTTGTCGTAAAAGCAACGATTACGGCGACAGACGAGAAAAAGCGGTCTGTGAGTAGTTATTCAAATGAGGAAGGACAGTTCGAAATCAATCTTGCCCCCGGAATCCACGCGGTCGATGTCTCGGCAATCGGCTTCTTGGCTATCAAGCTCAAAGAGTTCTTTGTTGTGGATTCCACAACCGGCAAAATGAGTATGGATTTTGTACTGTTTGGGGCAAAGTATCATGAGCCCTGTGGCGTCAGTGGTGCAGATTGTCTTCCCTCAAAATCTCTTATACGGTCGTATGAGATCACGCACTCGCCAAAACTACGGGAACTCAGGGACGAATTTGCGCCCAATAAAAAGCCGAAGAAATGACCGGTTTCGAAGCCGGACGACAAAATTAAAACATGATCAAAGCAATACTGAAGGTTCGCAATGCAATGGAGTTGGGGTTGTGATCTTGCTTGAATAGAAATGACCCCGAAAGTTTGGGCTTCCGGGGTCAGCTGAAAACAATCTAAGCCAAGGGTCAAATCTATGGATTAGCTGTCATCTAGAAGAAACAGCTAATCTTCTGAGTTATCCAATTTCACTGAACTAGGTGTATTAATAAACAGTATGGTTGTCAAAGCGATTCTTTTCGATTTTAATGGCGTCATTATTGATGATGAGCCGATACAGATGCGGGCGTATCAGGAGTTGCTCTCGGCTGAAGGAGTTGAGTTGACCAATGAGGACTACGCGGCTTCGCATGGGATGGATGATAAGACGTTTGTCCGTGCCGCCTACGAACGGCACGGCAAGACAGTTGACGATGCCAAGATGAAGGAGATCATCGACGCGAAGTTTGTAAAATGGCGTGAGATCGTCGGCGACAATTTGCCTCTTTTTCCTGGAATCGGCGATTTTGTTGAGAAGATGTCGCACGAATTCGCACTTGGTGTTGTGAGTATGGAAAAAGGCGAGCAGATCGAGTACGTACTCGAAAAAGCCGGATTACTCAAGCATTTTTCGGTGATCGTCAGTGCGAACGAAGTCTCCGCGTGCAAGCCAGACCCGGAGTGTTACCGCGCCGGGTTTCACGACATCGATCTTTTCCGTATCGGCCAAGGTCATTTGCCGATGACGCATCGCGAATGCCTCGTGATCGAGGACACGGTGCCAGGAATTCAGGCCGCGAGAAATGCCGACCTACCGGCTCTTGGTGTCACGAATACCGTGGATGCTGTGTCACTGAGATCTGCCGGTGCCGGGGCGATCGCGAGCGACCTGCGCGACTGGATGCCTGAGAGTATTAGAAGAGTTTTTTAACCATAGATAAATACAGATGTACACAGATTAGAATTCCAATCATCTGTGTTTATCTTCCTGCATCTGTGGTTTATTTCTTAAATATTATGGCCGATCACTTTATATCAATAGAACGAGCCGAGAACGATTTACTCGATTGTGCGGCATTCCTTGCCGAACGGGCCAAGAGTTCCGAAGGCCATGCTGAGGCCATGAGTGAGATCGTGCCGCGGTATTTGGCGAAAGGCGATGTTGACCTCGCGGCCGAGCTGGCGAATGCGGTTAACGATCCATTTTCGCGCGACCGTTTGATGATACAGGTCGCCGAAAAATGTGCTCAGATCGATGATGACGAGTATGCGATGCAACTCGCGGACTCGGTCGAGGATCACGGGCTCCGTGCACAGGCTCTCGAACGCCTCGCTCTCGTTAAGGCCGCCAAAAGCCAGCCGGAAAAGGCGGCGGAGATCGCCGCGACGATGGAGCATCCTGATTTTGTTTACGCCGGGATCGCGGTCAATCATGCGATCAAGGGCGAAGACGCGGCGGCGGAGAAGATGCTTGCCGAGATCGACTTTCCTGCGGCGAGGGCTAATGCGTTGCAGCAGATCGCGGCTTCGCATTTGCGGGATGACAAAAAGGACAAAGCCGCTGAGACACTGGCGGTGGCATTCGTCGCGGCAGAGGAGATCGAGCATGACGAGGAACGCATTCGAGCTCTTTGCGACATAGGAAATCTGTATAACGATGCCGGCCGCAAGGACAAGGCGATCGAAACATTTGATCGTGCGAAGGCCGATGCCGAACTGCTCGACAATGTGCATCGCGATTATTTTCTCGTAAATTGTGCCCTCGGATTTCTTTATGCCGGGAGCGAAGAACTTTCCGACCGTACACTCGATCTCGTTCGCGACAAAACGCAGATGGCATCGGCTCTGCTCGGCATTGCCCGCGATCAATCGCGAAAGGACGAACACGAAGATGCTCTCGATTCGCTCGAAGAGGCGTATGAGATACTTCGCTCACAACGCGACATCGAGACCCGCGACAGCCGTGCAAAAAACGGCGTGATCTCGTCCGTGGCGGTTCAGTTTGCGGGATTTGGAAAGTATGACCGTGCCATTGAGATAGCACTGGAAAATCCGGATCCGGCCGAACAATACGGTGCTCTAACGCAGATCGCCAAGATCCAGGCATCGCTCGGCGAAGACGAACTCGCCCGCCAGACGGTCAACGCCATCGACGAAGACTCCGTCCGCCTTTTCGCGCTCATCGCAATATCGGACGCCAGAGCAACCCGCGACGAACCGGAAGCCGCGATCGCCTTGCTCGACGAGGCCGCCGAACTAGCCGAAACCGTCCCGCAGTTCGCGTCCCGCTCCGCGATCTTGAACGATATCGCCGCAAAATACTTCGCCGCCGGGCAAACCGAAAAAGGTCACGCCACCACCATCGAAAACCTAAACGTCATCGCCCAGATCCGCGACGAAAGCAGCCAGGCGGCGTCGATTGCCGCGATCGCGGATGTTTATTCGATGGCTGATGTTGAACTTGGTGCAGACGAACAAGAACAGTTGGCCAAGCTTGTTCGGAAGGTGGAGTGGTAGTGAGACCCGAGGCCTTAGGATTTGCCAAGAACGGCTACTGGATCGAGCCAATAGTGTTCACGCAATCGGAGTGCGACTCGTTATTGAGAAAGTTGTCCGAACTGCGTTCTAGTAAGCGTGTTGGTGGGCGACGCAACCTGATGCAATGTAGTGCTGTGCAGGAATTTGCGAACGACTCTCGGCTATTGGATCTTGCGTTGAGTCTAACTGGTAAGAATATGTTGGCTTACAAGGCTACATTATTCGAGAAGACGGAGCAGGCGAACTGGTTGGTGGCTTTCCACCAAGACACTGCACTTCCGGTCGAACAAATCCCAACTGGCGAGGGATGGGGATCAGCATCTGTGAAACAAGGCCTCACTTTCGCCCATGCTCCAACAAAGGTTCTTGAACGTATTCTGGCACTCCGAATTCACCTCGACGATTCGACCTCATCCAACGGGCCGCTACGGGTCATTCCTGGTTCTCACCAGATGCGCTGGTTGACTGATGTTGAGTTTCAAGCAGCACAAGATGCGAGTGAGCCGCTTGAGTGTACCACGCCGTGTGGCGGCGTGATCGCAATGAGGCCGCTTATCTTGCACGCTTCTTCAAAATCTGATACCGAAAAGTCTCGGCGGGTTTTGCACATCGAATATGCTGAATCGCTTGAGTTGGCTGAAGGCGTTAGACTAGCGATTGCGTGATTCAAACATCGTTGGTGATCAGATCTTCAAATGTTTCGCGACGCTTGATGACTTCCGTCCGTCCCTTATCTCGTATCAGAACCACAGCTGGCAAAAATCGTCCATTGTACTGCGACGCCTGAGCGAGCGAATAAGCACCACAATTCAGCAAAGCCAGAATTTCATCGGGCTGAACGTCAGGCGGAAGCAGGCGATGTTCGGGCAGGCGGCCTTCGCCTTCGATGTCGAAATAGACGTCTCCACCATCGCAGAGCGGGCCGGCGACTTTGTACGGGAAGTCGTGCGGAGCATCGGAGCGTTCGGCTGATATCAGGTGGTAGTACCATTTGTAGGTTTCCATTGATAGCAGAATGTTAAAACCGGCATCGGTTAGTAACCAGTTGTCAGTTCTGAGTTGCGAGTTGTCAGTTTTTAAGACGGGGCGTTGTTTTGCGTTTCTTACCGTTGTCAAACAGATTCCCGCGTCGGCGATGATGCTACGGCCGGGTTCGAGCAGGAGCGTTAGATTCTCAATCAAGTGGGCTGAGCCATCTGATTCAAGCCCCTCGCGTATCGCGTGCCATGCAGCGTCGATCGCTGCGACTGGTTCAAAATCAGCCTCGAACATCTGCCGCTGTCCATCCTCGATCTCAATGTCATCCGATCCGCCACGAAGATAATTTACTGGAAATCCGCCGCCGATATTTATGTGACGAAGAGACTTGCGGGTCTCAGCGTAAATTCGCTTGAGGCCACTATATAGAGCCTCAAACGCCTGTGTGTAAACGATCGGATCTGGATTTTGCGAGCCGACGTGCAGGTGAATGCCGCAGAGGTCTAAGTGCGGCGAATCTTTGTAGTCGCGAAACGCTGAGAATGCCTCGTCGGGCATCATTCCGAATTTTGATGTGAGCAATGCGGTCTGCAAGCCTGAGTGCGTATCGGATTCGATCTCAGGGACGAGGCGAAGGCTGACGTTGGCTTTTTTGTTGAGGCGTTTTGCAGTTTCTTCGATCAATGAAAGCTCGTAAAGGGAATCAACCTGGATCGCGTAAATACTATTTTCGATCGCAAGCTCAAGCTCCCAGACCTCTTTGCTATTCCCGTTAAAATTGATCTGCTCGCCTGAGAAACCAGCCATTAGAGCTTTCCACAGTTCGCCGCCCGAGTTGACCTCGATATCGCAGCCCGCATCTTTGACAGCTCGCAGAATGCCCATGGTGGACATTGCCTTTGCCGCGTAGCAGAGTTTTAAGGGACAGCCGATGACGCCTTGAACCCTTTTGAGACGCTCGATGTTGTGGCGGATCCGCTGCTCACTATAAACAAAAAGCGGCGTGCCGTGTTCGCGTGCGAGATCGACCACATCGACGCCGTCGATGTGAAGTCGGCCGTTATGGGTTTCGAGGAAAGTTTCAATCCGCCAACTGGACATATTGAACGCATCAAACGCTAAAAAAACTTCGTGGTTACGGTACTATCGACACAATGAATGGATAACTCTGGCAACATGGTTCACTTTCCTCGTCAGCTCCCTTGAATTTATAGATTAATCTTAGGGATCGCGAACCAACCCTTAGATCTGGTTCGAATCGAGAACCTCTAGCAGCGGATAATGAGCCTGGAGCCAACATTTCGTTACCACTTACTAGCTGAGCAAGCGTTACTCGGCCATCAGAGTCAATCAAGAGGTCGATAACCACCTCGCCCTTTATTTTTAATGCTCTTGCTCTAGCCGGATATGCCGGTCTCGGAAGGGATAAAGGCTTTGCGAATTTTAAACTCAAGCCTGTTCCTCGCGCATGCAGGTCTGGGAGCGAGATCGGCAATTTACCCGTCGTGTTCTGTAATCCGAGTATAGAACGGGCGGCGGCGCGTTGGAGGCTGGGCATATCGCCGTAGGCGACCAGATATGTTTTCATCTCGGGGAAACCTCCGAGAACATAAGGATTGCCGAAGCTGATGCCGATAACGGTCTTGTTGGCGGCGAGAGCCTCGCGTAGGATCGCGGCTCCGTTTTCCGGGATGCCGACGCTGTTTCTCGCACCGCTGCGAACTCGCCCGTACAGCCCGACGATGACAACGTCTGCTTCGCGAACAGCTTTTCGAGCTGCTTCGGCCTGAGCTGCCGATGAGTTTTCCTGCAAATAAGCCTGAGTGAAACGCAACCCGTTCGACCTCAGTGTTCCGGCCAGCGAATTCATCACATTACCGCCATCAAAGCCGTTCGAAATGCCAAGTACTGCGATCTTTTTCGAGCTGTCAATTGGCAGATCGCCTTGGTTCTGCCTTACCAAAGTGATTGCCGCGGATCCTACCTCATCTGTTAGCGTGGTTACGTCGGCACTCGAAACAACGCTGTCGATCCGGTCGATAGGCGTCATTTTATTTTTGAAAAGTCCGAGCTCGTGCTTCCATGCGATCTGTCGGCGGACGGATTCGTCTAGCTTATCCATCGGGATCCGGCCGCTCGCGACGGCGGCCTTTATGCCTAAGATCATGACATCGACGTTCTCGGGTTTCTCTAAAATATCGGTCCCGGCAAGGAACGCCCGGACGCCTGCTTCTTCCTGCGTGAAGTACAGGGTCAGTCCGCTCATCGACATCGCATCCGAGACGATCAGGCCCTTGAAACCCATCTCTTTGCGGAGAATGTCTGTTTGAACTTTGGCCGACAGGGTGGCCGGAATCGTCGCTTTTTCCGAGACGATCTCCGACCCAACTTCGGCATCGCCGCCCTGATAAACCTTTAACGGTTTGATCTCTTCGCCGTCGATCAGCGGTAGGGCGATGTGGGCGATCATGATCGAGCCAATACCGGAGTCGATCGCTTTCTTGAACGGAACTAGTTCGAGCGAATCGAGCCGAGATTTGGGCAGATTGATGATCGGCAGGCCGCGATGAGAATCGACATTTGTATCGCCGTGGCCGGGGAAGTGCTTGGCGGTCGCGATGACCTGTTGCGACTGAATTCCCTCGGCAAATGCCGTCCCAAAACGAGCGACATCGTCTGGGTCTTCGCTGAAGCTGCGGACGTTGATAACGGGATTAGCGGCGTTGTTATTAACGTCCAGCACCGGTGCGTACACGTGGCGGATTCCGATCGCCTTTGCCTCGCGGCCCGTTACGACGCCCATTCGGCGTGCGAATTCGGGATTGCCGGTCGCGGCGACGGCCATCGCCCAGGGAAAATTCGTCGCGTCCTCGAACCGCATTCCAATACCTGTTTCCGCATCGAGCGACATCAGCAGCGGCGTTTTCGCGCTTTCCTGCATTCGGTTAGCTATGATCGTCGTCTCATAGATCGGAGCTCCAAAAAAAATGATGCCGCCGAGTTTGTTTTGGGTGATGTGGCGTTGAAGATCTTTGAAAAAGACGCTCTCGCGGTTGGCAAATTTTGCGTTGATACCGATGTGGATCAGCTGCCCGACCTTCTCATCTACAGTCATTCTCTTGACGTACTTGGCGGCAAAATCCTCTGACTTTTTAGATGGCCAAAACCCTTTAGTCGGCTGTGCGACGGCCGCTGCGAACGACGTTAACAGAAGAAGACAGATCGAAAACAGGCTAAATAGAAACTTCATTTTTATTACCCGCAAAGATAAAACTCGCAGCATACGCGACCACAAATGTTGTCACGCTACCGATCAACACGTACCAAGGAAACGCGACCGGCGTGTAAAACCGAATATAGAACATCAGCCCGATGCTGACCAACATTCCGATCAAAGCCGGCATCTCGGTGACCCGTTTGAGGAATGTGCCGATCAAAAACACGCCGAGTACCGGACCATTAAATAATGACGCGACCGACAAAGCCTGATCCAAAGCCGAGCGTTCCTGCCGCATTACGATCAATGCGACCGCGATCTGTACGACGCCAAAAACGAGGGTCAGGATGTGCGAGACTTTCAGGAAATGTTTGTCGTCTTTGCCTGATTTGAACGGCTTGTAGAGATCATTGACAAAGGTCGCGGCGATCGAATTTAGCGAGCTCGACAAAGCCGCGGCGAAGATTGCCGCGACGACCAAGCCCGAAATCCCACTCGGCATTGATTTCGTTATGAAGTCGGGAAACACCTTGTCGCCGCCGGTGAACGGGAACTGTGGCGGAACACCTGAACCCGCGACGCCCGCCTGCACATATTCCGGCAGATTATACGGAGCGTAAAAGGCGAAAAGCAGCACTCCGATAAATAAGAAGCCGATAAATTGCCCGAGCACGACCGCTCCGCTTGAGAGCAGTGCAAACGACGCTCGGCTTGGTTTATTCGTGCAGAGATATCGCTGCACCAAATACTGATCAGTCCCGTGCGTGGACATCGTCAGGAAGCAGCCGCCGATCAGACCTGCCCAGAATGTGTAGGTCTTGGTGAAATCCCACGTAAAATCGAACACGTCGAATTTGTCGAACTGCTGCCCGATCGCTATCGCTCCGGCGAAACCACCCTCGATCTGATTTGCTATCACAACCGCCGCCGCGATGGCTCCACCGATGTAGATTAAAAGCTGCACGACCTCGATCCAAATGATCGCCTCCATCCCGCCGTAAAACGTGAAGATGATCATCACCACGCCGAGCAGAATGATCGAACCTACGATCACCATAGTCGAGTCTGATCCAGGCACAAAAGCGGTATAGACTGCGGCCAAAACAATGGCCGTCAGCAGCAGACGAATGCCGTCCGCGATGTTACGCATCACGACAAATAGCCCCGACGCGAGCATCTTGACCTTGTTCCCAAACCGCTCGCCCAGCAACTGATAAACTGTCTGCAGATCGCCCTTAAAGTACAGCGGAATAAAGATCAGCGAGATCACCACGCGGCCAAGCATGTAGCCGAATACGAGCTGCAAAAATTGAAAGTTACCGTTCCGGGCAAACGCGATTCCCGGCACCGAGATGAACGTGATCGTGCTCGTCTCGGTCGCCACAATGGACATTGCAATTGCCCACCATGGCACGTTACGGCCGCCGACGAAATAGTCCGCCGTCGTCTCCTGCTTACCCGAAAACAGGATCCCAAAAACGGTGATGCCGATCAGGTAGCCGAAGATGATAATGAGATCGAGTGTTTGCATTTAGTCTTCATTCGCTTGATAGAGCGTGTCGGCGATCAAGTCTTTGCTTAGCCGGAAACCAGCGTGGATAACGAGACGATCAATAAACGGCCTTATCGCCGCGATATGTCCTTCACTCTTAGCACGCAAAAGCACACCGAGAATGCCAGTGATCGACACTCCAAATTCCTTCGCGATGCTACGACCTAGAGATTCGTCGATCAACAGGTAATCAGCGGAAAGTTCGATAGCAAGAACGATAGCCTCAGATTCACCGGCATCAAGTCTTAGCAGAAACTGATTCCTGAGGGTGACGTTAGAAACTGTCTTTCGCTCGATCCATTCAAGGCTTTCAAGGACGATCCTGTTGTCATCAATCTTACTGATCTCAGCGTAAACGGCATCCGGAATAACAACTGACGAGAAGACTGCTCGAAGAAGGTCTATCTCGCCGATCTGGATCAGATTGGAGACACATGATGTATCGCTGACGACTATCATTTCCTGAGTTCAAGTCCCAGTGCTCTCATATCTTCATGAAGATCTTCGAGGTCGTAATTAATGCAAACATCTCGTTTGGCAAGCTCTTTTTGAAAGGAAATGTGATCCAATTCTGCAAGTTGCTTGGCCTTTCCAATGGAAAGTCGTCGTGTTGCGTACAAATGCACCGCAAGATCAATACGCATTTCGTCCTCAGACATTTTCGCGCTTTCCAGATATTCTTTTGCTACGACAAGGTCGGATGTTGCGATCATAAGATTATTCTAATCTAATTCCGAAGATTCGCCACCGCTTTTTCAAGGGCGAAGTGGCCGAAAATGATACCGGCGTCTGCATGATATCAATGAGTCAGCGAAAACAATTCTTGCAAAGCGATAAGAAGTTTTTATCGTGAAAATCCTGCCGGGTCAAATCCGCCTTCATTTTCGAGCCCAATACATGCCGATATTCTTTATGCGACTGAGTTGGTCGTCGGCGACCCATCGAAATTTCTCTTTTGCGAACGGAACAATGTCATACTCGCCGATCTCGCCCGCAAGCTCCCGCTCCGCGAGATGCAATATATAAGATTCTGCTTCGTCGGCAAGCTTCTTAAGCCGGGCGATCTCGTCAGTCGAAAGTTCGGGATATTTCAATAACATCCGTTCGTCGATGGGTTTGCGAAAATTCTCACCCCACTCGGTCGCTAGAACGAGGGCGTGGTTCATCATGTCGATAGGAAACTCGAGATCGAGATCGTCGGGGTGCGAATGAAGGAGATTGACCGGCATCGAGTCCGCGGGACGTTCCGCGATCTGGGAGTTATAGGTTCCAGCTTTCAACGCTTCATATCGTTCCGTAAATTCCGGCGGGAAGAATTTGATAAATCTGATTCGCACATACCGTCCACGTCCCAGCCGCATGTCCATCTCGTAGAAGCCTGGTCTGACATGGCCGATGTGAGGGCAGTACGCCTTGCCGTTTTCAAGTTGTTCGAGTCCTGGGGATTCGTAGGCATCGACTTCGAGATCTTTGAGCGTGTCTTTCAGCGTCACTGAAACGATTTCGGGAAATGTGTCGGGGAGTGGTATTACGATCTTTTGCCAATGCAGATTCTGATCGATAGTGATGCCAAAGATGCCGATGTTGTTGGGATTGTCGTCAATCAATGGATCAGCCGCGCTCAGCACGCGTTGATATGTGATCTTTACCGGGCAGCGTCCGGGCGGCACATTCTCGGCAAACGGTGGACAGGCGATTGCATCGTCCTTTCCTACGAATCCCGGAATCCCGTCGCCGCGATCAGGGATACGGTAGCCGAAGATCTCGTGATCGGCATCCGGGATCGCGTTGAACTTTTGCCCGAACGTAGCATCGAGACTCGCGGCAGAAACGATATTGTCTTCGAGCTCAACCAGCGTGCCTTCGTCAAAATGTGGGCTGTCCTTTAGAAATAAGAGGCTGTATTTTGTCGGCTGATCCATTCGACGGGTTAGTTTAGGCTCGCGATCGCTTTTTCGACGACGAATTCGTTCTGGGACAATGCCCTGGCGGCAAAATGTCGGTCGACACCGCTTACGTTCATTACCAAAGCGACTCGAAGATCATCCCCGGAATCGATCATCAGACGAGCCGCTTCAGTTTCATTCAGTCCAGTTTCCGCCATTAAGATACGCAGGCTGCGCTCTTTGAGTTTTATATTCGACGATTTTACGTTCGTCATTCGATTGCCTTTGACGTAGCCGAGGCGAATCATTGTGACGGTGGAGATCGTGTTTAGAACGAGCTTTTGGGCGGTTCCGGCTTTCATTCGGGTCGAGCCGGTGATCGCCTCGGGGCCGACGACGGGGACGATCGCTATGTCAACCGCGTGTGTGATCGCGGAATCGGGTACGCAGGTGACGCAGGCTGTGAAGCAGCCTAAGTTTTTTGCGTATTCGACCGCTCCGATAGTGTAAGGCGTACGGCCTGAGGCGGCGATGCCGATGACGGCGTCTTTTTCTGTGACGCCTCGCGATTTGAGATCTTCAGCACCGGCTTCGCGGTTGTCTTCGCTTGACTCGGTCGCTTTGTACAGAGCGTCGTAGCCACCGGCGATCACACCCTGGATGAGATCATACGAAACCCCAAATGTCGGCGGTATCTCGCTCGCATCAAGCACTCCAAGCCGCCCGCTCGTCCCGGTCCCAACATAAAAGAGCCGTCCACCGTTTTGCATACGTTCGACGACCTTATCAATAACAGTCGCGATTTCAAGCAATACTTTCTCAATCGCCACGGCGACGCTTTTGTCTTCGTCGTTGATCAAGCGAGCCGCTTCGAGCGTCGAAGCCTTATCGATCGCAGCGGTTTTCGGATTCTCCTGTTCAGTTACGGGAAGTTCCATAAGTGCTATTAAGGATGCAATTTTAACTGTTTAGTCGTCAAGAATCGCACTCTTGGTCAACGTCCTTGAACCCATCAATCAAAAAAAATCTTCGCGCTCCGTGATCCCGATTTCCAAAAATTGTCGCGTATCTAAATCAAGGGAAAAAACTAAGCATTTTGCCTCAACTGAACGGGGAGAAGCTAATAACGCTAGTGAAACAGCTAAAACTGCAAAAGCACAAGATCATACGTTGGGCAGAATCATTGACTTCTCGGACACCTATGCTTAGTATTGCGCCAAAATCATCAAGAATTCGGGCTGGTACGAGTGGTGCAATGAACACATCGACCAAATCAGAGAAACAGATCACGTCTATGCTTCGTGCCTGGGGTGCCGGCGAAAATGAGGCATCGGATGAACTTGTCCGCGCAGTTTTCAAGGAACTCCAGCGACAGGCACGGTATCAGCTTCGTCGTGAACGGGCCAACCACACGCTCAACACCACGGCTTTGATCAACGAAGCCTATTTGAAACTCGTCGAGCAACGCTCAGTTCAGTGGAAAAGCCGTGGTCAGTTTTTCGCACTGGCAGCGGAATTGATGCGGCGGATACTAGTTGATCATGCAAAGACACGGCATCGGAAAAAACGTGGTGGAGTCGAAGAAAACTTGGCCCTCGACGATGTTTTGCCAACCGTTAAAGTCGCCGCACCCAATGAAAATAATGTTGATGTGCTCGCTTTGGACGAAGCATTAGACCGCTTGGCTGAAATTGATAAACAACAAGTTCAGATCGTCGAACTGCGGTATTTCAGCGGACTGAGTGTTCCCGAGACTGCCGATGTATTAAATGTTTCCACGGCTACGGTCAAGCGCGATTGGGCCGTGGCAAAGGCTTGGCTTAAACACGAACTAACTCGTGGAGAGAAAGCATGAACGAAGAGAAATGGGAACAAGTAAAGGAGATCTTTCACGAGGCTCAGCTTCTGCCCGTTGAAGAGCGTAGTGAGTTCCTCGATAAAGCGTGCGGAGGAGATCCTATTCTCCGTGGAAAGGTCGAGGATCTTCTCGGGTCCTACGAGAGTGGCTTTCTCGAAGACACGATACTGCATGAGGTCGTTGAAATCGTTAGTGCTGAAAATAGTTTCAAAAAGGGGCAAGTTGTCGGCCGTTATAAAATAGGCGAGTTGATCGGTACCGGCGGGATGGGCCAGGTTTTCCTGGCAGACGATACCGAACTCAATCGCCCCGTCGCCTTCAAGGTTTTGCATGACGACGTAGCCGAGGATAAAGAGCGGGTACGAAGATTCATCCAGGAAGCCCGAGCCGCGTCGGCCTTGAATCACCCAAATATTCTCACGATTCACGAGATCGGTGCGTTCGAGGGTTCTCGATTCATAGTCTCAGAGTACGTCGATGGAAAGACGCTTCGGGAACGGATGGGCACCGGCCTGACCTGGGCTGAAAGCATCGATATCACATGCCAGATCGCTGCGGCATTGCAGGCGGCACATGCGGCGGGCATCGTCCATCGCGACATTAAACCCGAGAACATCATGCTGCGGCAGGACGGACTGGTCAAAGTACTCGACTTTGGCCTCGCCAAACTTACTGAGGCTGACGATCTGCCGATAGATCCGACGGCTCCGATGGTCTCCCGTATCCATACAAGCCCGGGCCTGGTCATGGGAACGGTTGCCTACATGTCGCCCGAACAGGCCCGCGGTCAAGCCGTCGACTCACGCACCGACCTTTGGAGCCTGGGCGTAGTTTTTCACGAAATGCTGACCGGCGAATCGCCCTTCAAAGGCGAAAGCGTCACCGATCTCGTCACCTCGATCATCAAGCACGACCCAGCTTCGCTAGATCTGAAGTCGATATCTCAGGAACTAAAACCGATCTGCACAAAGGCCCTCGCCAAAGACAAAAAGGCCCGCTACCAAACCGCGCAAGACCTATTGCAAGACCTACAAGGAGAAAAAAAAAGAATGGAATACGCTATCCAACCAATACCATTTGTCACCGTCTCAAGCACCGACGAAATGAAGACGCAACTCATCCGCCGCCGTCCAACATTGAGCGCCGAGTACATCGTTACCAGCGTTAAACGACACAAATACGCCACGCTCGTCGCTGTCGCACTGATCGTTGTCTCCGGTATCAGTCTGGCCGTTTACAAATATAACGGGGCCACACCTCCAACGAATGGAGAGAAGAGTATCATCCCGGCCATTGATGCTTCGACTACTAAGGCGGATTTGAAATTATCGCGTCTTCCGAGTTCGGGCAAGATGGTCCAGGTGGCAATTTCGCCTGATGGCAAATACATTGCATACGTCACCAGCGATGGCCCAGGGAAGCAGGGATTACGACTGCGAGAACTCGAAACGTCCAGCGATGTGGAGATCGTTCCGGCCCCTTCGGCAGGATATTTTCTTGACATCGGTTTCTCGCCGGACACCACTCAGGTCTATTATCGTCACGCCATTCCTCCTTTCACCGAGAATACCATAAATCGGGTAGCCCTCTCGGGCGGATCACCAACCAAGCTGGTTGTGGACGTGGAGTCCGGCGCCTCGCTCTCGCCCGACGGCAAGATGCTCGCCTTTAGTCGCGAAGTTGAACGCAGGCCGGGACAGGGCGGTGGCGATGCCTTGATCCTCGCCAACCCTGACGGGTCGAATGAGAGAGTCATTTCCCATAACGGTTTTGACGCACCGTCCCGTCTTTATTGCGGACCAGTACCCGCCTGGTCATTGGATGGCAAATCGCTCGCATGTTACACCACATTTAGTTCGCCGGAGGGGTGGTATTACCGTTTCACTACCGTTAATGTTGCCGATGGCTCGACCAAGCTAAGAGATGAAAAATGGTGGAACATTGGTGGCATCGTCTCCATGCCGGACGGCTCTTTTATCATCGTGGGTAACCCGTTCTCGGCAGAACGGACAGGGCCGGCCCAGCTCTGGATGATCGCCCCAAACGCAGCTCCGAAAAGTCTCACTAGCGATGTAACGGGCTATTCTAAGCTTGCGGCTACCCGTAAAGGAGATGTCCTGGTAACAATTCAGAATCGCAACATTTCGGACCTTTGGAGTATGCGGGTTAGTGATTCGCCGAACTCGACGCTCATAACTAACTCGGGCGATGTCGACCACGGCGGGGTCAACTGGACGCATGATGGAAGGATATTATTCAGTTCCAACCTTAGCGGAAATAGGGAAATCTGGATAATGAATGCGGACGGCAGTGGGAGGCAGCAATTGACGAGAAATCGTAATGCTAATATGAGCCCTAGTATGTCTCTTGACGGTCGATACATCGTGTTCCTAAGCGACACTATGGAATGGGATAGTCACGTCTTTCGAATGGACGCAGATGGGAAGAACCCGAAACAATTGACACACGGCCAGTCTGACCGATTTCCGCGGGTATCGCCGGACGGAAAGTGGGTGTATTTCACGCAGATCCTAGAACAGGGCGGCCCGAGTCGTCTCTGCAAGGTTTCGATCGACGGTGGCGAACCCACGGTGCTGGCCACGGGGGAAGGTAGGATAATTCTCCACGATGTCTCGTCAAACGGTAGTATATTGTACGGAGATAACGGGAGGGGAGATAGCAAAGGCTTACGCAGGCTTAAGATTATGGGCCCGTCCGATCAAGTTGCTTCAAAAACGTTGCAGTTCGATGCCTCGACAACGCTCGGACTGATGCAATGGTCAGCGGACGGTCGCTACGTGACCTTCCAGGAGCGAAAGAAGAACACGAACTTCGACGTGATAGGTGGGATGTCGATTAGCGGTAAAAAGCTGGCCAAACCGCTTGTCACGTTTACATATCCCATACGCAATGGCTCGTTCGCCTGGTCGAAAGACGGGAAGCGGCTTGCGTATGCGCGAGGCACGACCACAAGCGAGGCGATTTTGATCACGAACAAGGGTAATTGACGTACGGCACGTAAAGCTCAAACCTTTTTGATCCGCGCGGCTCCTCCTCTGTCTTTGGATCATTGGGCAGCGGTTCCAAACTCAATTTGATCGCCGCCCCGCCCCGGTTGAGAGACCGGGGCAGTTTTTTGCCTGCAAACGGTATAATATTCCGATACCTACAGAAGATCTGTTGACGTTGATGCGGTGATGCGTTAGCATCAACCCTATGAGAACGACTTTAGATATAGATGATGATGTTCTTATCGTCGTCAAAGAGCATGCACGTAAAGAACGAAAATCTACCGGTCACGTAGTTTCGTCTATTGTCCGCAGTGCTCTGAATGGTTCGCGAAGCAATACGTCCCCTGATTTTATTTACAAAAATGGTATTCAGGTTCTCGCCCCGCGTGGCGAGGTGATCACTTTGGAACACGTTAATAAGCTTTTGGCTGAAGAAGACTATTGATGCGAGCACTACTAGACGCTAACGTGCTCATCGCTTTCCTTGATACCGAGCACAACTTTCACGAACGCGCATTTGATTGGTTTAAGGCTAACGAATATCTAGGTTGGGCGACTTGTCCGATCACAGAAAATGCGGTTTTGCGCATTTTGACCAATCCATCGTACAGCAAGCTAAAGCATTTCAGACTCCTGGATCTGCTGCCGTTACTGCGCAATAACATGCAAACTACGGATCACGAGTTTTGGCCCGACGACATTTCTTTGCTGGACGAAACCACTATAGCCGGCGAGAACATCCTCGGACCTAAACAACTTACCGATGTTTATCTTCTTGCCGTGGCTGTAAAGAACCAGGGGCGGCTGGTCACGTTTGACGCTCGCATCGCGATCAACTCCGTTTATGGGGCGACTAAGGATAGTCTATATGTTTTATGACCAGACGTCATGTCTGCCAATTGCTGCATGCCAATGATCGAGCGAGTTTAGTTTCTCAACGAAAAACAAAGTATCGGCAAATACTAGACTCATCTTTTCGGCGTTCCGTAAATGTAATGGTCGTGCTGCTCGGCGCCATCCGTAGGTGCCTTTTCCCAAACCTCCTCGGGAACATCCGCAAAAATAGCTGCTATCTGTTCGCCGAGGCTTGGCTCGCGTTAGTGGTTGCTGATAACACCGTCCACATAGCGCAAAACGTCCTCACGCTCTTTGTCCGAAAGGGTGCGGATCTTTTCTACAATTTGTTCTTCGACGATTTGCATCATGCACCTTAATGCTCACATATTACCAAAATCGCGACCGCAAAAAACACTTTTACAGCCGTACTGGGGAGGGATAAAGAGGTTTCGGCACGGATCGGGTTTGCCACTCACCGGGGGTTTTTGTTGCCTTCGACCATTTACAGCCACCACGAAGCCAACAAAAGTTGATCTCTCCCACGTCGATCTATCGCGTATTTAAGTAGAAGCATTTTTATCAGCGAGATCGACTTACTATGCGGCCATTCTGCTCATATCAGGAACAATTTGGCAGGGTTATTTCTGCATTGACTTATGGAAGGGGCGCTTCTATGATTGGGGCTCAATCAAGTTCAACCGCTGTCAGGATTTCGCCAATGAGATCACCCGCTGTTTCAAAAAGGGAGATAACTGCTATGCTTCGCGCGTGGGGCGACGGGGACGAGCAGGCTTCGGACGAGCTGATTCGCGCGGTCTATCAGGAACTCAAACGGCAGGCACGTTTTCAACTCCGGCGTGAGCGGCCAAACCATACCCTCGATACGGCAGCTTTGATCAACGAGGCTTACCTGAAGCTCGTCGAGCAGCGGTCGGTCAAATGGAAAGATCGCAATCATTTCTTCGCCCTAGCTTCCAAACTAATGCGACGCGTGCTCGTCGATCATGCCCGGACCAAACACCGGCTGAAACGCGGTGGCGCCGACGAGAATTTCGACCTTGAGGCGGCACTTACGGTTGCTGACAGTTCTAATGAGATCGACATCGATATGATCGCGCTTGACGAAGCCCTTACTCGATTGGCCGTGCTTGATGAACAGCAGGTAAAGATCGTCGAGCTGAGGTATTTTGGCGGCCTCGAAGTTACCGAAACCGCACAGGTGCTTGGCATCTCGACGGCGACAGTGATACGGGATTGGGCCGTCGCGAAATCCTGGCTCAAACGACAACTCACAAAGTGATGAACGATAAGACCTGGCACAAAGCAAAGGAGCTATTTCACGAGGCACGATCGCTGGCGGCGGACGAACGGAGCTCGTTTCTGGACGAAAGGTGTCTGAACGATAAAGAACTTCGTGATCAGGTGGATGAGTTTCTAGGGTTTTACGACAGCGAATTTCTGGAAGCCTCACCGTTGGTGAATGCCAATAAACTGCTTGAGAACGATAATTTCGCCCCGGGCCGTGTGATCGGACGCTATCACATACGCGAACTTATCGGCACCGGTGGGATGGGACAGGTCTTTCTCGCCGACGATACCGAACTCAAACGCCCTGTCGCATTCAAGGTCCTGCATGAGGAAGTAGCTGGTGACAAAGAGCGTGTTCGCCGATTTATACAGGAGGCACGTGCTGCTTCTGCACTAAATCATCCTAACATTCTGACGATTTACGAGATCGGCTCATTCGAAGGTGCCCGCTTTATTGTGTCGGAGTACGTTGACGGCGAGACGCTTCGCGAGCGGATGCGAAGCGGCATAACTGCAGCCGAGAGCCTGGAGATCACATGCCAGATCGCCGCGGCGCTGCATGCGGCGCATGCGGCGGGGATCGTTCACCGCGACATCAAGCCCGAGAACATAATGCTGCGGCAGGACGGACTGGTGAAAGTGCTCGACTTTGGCCTCGCCAAGCTCACCGAGGCTGACGATCTGCCGATCGACGCTAGTGCTCAGCTTTCACGTCTACAAACCAGTCCCGGCCTGATAATGGGAACTGTCGCCTATATGTCCCCGGAACAAGCACGCGGCCAGGCCGTTGATTCACGGACGGATCTATGGAGCCTTGGCGTGGTCTTCCACGAGATGCTCACCGGCGAGTCGCCGTTCACGGGCGAAAGCGTCACAGATCTCGTCGCCTCGATCCTCAAGCACGACGCCGCTTCACTTGATCTAAAAGCAATATCTCAGGAACTGAAACCGATATGCACAAAGGCGTTAGCAAAGGACAAAAAGGCCCGCTACCAAACCGCACAGGACCTACTGCAAGACCTAAAAGGAGAAAAGAAAAGAATGGAATACGCTATCCAACCAACACCATTTATCACCGTTTCAAGCAGCGACGAGCTAAAGACGCTACTCATTCGCCCGCGTCCTACCCTAAGTGCTGAGTACATCGTTAGCTCCGTTAAGAGGCATAAGTTGTTAACAACGGCAATTTTCGCCTCGGTTCTGCTCATCGGAGGCGTCGGCAGCTCATTGCCGTGGTTCAGTTTTTCCGCATCAGACTCCGTGGTGATCGATCCGAACAGTCTCGACGTGACTAGATTAACGACAACCGGCCGTGAACGCTGGGCAACGATCTCGCCTGACGGAAAAATGCTGGCTCACCTAAATGTCGCCCCGGGCGTCAAGCATGCGTTGCTCGTACGCCCCATTGATGCAGAGGATGACCGTGTTCTGGTGACTGGCGATTTCGTGTCTCGAGCACCCGTTTTTTCGCCCGACGGGATGTATGTCTATTACGTGAAGATGATGGATACCAAACGGTCACTTTACCGTATACCTACGGCAGGTGGTGAGGAGTTTCAGATCTCGGATAATTTCCAGCCGGTTCACTTCGACATCTCACCCGATGGCGATCACATCGCGTATGCGGGGAAAAACGTCAACGTCGACCCTCCAACGGGAGCGCTGAATATGTCGTCGATAAAGGCGATGATATCGAAAACGGACAAGCCCGTTTCGCTTACCCCTGGAGGCGAATCCCTCAATTTCATTAATCTGATGGATGGACCGGCATTCTCACCCGATGGCAAGAGGGTTTCTATGCCCTTCGAGGACCCAAACAGCAAAAAGCGCAATATCGTGATCTACAGCACCACAGAAAGCTCATCACAGGTCGTAAACGCCGAATTCGGCGCGATCGGGCATGCGGTGTGGCTGAGCAACAAAGATCTGTTAGTTTCAGGCCGACGCGATGCAGATGATTGGACTAATCAATTGTGGCAGGTGGGTCTGGACGGGTCGGCGAAACAGCTTACCTTCGATCTAACGAATTATCGTCGCATAAGCATCTCTGCCGACAGGTCCACGGTTGTGGCAACCGAGGTTCGAATCGATTCCAATCTCTATATTGCGCCTGCGACAGCAGGAGGAAATGCGGACATGACCCTTGTCCGGCAGATAACAAATCATTCAGGCGTCCGGTTTGGGTGGTTCGGAATGTCATGGACACACGACAAGGCGCTGATCTTCTCGTATGCTGGCCTCGGAGAACGACAACTGCGGGTGGTGAACGCGGATGGTTCTAACAACAGGCTCTTTACACCAATGCCCTTACATGGACCTGAAGCTCCTATGGTCACACCGGATGGCAAGCATCTGTTGTTCAATGCCTACAACGACAAAGGCGAGATGTACCTTTACAGGTACGATCTAGCCGCGAAAGTGAAAACCGCGCTGGCGTATGCGGGACCAGCTCCCTGGTTTTATGGTTTTTCGATCACGCCGGACAGCAAGACTGTGATCTATACATTCCTCGATCCAAATTGGCCAACCCAACGGACTGGCGGTCTTCGACAGATCTCGATCGACGGCGGCGAGGCAAAAGATATTCGTGTGGACAATACGTTCCCAATGCCGCAGATTTCACCTGATGGTAAGACGATCGCGTTGATGGATTGGGGTGGCGGGATAGGGCTGGTGCCGATAAGCAATCCGGCGTCGAAAGTAAAGATTCTTGATACCGCTCCCGCCCAGGTGGATCTTTCCCAGAGATTCTTTAGATGGAGTCGCGACGGGAAGGCGATCATTTACATCGCGGTCAATACACCTCCAGGGATCAATGTTGCGAGCGAAAATCTGCGGAGACTGCCAATTGACGGAAGTAAGGCAACGAACCTAACGAACTTCAAAGATGGGCAAGCAATATCCTCGTTCGCCTACTCGCCCGACGGTAGAACGCTCGCAATGGCGCGGGCAACAACTAATACGGACGTAGTTCTTGTAAAGAATCTCCGCTGAGGTTGCATTAGGTCGTTGCATCCGGACAGGCCCCACCGCTCCTTCGGCGTTGTGCCTCACAGGACTTTGGTTTTCCTTTTTTTTGATCAGGGCAATGTTTTCACCGCGTCAGCGGTGCGTGAATTTAGCCGTGGCGTTTTAACCCTCGGTATCAGAACAACACGGATTTGCTGTCGCGTCAGCGACATTTGAACATTTGCTGACGTTTCATTCATCCGTCGCTACGCGATCGATTTGGTTCTATTCACCTTTTCCGTGGTTTGAAAACCACGGCTAAATTCAATACATCGCTAGGCGATGAAGAGATTGTTGAGTTGGCGCCTATGAGGCTACGCCCCCCGGCGCTCGATCCTAAACTCGCCTTTACAGAAATAACGAAAACAACAAACCCCGACCCGTGAGCCTTCTCTTTGGGTTCTGACGCGTATTTAAATTATAGAGCGCAATTTTACTTTGAACGCTCTTCGTAATACGGAACGTCATGAGATCGTTAAATTCATATCAAAAGCACTTCAAGAGGTTGGTCGGCTCCTTGACTAATTCGACCGGCCTTTCTATGATTGCGCCTCATTCGGAAAGATCATTAATCGCTGTGAGTCCATCAAGGAACGCGCCATCATCTCTATCTCAAAAGGAGATCACGGCCATGCTTCGGGCATGGGGTGAGGACGGGCCGGGCGCGACATCAGACGAGCTGTTACGGGCTGTTTATGCCGAACTTAGCCGCCAGGCGCGCTATCAGCTCAGGCGCGAGAGGCCCAATCACACGCTTGACACAAATGCCCTCATCAACGAAGCCTATCTCAAGCTGATCGGACAGCGCTCGGTCAAATGGAAGGACCGCGGCCATTTTTTTGGCCTCTCGGCCCAACTGATGAGACGAATCCTCGTCGATCATGCGCGGGCCCGCCATCGTCAAAAACGCGGTGGAATAAACGAAACTATAGCTATCGAAGATGTATTGAACGCGACGGACGCCGCCCAGTCCATCGACATCGACCTGATCGCTCTAGACGAAGCCCTCGGCCGGCTTGCGGTCCTCGACCCACAGCAAGTAAAGATTGTCGAACTCCGTTATTTTGCAGGTCTCGAGATTACCGAGACGGCCCAGATCCTGAAAATATCCGTCGCGACGGTAAAGCGTGACTGGGCCATGGCCAAAGCGTGGCTTAAGGACGAACTGACACGGGAGGTGGACACATGAACCCGAGTGAGTGGGAACGTGCAAAAGAGCTTTTCGAGCGGATGCGCGAGCTGCCAGTCGAGGAGCGGGCTGCATTTTTAGAGGACGAATGCCGCGTCGAACCGGCGGTACGTCAGCAAGTCGAACGCTTGCTCGCGGCTTACGATACCGACTTTCTTGAAGAATCAGTTCTCCCAAAAGCGGTTGACCATCTCGCCAGCAGCCATTTTCGTTCCGGTCAGGTCATTGGCCGCTATCGAATAGGCAACCTAATCGGTAGCGGCGGGATGGGACAGGTATTTCGTGCCGAGGATACCGAGTTGGACCGGCCTGTCGCCTTCAAGGTTCTTCACGGCGATATTGCCGAAAATGACGAACGGGTCCGCCGCTTTATCCAAGAAGCAAAGGCCGCCTCAGCTCTCAATCACCCAAATATCCTGACGATCCACGAGATCGGCTCATTCGAAGACTCTCGATTTATCGTTTCCGAGTTCGTCGATGGCGAGACGTTGCGTGACCGAATGCGAAACGGCCTGACCGCCGCCGAGAGCCTCGACATCACATGCCAGATCGCTGCGGCGTTGCAGGCGGCGCATGCGGCCGGGATCGTTCACCGTGACATCAAGCCCGAGAACATCATGCTGCGGCAGGACGGACTGGTTGAAGTCCTCGATTTTGGACTCGCCAAGCTTACCGAGGCTGACGATCAGCCAATAGACCCGACGGCCCCCGCGAATTCCCGTTTCCAAACTAGCCCTGGCCTTGTCATGGGAACGGTCGCCTACATGTCACCCGAACAGGCCCGTGGCCAGGCCGTTGATTCGCGAACCGACCTATGGAGCCTCGGCGTCGTCTTCCATGAGATGCTCACCGGCGAATCGCCGTTCGAAGGCGAATCGGTCACCGATCTCGTCAGCTCAATTCTTAAAACCGATGCAGTAACTATCAGCTCCGACAAACTCCCGGTGGAACTGCGTCCGATATGTACTAAATCTCTAGCCAAAAACAAAGACTCTCGATATCAGTCCGCACACGACCTACTGCAAGACCTGCAAGGAGAAAAGAAAAGAATGGAATACGCTATCCAATCAACGCCATACATAACTGTTTCAAGCACTGACGAGATGAAAACCCAACTCATCCGCAGACGCCCAACGCTGAGCGCCGAATACATCGTGACAAGCGTCAAGCGGCATAAGCTTGCAACTCTTGTTTCGGCTGCACTGATCATCGCCTTTGGCATCGGGTTTTCTGCCTACAAATTCAACGGTGCGACGCCGCCGAGTTCCATCGAGACGCTCTCAGCCATCGGTGCATCCACTACCCAAGGCGATCTGAAGTTTTTCAAGCTGCCGATCTCGATCACAAGCGGCAACGTAGTGATTTCGCCTGACGGAAAGTATGTAGCTTACGTCTCAAGCAAGGGTCTCAAGCTCCTGGAGGTAGACACCTGGAAGGAGACTGATATCATCCCCGACACAAATGTCTGGGACCTGACTTTCTCGTATGATGGTAAGTACATCTATTACGCGTACGGCGGCTATAACACTGAGGGCTTTCGGCGAGTATCGATCCAGGGGGGAAAGCCGGAAAATGTGGAGATCAAACCCGCCGCGTTCTCGCCAGACGGCTCGATGATGGTGTTTAACCGCGAGTTTCCGGCTGAACGCGAAGGCGAGGTCGCAGTCGCAAATGCGGACGGGACCAACGAGCGGACGCTCGCAAAATC
>JANNWQ010000196.1:0-13400 GCA_031408595.1 Acidobacteriota bacterium | reverse complement strand
CGGCAATCCTCCGTCAAACTCCTCAACCGAAACGCCGGTCCTCCCGTTGCCAGGTATGGAAAGGCCACAACCGGCCGCAACGCCGATCAAACCATAGTCTGATCGCATTCAACAAGATGTTTTCTCCGAAGAGGCTGCCCGAAAAAGGCAGCCTCTTTTTTCGACCGTCTCACTTGCAGATACAAAGTGAGACGGCCTAAACCACCTTTTCCAAGCGACTTACAGCCAAAAATCGTCTCACTTGCGCGAATTTCACCCGAACTGTCGCCAGAGAGTTTCACAAACAGCGTTGAAACGCCGTCTAATGTAGCAGAAAAACCGGCTTCCCAACGCCTCAAATTATCAAAGATCCCGAAGAGCGCTCTTAGCTTGAAACTCCGCATTCAATATTCAGTATCCTGCATCTTTCCACGTCTCCAATTCCAAAACTACCACGAAAAATCCGACAAAAAATAGCCCCATCCGCCGCTAATGCCGCTAAAGTCATAATCGCCGTTAAATATACATTTCTTTGCCCTCTGGTCCGCTTGGTAAACGGAAAGGCACTGCCCTCCCAGGCCGTTCAAGATCGCAATTTGGTGCAAATAAGGTGCCGAAGTTGTTTCTTGACATCCCCTGTAGCCCAATTTAGACTCATATAAACAACACTTCTGGGCCGCTCCCAACAGCTGGTTCATGGCCTAAGGTATCGCGGCTGCCCCGCACCCGCAGGGCACCATCAGCAAGCGATCTTGCAAACGGAGAAGAATATGAGTCGAATCCCACGATCAAACCCACGAGTCCCCCACGGGTACCACCTTCTGCCTCGTCCGCTTCATGAAACGGGTGCCCGACTCGCGGCCGTCATACTGTTGACAACAACACTCTTCGTAGTCGGACGGGCCCAGTCACAACTCGTGCCACTAGTTACTGATCAGACACCGATGGCTCTGTCCAATAATTTTGGTTTGCCGAGCGGCGGTGTTGTCAACGACGATGGCGATTACGCTTTTCTGGGAGCAGGAGGCGGTTCGGTGTTCTTCAAGGAGTCGGGGCAACCTTCGGCCTCCCTTGTGATGCAGTCCGGCGACGAAGTTCCGGGCTTTGCGGGAAGCCGCGTTGATCTCATACAGCGGCTTCGGATGAATAGCTCGGGTCTGCTGGCTTTCAGCGTGGATTTTCACGAGGCCTCGGGAACCAGCCAAGTCGCGATCATCTCCTATGATGGCATGACTCTCCGTCGCTTAGTCAGCGGGAACGAAACCGAACCGGGCGGCAGCGGGACAAATCTCGGACCCTTTCTAATTATGGTGGCGATCAACTCCGTCGGGGACATTAGTTTTGCCGCGCAAGGTTCTGGCCCGCCGTTCCAATTGAGTTTGTACTTTAGATCTGCAGGAGGAACTCTGTCGCGTATAGTCAAGATAGGCGACCCTGCACCAGGTACAACCGGGACTTTTAATGGTTTTACGTTCGGCAACTCGTCCTTCAACGCGATGACGAATGCCGGTGAAGTATTGTTTAGCGCTTTCCTTTCAGCTGGGGGCCAGGGACTTTTTGTAGGCGGGCCCGCAGGAGTACGCAAGATAGTCGCGAATGCCGATCCTAACCCGTTCGGCGGGACATTCCCATCAGTTACGATCGGATTTTTGAATTCGTCCGGCGACGTAGCATTTGCGGCAAGTAGCGCTACGTGGGTCAGAACCGCTGGCGGAACCCTCATTAGAAAAATCAATACGGGCGACCCCGTCCCGGCTCCAATAGGTGGAACAATCGGGTCGCAGTTTCTGCAGGCTTTTAACGATGTAGGTGAGCTTGCGTTTACGTCCGCCATAACTGGTGGGTCTAGTCCTGGCGGTATGTTCCGTTACCGAGCGAACAACACCATTGAGATAGCAAGCTTTAGCAATCAGCCAGTCCCCGGCAGCGGGACGGGACAGACGTTTTTTGGCGTCGGAAATTTATCGATGAACAATGCCGGCACCATAAGTTTCATGGCATCACTGAATGGTGCGCCAGCCTCAGCCGGTCTATTTCAGCAAGCGAGCGGCGGCCAGGTCGTATCGCTTGCTGTACACGGTCAATCGGCCGCGGGCGGCATATATACTGCAAACCTGGCTGCTTCCTTCACACGAACGACGGCTAGCGGGGCGGTCTATTACTGGGCCGACATCGCGAATTCGGCGGCATACTATGCGGAATTCCTTAATTCTGGCGGCTCGCCCGTTTCCCTGATGAAAACGTCGGATACTCTCCCGGCAAACGCCAGAATCAACATGAAAGCTATTAGGTTGGGGGCGAAAGGTAATTTTGTCGGATTCTTGGCACGACGCAATGGCGGTGGAGGGAACATCGTTGTTCACGATCTAGTAAGTTCGGCGACGAGTGTCTTGGCCACCGAAGGCAATTCGGCTCCAGATACGGGCGGATCTCTACTTCAGTTTTACAATCCCGAAAGCGTTTTCGTCAGTGCAACCGGAAGAGTTAGCTTCTTCTGTCGGGTGGTTACTAGTACTTCCACAGGTTTCGGTTTATTTACCGCTTCGATTGAGGGCGGCGTTGCCAAGGTCGCAATTCGTGGGGATTCGGTACCAAATACCACCCTGACGATCTTCTCGCTTAGTTTACAAGGCTACACACCCTCTTCGGTCAATGATTCTGGGCAGATAGTGTTCATGGCGACCACGAATTCGGGAAACAACCCAACAATCTTCCGTTGGACCGAGGGGATCGGGATTCAGAAGGTTGTGGCACCGGGTGAGGCAACTGCAACGGGGCAGCTCTTAGGTACAATTGTAGGTAGGTCGCGAATCAACGCTTCAGGTCGCGTTGCATTCACTGCGACCACCACGATTGGGGGTTTTCCGCCGGCGAATGGAATATTCGTTGGCGACGTTGGAATTGCGCCAGCAAAAGTTGTGTCGGTTGGCGATCCTGCCCCGGGGGGAGCGTTTTCTGCTATTGGCCCGCATGATTTTAATGATGTCGGCGATGTGGTGTTCGGAGCCGGCAGTGGTGTCTTCCTTGGATCGACGACGACGACGCCTGTGGCGGTTGCTTTGAGTGGCCAGGCTGTACCGGGACCGTCAGGCGGAACTTTTTTTGCGTTGGATGATAGCCCGATCGCACTCGTCAATAACCGGCGCGATATTGTGTTCCGAGGCGGCATTTTGGGAGGCTCATCAAACTCTGGCTATTTCATGCGAAGAAGTGGCGGAACCTTGCAACCGGTCGTTTTGCAAGGGCAACAGGCGCCCGGAACTCAAGGGGTCTTTTCAACTATTGCGGGAAATATTGCCCTAGGTCAGAACTTCCAGTTCGGCTCTGACGGAGATCTGGCATTTCAGCAGACCGTTACCACTGCCGGATCTTCGCAGGTCTCCGGAATTTGGCGTGTGAGGCCGGACAACGCTCTTGAGGCGATGCTTATCCCCGGCGTTGCCGTTCCTGAATTTGGTGGTGGAGTTCCAGTGGTTTCGACTGGATCGATCTCGTGGGCGAGCGGAGGCAGGTATCCGCTTTGGGCCCGCATATCGGGGGGCTTGTTCATCGAGGGCATTATTCTTTCCCGGCCGACCGTCGGAACGCCTACGCCGACCGCAACACCGACGAATACACCGACGGCCACGCCGACAAATACTCCGACCGCAACGCCGACGAACACGCCTACTGCAACTCCGACTGCATCACCGACCGGGACACCTGCGGGATTCGAGGGTGATACGGCACCGCGACCGAATGGGGATGGGGTGATTCTGTCAACTGATGTTACGCAGATACGAAGGTTTGCGGCGGGTTTGGATTTTGTGAGTCCGGCGACTAACGAGTTTCAGCGGGCGGATTCGGCTCCTAGATCGACATCCGGGGATTGACTTCTTAATTCGAGTGATGTTGTTCAATCTCGCCGTTATGCAGCAGCCCTTGATCCGCTGACCGATGCCGGTGGGCCGACTGTTGCGGCGGATGGGCCGGTGGCCGCACGGATTGGCGGCTCTTTGTTCGGCGTGAAGATTGGGCCGAAGGCTGATGAGCAGGGACTGTTGCGCTTAGAGCCGGGAAAGGATGGTTCGATTGTCGTGGTGCTGGAATCGGGGGCAGAGGTTTCGGCGGTGAGTTTTGGGCTGCGGTACGATCCGGCGTTGGGCGGAGCGGTGGTTTTGGCGGGTGAGCTTGCTGACGGGGCGGTTTTGACGGTGAATGATACGGTCGCGGGGGAGTTGACGATATTGATCGACTCGGCGGGGCCGCTTGGGAAGTCTTTGCGGTTGGTGTCGATAGGGTTTGAGACGAATGTGACTGATCAGTCGATCGAGTTTGCTGGTGCGGCGAGTATGGCGGATGTGATGGGCAATTCTGTTCCGGTGGAGCTTCGAAGCGACAAATCGTGGCGGCTAGCCGCAGACTCTGGTCGCTACCGCTCCCGGTTCTGACACTGCTCTTTGGTGATATAATCCTAAAAAGTAGGAGATCAATATGGCGACCGTCGAACTGGACATCATAAAACAGCAAAGCAAAAAGCTCTTGCCAAATCAGAAGCGCGAGTTGATAAGGTATTTGGCGGAGGGCCTTGAGCCAAAGAAAAACGGTGAAATACTCGGATGGTGGAATGGACGAGAAATTACGGAAGAAAAATATCTTAGACTGGAGCATAATGAGCAGATAGATTTTGATCTGGCAAGGGCATACGCCGATAACCATGAAGACGAAGACTAATGCTCATCGATACTTCGGGGTTTCTCTGTAGATACCAGAGAAAGGATTTATACCATGAGAAAGCAGTTGAGTTTTTCGATTCAGCGACACACCGTCTAACATCGAACTACATTCTGGCCGAATATGCCGCTTTGGCACAGGTGCGCGGTATTCCGCGCAGACAAATCATCGACTTTAGCGAGCAAATTTTGGCCGACGATACGATCGAAATAGTATGGGTGGATAAGATCGTTCACTCACAGGCTGTTGAGCTTCTTAAACAACGCTCCGATAAAACATACTCGCTCTGCGACGCGGTAAGTTTTGTCCTGATGCGTGAGAGACAGATCACCGACGCCTTGACGACCGACCATCATTTCGAACAGGAAAGTTTTACCCGGCTTCTTAAATAGCATATAAGAACCGTGACCAGTAGGTGGTGCTTGTCGATTCGGCGGGGCCGCTTGAGTCTGCGATTGGTGTCGATAGGGTTTGAGAAGGGTGCGACGGATCGGTTGGTCGAATTCGACGGCGCGGTGAGTCTGTCTGATCCGATGGGGAATTCGGTTCCGGTGGAGCGGATAAGCAAGAAATAGAGTCGCGTAGCGACGAAATGAATGTAGCCGTGGGTTTCAACCCACGGTAGATTGGCAATAAATTCTCGTCGCGTCAGCGACGACTGAACACCGCCACGTGTTATTCAATTGTCGCTGACGCGACAGCGATCATTTTCGGCAATATTCCGTGGGTTCAAACCCACGGCTACAATCATCTCACCGCTAACACGGTTGGGATTGACGCGGATCACTCCGGTATATATCCACTCGGCACCGGGCGGTCGCCGGTTTGGCCCCAGGTGCCGCTGATTATTACATTGTCGGAGCTGCGAGTGATGAACCAGTTTCCGGTTGACGGGCGGAAAACTGCGACATCGGTGCGACCGTCGGCGTCGAAGTCGGCTGGGGCCGGAATGTCTGTTGACAGGCCAAATCCGAGAGCGGTGATGCCTAGCGTGGTTCGCCAGAGCCACCATTGACCGGTTGACGGACGATAGATAGCGAGATCGGCCATGCCGTCGCCGTCGTAGTCGCCTTGCACGGGTTTATCGCCTGTGGTTCCAAAGCCTGTGGTCGTAAATCCGCCGCCGCTCTTGAGTATGTACCAGACGCTCGTCGATGGGCGGAAGACCGCGATGTCCGCCTTTCCGTCGGCATCGTAATCGGCAGGAACGGGTTTGTCCTCGGCGAGGCCCCATTTAACTATCGTAAAGCCGCCGGTCGACTTGAGAATGTACCAAGTCCCGTCTGATGGCCTGAAAACCGCGATATCAGTCTTTCCGTCACCGTCGTAGTCAGCGGCGACAGGTGTATCGCCCGACAATCCCCACGTAGCTCCGGCAATTCCGGCGGTGCTCTGGAACAGATACCAGACGCCATTAGACGGCCTGAAAACGGCATGATCTGTAACGCCGTCGCCATCGTAGTCGCCGGGGGCGATCTTGTCCGTCGAGATGCCCCAATTTACGATCTTAAAGGTGCCGTTTTCGAGATTATAGCTGTACCATGCACCCGCCGATGGCCGGTAGATCGCCAGATCGCTCTGAAAATCGCTCGTAAAATTAGAGATTGCCGATTGTGCTAGAGTAGCCGTCGAATTAGTGTAAATATTGTCGCCGCCTGGCCCGCCGTCGCTATTCGACCCGTTTCCGGCTGCGAAAAGGCGGATCTTTCCGACGCGTGTCGCGGGTGCGGTCCAAGTGAAGTTCCACGTCTTTGTGTTAAATACGGTAGGTATAAGGCCGTCGATGGTGTGTGCGATATACTGCCGAATATTGCCGCCGACGATCCCGTTCCTTGTCTGGGTCTGGGCCGGACTTTGCCCGCTCAGAGGTGTAAAAGTTCCGACGCCGCGACCGAGCCAATCGATCGACGTCATCTGAAATCCGTAAATGACCGCGTCCGTGTGATTTGCAGTGACGCTCACGTTATATGTGCGTCCGGGAATGTAATCGTGCGGAAAGCCGCCGATCTGGACGTTGCCGCCGCCGCTATTTACCGGAAACGAAACGTGACAAGACGTGCAGTTATCTTCGCCAGGTGCGTTCGTATGTGACGGAGACGGCCCCGCCGCTGAAGCTCCGGCGGGCCGATGTTTGCCGGCAAGCCACACAGCACCAAAGACCGTGACGAAGGCGACAATAATTGCGAGCTTGACGACGGAGCGACGGGACACGGTCTTCATACGAAATCTTCCCCTTAAGAATTACGATCCTTGCAATGCCATTTTGACGCTTCGGAATACGGCAAAGTCTGGAAAAAGTCTATTTAAACGATAGGTTCCCAAAGTTCTATTGTCAATAGAATAAAACAGTGTTTAACCTGCCTACGGGATGTGCTTTCGCGGAATCGGCGTGTCTGAGGCGTTGCCAAATTGCGTGGCGATAAACGTGCCGTTCGTCGCAAAATAGATGTACCAGACGCCGGCACGAAAAACCGCAACATCGTCGCGGCCGTCGCCGTTATAATCTCCCGCGATCGGAATGTCACCGCCGAGGCCCCAGTTGATTATCTGAGCCTGGAGATCCGTGCTCTTCAGAATGTACCAAACGCCGTTCGAGGGGCGGAAAACGGCTATGTCATCACGTCCGTCGCCGTCGTAATCGGCATTGGTCGGAATGTCGTCGCTAAGGCCCCAGTTGACGACGCGGGTCTGATCGGTTGTGCTGTTGAGAATGTACCAGGACGCGTTTGACGGTCGATAGACGGCGAGGTCGGCCTTTTTATCGGCATCGTAATCGCCCACCACCGGTCGATCGCCATTGGTGCCAAATCCGATCGCGAGATACTGCCCATTAGTGCTGTTCTGTCGCCACCACGTACCAGTCGATGGACGGAAAATTGAAAGGTCATCTTTGCGGTCGTCGTCGAAATCGGCGGCCTGCGGTATATCGCCCGCGACGCCAAAACCGGCTCCGGAAACGGTACCGTTGCCACTATTTAGCCGGAACCAAACGCCGGTTGACGGCCGGAATATGCCGACGTCCGACGTGCCGTCGCCGTCGAAATCGCCCGGAGTCGGGATATCGCCTGCGAGGCCGAAATTCACAACCGTCACGCCGTCACGCGAGCGATTTAACCACCAATTGCCATCCGCCGGACGAAAGATAGCTATGTCTGTTTTACCGTCGCCATCGTAATCGGCCCTCGTCGGAACGCCGCCGCCTGCACACGCAAAACCCGTGACAAAGCCCGCACCTGACAGCGAAACATTGTCGATGAACCAACCGGGATTTGGTAGCGTGCCCGCAGTGTTGTCATCCGAGCCGAAACGAAACCGTAGCTGCACGATCTTGCCATTTGCGGCGGCAGGGAACTGAGCAATGGTCGTGATATAGCCTGCGGTCGGATTGGTCGATCGGCCCGTCCACGATTCGCGACTGCTTACCGGATTATTTCGTCCGGCACCGTTGATACCGTTGTATCCGTTTTGCGTAAACGTACCACCGGCCGCTTTGAAATCAAGCCACTCGCCGCCCGCGATGCTGATGTCGATCACGCCGCCGTCCCAACCAGACTCGGTGTTGAAACTATGGCGAAATGTCATGGTCGCGTTCGGTGAAGTAACGGAAATCGGCGGTGGGCTGAGGTCCGAACCGCCGCCGACGGTCGATGGATTTAATGCATACATCGCATTCGGAGCGGAATCGGGCAATAGTGTCGATGAGACAAAATTGGTCCCGCCTAACGTCGGTGTGGCACTCCAAAGCGAGGGAAGAACGGGTACCGTTACTCCGTCAAAATTCTCTGATACGGTCGTCGTTGCCGGTTTGCCGACAAATATCGAGCGTGTAAAACTGACCGGGCCGAGGCTGCTGATTACGTTGAAAGTGATCGGAATGGTGCCGCCGCAGGGAGCTCCGGGCGGGATCGTATAGGAAACCCCTGATGTTCGTGTCGAGGCACCTTCCATCGTTCCATAGACCGGTACGAAGCCGTTGCCGCCGACGACAAAGAGTTGGACGTTGGTTGCTGTAACACCTGTCGAGTTTGTGAGCGGAATGTTGAGTACGACGGTCTCGCCGGGTTCCGGATAACCATCATTGTCACCGGTGATGGCATCACTGACCGTGATGGCAGGCGTTTGATACAGGTTTGGAGAACCGAAGCCCTCGGTCACGCGGGCCGTCCCGGTTCCGCCGAGCGAGGTTCCGCCGACGTTCTGAATACTCGCATTCGCGCCGAGGCCGCGAATGGCAAATCCAGCCCAAATATCGGCAACATCAGCGGCATTTCCCGTCGCATACGCTGCGGCAACGATCGCATCGCGCTCGGTGATCGGTGTCGGCGATAGCGGAGCGAGCTTCATACCGTCAGTTACGAGTTGGAGGATGCGTCGATTGCCGACTTCCCAACCGAGGCGCTGAATAAATCTCGCCCGCACCTCCCATAAAGCAACACACCAGATCTCACCGGCATTGTGTACCGCGTCAGAATTTCCGGAAACCTCACGTGCCGGGAAGGCACCATCAGAAATGTTTAGTTGGGTGATATCAATATCGGCGAAGGTCAGCGGATTATGAGGAAGGCTGTTTGGCCCGCCTAGCGATGTTTTGATCGCAGTCGGGAACCGGCGAATGCCGTAATAGGCGTTATTCACCTCGGTCTGGTTGCCTTGGAACAGATACGCGACGTATGCCCCGTTGGTGGCTAAACCGCCGATCGGATCGGTTGGCGTCGAGAGCATCGCCATCCCGTAAAAGTCGGACCAGCCTTCGCCCATTCCGCGTGACATGTCGTTAAAAAGGCCCAGAGAGTTACCGTGCAGCCGGCTCGAAACCCCGTGCATGCTCTCATGAATGACAACGTTTGTGTCGAGAGATCCGTCAATATCCGGATTCGGCCCGGTGAAGACGAACATCTGCATTCTTCCCCGGTTTCCGTCCGCTGCGGTCGTGAAATTGGCATTGTTCACACCGATAGCGTCCTGAGCTTCGCCCCGGATCCGGTCGCCGCCAGCTCCTTGACCGGTGAAATTGACGTGTTGGAAATTCCTGGCGGCCTCCGTAAACCCAAGACGATACATCTCATCGTGAAACCAATTTGATGTGTAAAACAACTGGGTGACTACGCCCTGCTGATACGGCGTTCCGGGATATGTTTGAGTCCCTGTGGGAAGGGGAGCGTCGCCGGTGTTCGTATTCGGGTTGAATGGCTGATAAGCGTATGAAAAAAGGCGCGTGTTGCTAAATGCTTCGCTGTTTGGATCGATGCCGTCGGTAACGTTTCCGTCGCGGTCGAGCCCGGCCTGAATGTTGTTGCCGTCGGTGATGAAACTACCGTCCGGGATCCAGCCGAGTTGATTAAATGTGTACGGCGGTTCGTTGCCAATGCGGGTCACACTGGTACGTGAGATCGCGGTTCCTTGCTGTCCGGATGGCGAAGGCGGTGCGGGCGAGAACGGGAACGGACTGTGTGCGATATTGACCATCGCATTCGGATTGGCATAGACACTGTATGTCGCGGGCTGGGTCTGATGATCGGTCAGATCCTTTCGCCAGAGCATCGTTCCCTGATTATCGACGACGATGTAATAGGCATTTAGAGGCTGCCAAATCAGCACACGCCACGAGGGGACGACGACGCCCGGCTCGGTCGGGAAGTACATTTTGTCGGCAGTCGTTGCTGAGTCGCCGGTGCCAAAGGCAGATTTGAGTTCGGTGTCGGTTCGACGGGATGCGAGGTCGAGTTTTGCCGGGTCGAGTTTGATATGCCGCGCAGCTGCGGTGACTGCGAGAGATGGATCACCAAAGTCGCTTCGGACTGATGCTGTGTCGATACCGGGAGCGAGGTTGTTTATTATCCGGATGATCTCACCGGCCTTGGTAAAACCCGCCTTCACTTCGCCGCGAAAGACCGGAATTCCGTTGATCTCCTGATTTAGTTCAACAAACGAGAGATTTCCATCGGGATTTGTGTAATCTGCCGCGACCTTAAGTTCATCGATCTGGTTTGTTCTGGCGCCGATCAGCTCGGCGTTCTCACGCAAGAAAGTCTTTAGAACGTCAGATCGTTTCTGCGAACTCGGCCGTGAAAGGAACGCCTTGCCCTGTCGCACATCAGTCGCGATGACCTCAGGAATTCTCAGATCGTCATTGTGGACAGTGGTCAGCGTCGGCACGTCGCGACGGAGGTCGCTTTCTGCACGTGAAAATTGCTCGCGAAACTCAACCACTGACGCTTCGCTCCGTCCAACGATCTGACGATAAGACTCGAGCACCGGTTTTGCATATTTATCGATGCGGATGTCGTAGTTCGGCAATCCACCCTCGGCCGGCGGCAACGCGGCCTGCGTGCGGAAAACAAACGGCAGCGACGCCATGCCTGCGACGAGAGCAAGTACAAAGATCGTGGATATAACGCTGCGATCGACACGCGGGAAGGGCTGCAAATTCATGAATTACCTAAAAATCAGCTATCAGTTTCGGATACTTAGACGAACGAACTATGATATAAGTTCGTCGGATAATGCCGGTTTAGTTTCGACAAAATTAAGTAGTCTCAACGCCTCATTGAACCAAAAAGGCGGTGCGTAGTCAAAAAAATGCCCGTCGGGAAACCTCAACAATCTGAGTCAGATCCGCTTGATCGAGTCTTCGGCCATGATGGGCTTGTCTCTAAATCCCACGAGAATTACGAGCATCGCGAGGGCCAGATCAAGATGGCCGAGGCGATCGCTCGGGTAATTCGCGACAAACGCCATCTGATCGTCGAGGCCGGAACCGGAACCGGCAAAACTCTCGCGTATCTCGTCCCCGCGATCACCGCTGCGATCCAGAATAAAAAACGCATCGTGATCTCGACCGGCACCAAGAATCTGCAAGAGCAGCTGATGGAAAAGGACGTACCGTTTCTACAGCAGATCATGCCGAAGAAATTCTCGGCCGCCTATATGAAAGGCCGGGCAAACTACGCATGTCTATACAAGATACAGCGAGCTGACGACCAGCCAATGCTTGATGGCGTCGATGAGGTCGATAATTTTCGCGAGGTGCGCGAATGGTCCCGCGAAACTCAGACGGGTGACCGTGCCGAGCTTACTTATCTACCCGAGACTCTTAGCTTCTGGAGCCGGATCAACGCCAAGGGTGAAACCTGCATTGGTCAAAAGTGCCCCGACTACGAGCCGTGTTTTATCACGCGTATGCGGGCAAAGGCCGAGAGTGCGGACATTGTCGTGGTCAATCATCACCTATTCTTTGCCGACCTGAGCGTTCGCGGCAATCAGTTTGGCAAGGTGATCCCGGATTATTCGACCGTAATTTTTGACGAAGCTCATCTGATCGAGGACATAGCGGCTGATTATTTTGGATTTCAGGTATCTAATTTTCAGTTCGACGAACTCGTGCGGGACGCCGCTGCTCTGCCGATACCGGACGCGATGGCGGTGCAGTCGATCATGAAAGCGTGCTCGCGTATCAATGCCGTTACTGAGCAATTCTGGCTTCGCTTCCGGCAGGCTCGTGATGCGGAAGGACGATTTCCGTTGGTCGATTCGCAACTATCGCAACTTGGCGTCGATGGGGCCGATCATCCGACGGCACTGGGTGAGGCCTATTTTGCCCTCGATGACGCATTTGCGGCATTGATCACGGCGGCCGATGTGTTTTCAGAAAAGATCCCCGAGGCTGAAAGTGTAGTTCGACGCGTGCGGCAGGCAAGGTTTGATCTCGATTTTATTATCAGGCAGGCTGACTGCAATTTCGTTTACTGGCTCGAACGCCGCGGCCGCGGCATATTTTTGCAGGCTTCGCCAGTCGATGTTTCGACGCTGTTGCAGGAAAAACTTTTTGAGAAGGTCGATACGTGCGTCCTGACCTCGGCGACGCTCTCAACGAACGGCAGTTTTAATTTCATCCGCGACCGCCTCGGCCTCAAGGCCGCGCAGACCGACACACTGATTGCTCCGTCGTCGTTCGACTACGAAAATCAGGCCGTTCTCTATCTGCCAAAAGGAATGCCCGACCCGCGTGCTCCGGAGTTTTCATCGATGGCGGCGGCTGAGATCGTGCGGATCTTGCAGGTGACCGACGGACACGCGTTTGTGCTTTGTACTAGTAATTCGTCCATGGCGGCTTTGTTCGAGCTGGTTTCGTCGCGAGTCGGCTATCCGTGTTTTTTGCAGGGAACAATGTCTAAGACCGGTTTGCTAGAGAAGTTTCGCGAGACGCCAAATGCCGTGCTTTTCGCTACGTCAAGCTTTTGGCAAGGCGTTGACGTTCGCGGTGAACAGCTTTCTTGCGTCATCATCGACAAACTCCCCTTCGCCGTCCCCAGCGATCCGCTCGTAGCCGCCCGCAGCCGCCACATCGACGAAAACGGCGGCCGCTCATTCTTCGACTACAGCGTCCCGCAGGCGGTCATCTCATTAAAACAAGGCATCGGTCGCCTCATCAGAAGCAAAACCGACCGCGGCGTGATCGCCATCCTCGATCCGCGACTCAGAACAAAACCGTACGGTCGTGATTTTTTGGCGAGCCTGCCAAGGATGCGGATCACCGGCGATCTCGACACGGTTGGCGAGATATTTCAGAAATCATAGGCGTACTATATACTTTTCTAGATGTCCGCTTTCTACGAAGTAATGATCGAGCGCAATTTCTCGAGTGCCCACCAATTGCGTGGCTACAAGGGGAAGTGTGAGAACCTGCACGGCCACAATTATAAGATCGA
>JANNWQ010000195.1:0-8673 GCA_031408595.1 Acidobacteriota bacterium | reverse complement strand
CGAAGCGCACTATCAAAAGGGTGTTACATACGCCAACACCGCGGGGAGTTCGGAAATGGCAGCAACAGAATTCGACACGGCACTAAGATATGTTCCCGACTACAAGGACAGCCGCCAACTTGCCGCCGAGAGTCTCTACCGTGATGGGGTTGGTCTCATAGCAAAGAAGGACTTCAAAAGCGCCACCTTGAGGCTCCGGCGCGTTGACAATTATGTGCCCGGATACAAGGACGCCGCAACTCTGTCCCAAAGGGCTAAGCAAGCTGCTATTCAGAGGGTCGCCGTTATGCCATTCAACAATTTAAGTGGCAAAGCACAGTTTGGTGACGTAGGCCAGATCATGACCGACCGAATTATTTCAGAAACGATGAACAGTAATTCTGAGTTTCTGGAATTCGTAACCCGGGAATACGTTACACAGATTTTGCAGGAGCAAGCATTAGGTCAATCGGCTGTCATCAATGAAGCTACTGCGGCGAAAGTCGGCAAGTTGACTGGCATTCACGCGTTCGTGTTCGGCAAGGTGCTCTCGATCACGGCGTCCTACCCTGCAGAACAAGTTGAACAAGGGAGGAGCACTCAAGTGCTTTGCTCGGTGATCACACTTTTTGGCATTTGCCCACAAGGTAGTGCAGTCCAGGTTGGCGTCATTTGGCAGAAGCACACCCTCCAAGGATTCGTCGAGATTGGTGGTAGCTTCCAGATCGTTAGCGTAGAAAAGGGCACTATTGTTAAGACTGAGACCATAAATAAGCGTCTCCAAGATCGGGCACAGTGGGTGACGTTTACTAGTGGTGACGAGAGGGCCATCCCCGCAGAGATCAGAGCCTACGACACCGGGCAACGCCCGATTGAACCCGCAGAGCAATTAGCCCAAAAGGCGATAGAAGATATTTCGAAAGGCCTCGCGATGAATTTAGCGCAATTTTTTCGCTGATTCTACTTCATGATAACTCGTGCGAGTCAACCAAACCTTCTCTACCGCGTTGCCACGCTCGTCGCGGTTACGACCGTGTTTCTGACAGTCACTGCCAGCCATGTTGTCGCTCAGAAGTCGAAAGGTAACAGGCCCAGTGTGAAGAAAACGGAAAATAACCCGGCTGGACCCAAACGGCCCGGTGTTATGCGTATTGGAGTGGCCACAACCAGTTCTCAAGCGTCGGCAGAGCAGAATGAAGCGGTGCTGGCCCAGATCTATGAAAGCTTTTACGGCAATCGATTGACAAGTTTGACCGAAGTAATTTTCTTGAAAGAAAAGTTAGACATCAATATCTTCTCCGAAGCGGCCAGGACGAAATGTGATCGAGTTCTAGTAATTGCTCTGGACAGCGAAATCCGATCGGCCAGGGAGAAACATGGGGCAAAAATCAACCTGTTAATGGCGGCCGCCGTTCAGGGTCTCGGAATTGTCCAGCAGGGCGTCAATCCCGGTTCAAGCATAGCGAGTTTTACAGATAAGAGTTACAGAATGGCTCAGTCAGCAACGGTCTCGCAGGAACTCCTGAACGTAATAACAGACGTGACGAAGAAGAAAGATCGGATTAGTGCCCGCTATAGTTATGCGGATGTTGCAACTGGACAGTTCATCATTAAGGACAAAATTCACGAGGCCATAGCGAAGCGGGATAAGGAGCCGCTGCTCAGCAACTTTGTGATAACGCTCGGTAACACACTTCAGCCACTTCTACAACGCAAACCGTAGGCGCCGTAGATGATTTGCGTGGAATATTGCGGGGTCTCAACTATTCCGAGGAGAAGGATAATGAAAATACGAATGATCGTTCCAGTTGCAGTAGTTCTACTTACACTTGCAAGTGTCGATTTTGCTCAGAGCCGCTGTCGCCAGATCGCAGATCCAACTGCCCGCCGTGCGTGCCTTGTAAGAGAAGCTGACGAAGCGAATCGGCAGGCGCGTATTGCAAACGAAAGGCTTAACCGTTTGAACAATATCATGCATCGGACTTGTCAGACATATGAAGTACTGGACGCTGCGGCGGGGCTCGCGGCCGAACAGGGTCGTACGGTTCAAATTCAAGCTGCGGGAGCAACGTGGGTAACGCTAAGGGCTCTATTGTCAGCAGTTACCAAGGAACGACAAAAGTGCGAAAGCGCTCGTCAAGAAGTTGAACGGGCCAGACCACGATAAGCGTCAGTTATCGAATCGCTCAGTTATCGAATCGCTTTGTGATCGTGCATAAGTTATGGAGTTCGTCGGAATCTCCAATGATTAGCCGTGCGCTTCGTTCGCGTGTGAGGTATGCCCAGAACCACGAGAACATAACGGACAGCCGGTTGCGGAATCCGATGAGAAAGAATACGTGGAGAAACAGCCACATCAGCCACGCGATAAAGCCTTTGAACTTCATCCCGGCGGCCTCGGCAATAGCCTTGCTCCGACCGATCGTCGCCATCGTGCCTTTATCCCAATAGGTAAAATTCTCGCGCGGCTTGCCACTGAGATCTGCAACGATGTTCTTAGCCGTCGCTGTTCCCATCTGCATCGCAGCCGGGCTGACGCCGGGAATCGGCTCGCCGTTTTCCTGGAGCAGCGACGCCATGTCGCCGATGACGAAGAGGTTTGGGAAGCCCTTTAGCGACAGATCTTTTTCGACGAAGACGCGTCCCGCCTTGTCGATCTCGACGTCCAACGCTTTGCCCATCGGCGATGCCGCGACACCCGTCGCCCACAGCACGACATCGCAGTCGATCCAATCTTCGCCAACCTTCACGCGGCCGGGCTCGATCTCGGTCACGAAGCTGTTTAGCCTCACCTCGACGCCGATCTGTTCAAGCTGACGTTTGGCACTGATAGACAATTCCTCGGCAAACGTGCCGAGCACGCGGTCCGAGCCTTCGAATAATGTGACGTGCGTTTTTCGCGTATCGATCGCCTTGAAGTCTTTGGCGAGCGCCTGACGGGCGATGTCCGCGATCGCACCGGCAAGCTCGACGCCGGTCGGGCCGCCGCCGACTACGACAAAATTTAGCTGACGCTGTTCGCCGGTGAGATAGGCGTCGCGTTCGGCGAGTTCGAATGCGAGAAGTACGCGTCTCCTAATTTCCACCGCGTCTTCGAGCGTTTTCAATCCGGGTGCCGCAGTCTCCCAATCGTCGTGGCCGAAATACGAATGCCGTGCACCGCCAGCGACGATCAGGTAGTCATATTTGACGCGGGCCCCGTCCATCAGAACGACCTCGTTCGACTCTTTTTCAAACCCGACGGCCTCACCCAGGATCACCTCGATATTTTTGTATTTGCCCAATATCCGCCGGATCGGCTGTGCGATCTCACCCGGTGAAAGCACCGCCGTGGCAACCTGATAAAGCAGCGGCTGAAAAACGTGATGATTCTTCCGGTCGATCACCGTCACTTCGACCGGCTCGTTCCCCAACGCTTCCGCCGCCCAAAGCCCGCCAAATCCGCCGCCGATTATTACTACTTTTGGTTTGTTGGTCATAACATCGCCTCTATCTGTAAGGCGAAAAATAGAATAAAGAACTTCCAATATTTTTTGGGCTCGGCCCACCTATTTGCGGAAAGGCTCGGCTTTTCCGTTAGCATCTTTTATATTCCTGCGGCTACGCCGCCGGTTTGCTTGCGGGGAACGGCGGCATGGCCGCAGGAAACTTTATCCGCAGCTCGGAAAAGCATAGCTTTTCCGCAAATAGAGCGGCAAAGCCGCAAATCCGCAGAATAGCTAACTTCCGACATACCTCGCATACAATGACCTAGCCACCGCGATATCGTCAGTACCCTTTACTATCGCCCGGCCGTCCGCAAACACCGTGATCTCATTCCCGCCCGATGAAAACCTTACCAAATACTCATTCTGCTTCACCTCACCTAACGAACTGAGCCTTTCAGCAAGTTTTTTAAGATCAATTTTAGTCGACCGAGGCGGAGCTATCTGGACGGCGTCGCGGCCGCATAGGACGGCGGAAAACTCGCCGGAGTCAGCGTCAAGAAACTCAAACAACTTTTGACCGCAGCATTTGCAATCAGCATTCGGCGGCCCGAGTTTTATCCGTTGGCGGTCGTTGGCCCACACGTCGAACTGCATCAGTGAGCCGTGCAAAGAATCGATATCGCCGACCAACAGCTTCAAAGCCTCCGCAACCTGCGTAGCCGAGACGGTCGCAATTATCGGCATTATGACGCCCGAGGTATCACATGTCGGCGACGAACCGGCGTCCGGCATCTCGTCAAAGATGCACCGCAAACACGGCGTCACGCCCGGCCGGATCGTCATCGTTGTGCCATAGCTCGACACAGCGGCTCCGTAGATCCACGTCACGCCATTCTTGACGCACGTGTCGTTGACGAGGTAGCGAACCTGAAAATTATCGGTGCCGTCGATGACGAGGTCGCAATCGCGAATTAGCGATTCGATATTCGAATTGTTGACATCGGCAACGATCGCCTCGACGTCAATCTCTGAATTGATCTCAGCGATACGTGTCTTGGCGGCAATCGCTTTCGGCAGACGCTCGGCTGCGTCGGATTCTTTGAATAGGGTTTGTCGTTGGAGGTTGGTGAATTCGACAAAGTCGCGGTCAACGATCCGCAGTTTGCCGACGCCGGCACGTGCCAGCATTTCGGCATGGGCCGCACCGAGAGCACCGCAACCGACGAGAAGGACTCGGGAATCAAGCAGCTTTTCCTGCCCTTGACGGCCGATCTCGCGGAAAAGGATTTGGCGGGAGTATCGCTCATTCATCTAGTCAAACAGCTTCTGCACAAAGCCGCGTATGCCCGACGCCTCATTCTCGCCAAAGATATTTCCGACGGCGAGTTTGCCGTCGCGGATAGTTTGTTGGAGGTGGAGATCGCTCAGTTTTGAGCGTTCCTGTTCGAGTTCGTTGCGTTCCCGTTGGCGTGCGAGTTCCATTCCGCCCTTTTGGATAAATTCGATGATCGATGGCAGTTCGTCGGCGTCGAACCACACGCCGTGCTGCTTGCACAGATCCACTATAACGCCCGACGCCTTGGCAAAATTGCTGCGGTTCATCAGTTCGCCGCAGTCGGGGCACGGCACGTAGTTGACCTTAGTCAAAGGCGTACCGCGAAGCGTGCGGCTATCGATGAATCCGAGGACAGCGGATTGGCGTTCGCTGTCGGCGCAGATGGTCTCGAACGTCTTGACGCCGATCCACATCCCGTCGCATTTCGTGCAAGCACGAAGCCGTGTGTCTTCGACGTTGACCTCTTCGAGGCCTCTTCGACATCGGGGGCATTCGCCGGCCGATCCATCCAGACTGATTTCGACGGGCGCGGCGATCGAGCCGCAATGGCCGCAAAACTTACTGCCAACAAACATCAAACCCAGACACTTCGGACAACCGACTGTCTTGAGCCGACATTTACAAAACTGGCACTGCGTCCGGTCGCTTTCGACCGCCGCACCGCAATTTGGACAATTTAGTGCTTCGACACTCATTGCATCACCCATTCATCCTCACCAAAAGCGACGACCGCATCAGATCGATCGGAGCCTCGCGGCCCGTCCATATCTTAAACTGCATCGCGCCCTGTGCGATCAACATTTCAATACCACCAACGGCCGGAATGCCCGCCTTTTTTGCTTCGGCAACGAGCGGCGTGTCCGTCGACCTGGTTACAAGATCATAGACAAATCTTACACCCAAAAGCTCATCAGCGGAAAATAGAGTTTCCTTCTCATTCCCACCTTTCATACCAAGGGGCGTGGCGTTGACAACTATCTCGGTGCCGGGCGGCGGTCGATGGTCGGCGGTCGGCATCTGTTCCAACTCAACATCGAGGTCGCTTGCGAACGCTGCCGCCTTCGCCGGATCACGCACAAAGACACTTACGTCGGCACCTTCATTCTTAAGTGCATAGACAACCGCCCTCGCCGCTCCGCCCGCACCAAAGACAGCAACTCGAGTACCGCGAAGGTCTCCAAACCTCGCCTTCAGCGGCGTGATAAATCCGTGTGCATCCGTATTAAAGCCGGTGAGTTTTCCGTCATCGATCTTGACCGTATTGACCGCCCCGATCATTTCCGCGACCGGATCGATCGCGTCGAGGTGCTTTAATATCCCTTGCTTGTGCGGCATCGTCACGGAGAATCCCCCGAAATTCAGCTCGACCTCGCGGGTCTCGCTTTTCACCATTCGCCACACAAATTGATCCAGATCTTTTACCTGTAGCGGCAAAAAGACCGCATTTTCGCCCGCAGATGCGAAGGCTGGATTGTGCATATATGGCGAAACAGAAGAAGAAACAGGATCGCCGAGAACACCAAAGACCTTGGTATCCGTGTTCAGTTCCTTAACCCGATAAACATCGCGCAAGTCCTTTGCGGTGATCTGCCCATCCGCCGTTTCTTTGCCAGCATCCCGCGACGCGTAGGTCAAAAACGCTCCGTGAGCAAGTCCGAGAATGCGCGTCCACTTCCCTCCGTCGCCCATTGCGATCGGGATGATCTGCTTACCGCTTTCTTTTGCTTTCTCGATCAGTTTCCAGACGTCGATCGAGTCCACAATGTCAGGGGTCTTTACAGCCACCTTTATAACATCAGCCTCTAATCCGGAAAGCCTCTGGAAGATTGCATCAAGGTCCGTCGGAACGTGTTCGAAATCATGATATGAGATCAACGTTTTCGCAGAACTCGGAGCTGAATCGAACACATCTTCCTCAAGATCGGCCGCCCAAAATGCGTTACCAACCGTGCCCCAAAACTCTTGACGCTCGGAATGAGTCGCCGAACCTTGCCCACCCTGTTCCGGCGAGCGAAATGTTGCGAGCAAAGGCGTAGCAAATTTCAGATCTGCAATTTGAAATTCGAAATTTGTAAGTTCTCCGCCGTGCAGACAATCAAAACGCACCTCCACCACATCCGCGAATTCCTCCGCCCGCTTTATATTTGCGATCATCTCATCCGCAGTCCCGGCGCACACCGAAACACAGATCTTGCCGTCGTTCATGTGGTCGTACTCTTCTGATCCATCACAAAACTTACGGCCATGACCAGCCCAACGATCACGCAGAATGCCGCTACGACTATGATCGGTGTATTTCCGGTTTGCTTCACGCCAATGCCCGTCGCCGCCCACGCTATTGCGAGCGGATATAGGTAATTGCTGAGCTTAAGCCGAACGATGACGGCGAACCCGGCCGCGAGAGCCAAGGCAAATACCCCTGTGACTTTCCACGCAGTAGGCGACATTTCGACACCAGCGTAAACTAAGAATATGACAATGTTCACCAACGAAGCTGCTGTGACCCAGCCAAAATACAGGCCGAAAACACCCTTGCCAAAGAGTGCATCGCTCATCGTCGCTGCACGCTTAAATCGCAGATTCATCAGCAAAAGTACGAATGCGAGGGCGATAATAATTACCACACAAACCCCAAGCTGATACTGATGCCAAAACCATAACCACGCACAATTTAAGACGCAGGTTGCAATGTAGAGCGTTCGAACCGGGCGAAACAGTTCGTTTTTAGATGGGAGCAATTGGTATATGCTAAACCCAAGCAAACCAAGGTAGATCGCGGCCCAGATCGAGAATGTAAAGCCTGCGGGTGTGATGACGGTCGGATAGCGGTTTGAAACTTCGTCCGTCATCACGCCGTTAATCTTTCCGGTTGAGGCGAGACCGTTAAATGCGATCGTCGCGAGTGTCGCAACCACAACGAGTGCGGCTCGAATTTTGTCGCTTGAGGTAGCTGTCATGCTGTAATTATGGCATTTTGACCGATAAAATTACTTCCCCACTCGCCAAATTCACGATTTCGTATGAAAATAACGGAAAACGTAAAGTTTTGTGAATCCGATACGTTAAGGGTTTATTTCTTTTCCAACTAAAAACGCGGTCAATGCGTCATAAGTGCGTCGGTGGCATTGAGATTGCTACCAGATATGCGGAACGCACTTTCCCTCTTCCCCGAGGCGTTAATTTTAGGAAAGAGGAAGAATAAAGCGATGAACATCATAAAGCAAACATTTTTGATCTGTGCGATCGCCATCGGCCTTTCGGCTGTGGCGTTTGGACAGAAAGACGACAAAAAAACCCCTCCAAAGCCGCCGCCGCCGGTCATCAAACCCGGCGACAAGCCGAAGACAGACGATAAGCCTAAAAAGCCAAACTCCGAAGTCGCGGTTTGGAAACAGGAAGAGGTTTATCCAGGATAGTTCTATTAACATTTACCAATTAAAGACAGCTCGACATCGGGCTGTCTTTTGTTTGGCGGTTGCTGAATGCGGCGGCAATAAGTAACCTATCTCAAAACAACCTTTCTTTGGAGTATTTAATATTCATGACACGTCTCTTGACCGCACTCGTCGCTTTCGCCATTACCTTACCCGGTTTTGCCGTTGCTCAGTCGCCCGATGAAGCATCCCTGATTGCAAAGGCGCGCAAAATACATGATAAGGTCATCACGCTGGACACGCACAACGACATCAACGTCGCGAATTTCACTGAAAAAGTGAATTACACGCAAGATTTGCCAAATCAGGTCAACATCCCAAAGATGCGCAAAGGCGGCCTCGACGTTTCGTGGCTGATCGTTTACACAGGCCAGGGTGAACTCAACGATGCGGCCTACGACCGTGCCTACAAGAGTGCGGTCGACAAATTTGACGCGATCCACCGTCTCACTAAGCAGCTCGCCCCAAATGATATCGAGTTGGCTCTGAACAGCAA
>JANNWQ010000194.1:0-7043 GCA_031408595.1 Acidobacteriota bacterium | reverse complement strand
CTCGAGATATGAAAAAGGCCGCTGAGTTCGCGATGATCTTTGATCAAGCTGCTTAACATGTCCGCAAAGATGACGGTTGGAAATCCAGAATAGATCGCCCGCGTGTACCCTCCGACCGTTTGGTTTCGCTGTGAGAGGAACCATTCGATAAGACTGTGGCTCGATTCTAGTTCCCTGCCGATGATCGAACTGCGAATTGTTAGACAGTTGTCCTGTTTGACCTCACCATGAAGTTTTGTCTGCCCGTACGCATCCGTGGCGTCGGGCGTGTCTGACTCGGAGCAGTTTCCTTTCGTGCCTGAAAACACGCAGTCCGTACTCATGGCGATCAGACGAAAAGAATATTGAGTCGAAAGTTCAGCCAGTCTCCTCGGCAGCAGCGTGTTTATCTGAACCATTGTTTCCGGCACCGATGTAACTTGCTTGATGATCCCGACGCAGTTGATCACGACATTGGGCTTGGCTAACTCGATCGCTTTCGTCAGTTGATCAAGCGACGTCACATCAATTCCCGTGATCGTTCTGTCCTTTTCGAAGATCCCAAATCTCGCGACGGCATCAAATTCCCGACGGATCGTCGTGAATGTTTCAAAGTCACGACCTAAGACCTGGACCAACTTATGGCCCAGCATTCCATTTCCGCCGAGGATCAAAAGACGCATAAATTACTGATCGGATCTAACAAAAAAATGAACGCTTTGGTCGGCACCGGCCTCATTCGGCTGTCGAGTAAAGCCTAGTTTCTCGACGATTGGAATGATCTCTTCGGCCAGACGGCCGTTGCGTTCGTGGATCTCCATTATCAGATAGCGGCAATTCGAGAGCTGATCGAACGCCGCTCCCTCGAAGACCTCAAACTCCGCGCCCTCGACGTCGATCTTGCAGATGTCAACTACTTCATTCGAAAAGTATTTGTCGTAAAGGTCTTTAAACGAAAACCCGTCGATCTCATATTGCCGAACGTCGGTACCCTCGCTAGCTTCGTAAATACTGTCTGAAACGCCGCCAGATCCTACATCAACCTTCAGTTTTCGTGTCTCGCCACATAGGGCGGCATTCAAGGGGATAATGTCGCCGCGGAGATTACGAGTGAGATTGAAGTGAAGGCGCGTATAGGTCTGCGGGTTGAACTCAACACTTACGAGCCGCGAAAACTTGTATCCGGTTGCTGCGAGTAATAGTGGAAATCCTCCGTTGCTTGCTCCCAGGTCGAGAACATTCAGCGGCCCATTAAGCTTCATCTTTTTAAAAAATCGAGAGTACATTGGCGAGGTTAAAACCTCGCGCGCGCCATTGGCGTCACCACCGGCGTGATCGACGAGAATATCGAGCCCTCTGTAACGATAGACGTGCAGAGCCTGACCGCGGAAAAAGGTTTTGGTCACAAAGAGCCACGCCCGGTTATCAAATGCCCAGACCTCACGCAAACCTCTTAGCTTCGTCGACAAACTCATATACCTAAACTTCGATGACCCGAGATGGCCGCTTCTCTCCGATAGTTGTCAGAAATTCCTGCAAATGTTGCCAAACGTCTTCCACCTCGATACCTCGAATACAAGGATGATCGGGAAGCGGGCAAACTTCATGTCGGCAACCCGCACATTCCACGCGGTGGAACAATGTCACATGGCCGTCGCCCAGCGGAAGCCATTGTCCTTGATTATTGCGCTCACCGTAGATAGAAAAACACGGCGTGCCGACTGCAGAAGCCAGATGCGTCGTACCCGTGTCGAGGCCGATGTAGCCGTCGCAGAGTGACAGCAACGCTCCCGATTGCCTTACAGAAAACTCGCCCGCGGCATTTATGCCAAAGCCGAGCCTTTCGCCGGTCTCACGCTCTGCCTTTCCGCCGATGATGACGATCTCGTAATTCTCGATATCTTCTAGTTGCCCGCCGAGTGCCGCGAATCTGTCTTCCGGCCACTGATTCGCTTTTGTTTTGCATCCTGGAGCGAGAGCTATGAGTCTTGCGTCCGGCTTTTGGCGGCGACTTGCCAACCAGTTTCTAGCTTCGTGGATCTCTTCATCAGAGAAGAACATCAGCGGCGTTGCGAGATCGGCTATCTCTGAAGGAATTACGTCGCGCAAGATGCGCTCGAGCCGTCGCTCGGCTTCCTGCGGAACAGCGGCTGCCCGACCTGATGGATCCACGGGAAACAATTCATCCCGCGAAAACGCGTGAAATCCGTATAGATCGTTGATACCGCAGCGCCGAAAAAATGAGATATCTCGTTCCACGGAGCTTTCGGGACGTTCGCTGATGATCGCATAGACCGCGGCGTCGAATTTTTCCCGCCGCAACTGCCACCAGAGTCCTAGTAAATGCCGCACCTTGCCGAGTCCGTGCACATCGCTGGTGTATGTCAAATATCTGTCGACCAGTTCGTGCGGGATTACCTCTTTCGCCCGAACCGGCATTGCAGATTGAACATTCTGCAAAACAACGATCTCAGCATTGGCGAATTGCCTGCGAACCGCTCGCATCGTTGGGATCGCGACGATGTTGTCGCCGAGCGAACCGAAAAGGTATACGAGAACTTTCCCGTGAACGGGTTTTATCGGCGGCGAATTCATCGGGTAGCTATTTCCACTCGCTCGCGATTACGGCTAGGTCAGTTTGAGTAACAGGCGTAGTGCCCTCGCGTTCGACGACGATGCCGGCCGCTAGATTAGCAACTTTCGCCGCCTCAAAAATATCCATTCCGCTGCCGATCGCGACTGCCAACGTCGCAATGACCGTATCGCCGGCGCCGGTCACGTCATAGACGTTGCGGGCAGTCGCGTTAAGATTTGCAGCGTCCGTGTCTTTCTGCAGCAACGTCATTCCGTCCTCGCCGAGCGTGATCAAGAGAGAGTCAAGGCCGAGATCGATCAGCAGCTTTTGTTTGGCTGTGTCAATTAAGTCGCTGCTGCCGACCTCGATCGCACAGGCCTCGGCCGCCTCGCGTTTGTTTGGCGTGAGCATCGTTGCACCACGATATTTTGTATAGTCTTTCCCCTTCGGATCGACGAGCACTGGTTTGCCCAACTCTCGGGCGGCCAAGATAAGCGAGTTCAGGATCTCGCGGGTGAGAAAACCTTTGCCATAGTCCGAGATCACGACGACATCGATCTCATCGAGACGCCGCTCCAACCTTTCGATCATCTTTACAGCGTCGGCCGGAGCGATCTCATCGACAGTTTCCTGGTCGATGCGTGCCATTTGCTGATTGTGGGCCACGATCCTTGTTTTGACTGTCGTCTTGCGGCCCGGGATTGCTTTTAGTTCGAAATCTAGAATTCCCTTTTCCGTAAGAACGGCTGGCAGGTCCGAAGCCTCGGCATCGTCTCCGGTGATGCCGATGAGAAACGGGTTTGCTCCCAAACCTGCGATGTTAGCCGCAACGTTAGCAGCCCCACCGGCTGCAAGCGTTGTCGAATCAAGCGAAACAACAGGCACCGGTGCTTCAGGTGAGATGCGTGAGACACTTCCCCACCAATAGCGGTCGAGCATCACATCGCCGACGACGAGTACGCGAACCTTTGAAAATCGTTCTATGAGATCCATCGATGTCTATTCTGCCGCTAGCTGTGTGTCGACCATTTCGCACCAGATATGAGCGACGGTAATGTGAGATTCCTGTATTCTCGCCGTGCGTGACGAAGGCACCATCAGACAAGCGTCGCAGAGTGACGCTAATTTTTTTCCTCCGGCACCCGTCATTCCAACAACCGTGCAGCCCTTTCGGCGAGCTTCCAAAACGGCGGCGATTACGTTTGGCGAATTTCCGCTAGTGCTGATAGCTATCAACAGATCGCCCTCGACTGCGAGTGCTTCGACCTGTCGGGCGAAAATACGCTCAAAACTGTAATCGTTTGCCAACGCAGTAAGCGCCGAAGTGTCGGTCGTCAACGCGATGGCTGGCAACGCCCGTCGCTCTGTTTCATATCGCCCGACAAATTCAGCCGCGATATGCTGGGCATCGGCTGCGCTGCCGCCGTTTCCGCAAATGAGGACCTTCTTACCCCGCGAAACGGTATCGAGGATCAAGCGTCCACACTCTTCGATCGAATCGTAACACTCGGCGACGAGAGCCGCGAAGACCGTGACATGCTCTTCCAACGACGATCTTGCGATCGAAGCGGATGAAGCCGTTTCCTGACGCAACTCCTTACTTTCCATCTTTTCGATTATCGAACTAGACGAGTGGCCGTCAACGAGCGGCAGTGAATATACCTTTCCGCCGTAGCTCTCAACAAAGTCCGCTCCGATTATCTCATCCCTCTGCCAATCGCCGCCTTTTACCAATACGTCCGGGCGAAGTTCTTGGATCAAACGCTCGGGAGTCGGTTCATTAAAGATGACGACATCATCGACCGAGCTTAGTCCTAAAAGGACGGCGCGACGTGAGTCCTGATTCTGTAGCGGTCGCCCGGCACCTTTAATTTTCCGCACCGATTCATCGCTGTTGATCCCGACGATCAGCTTGGAACCCAATTCGCGGGCGCGGCGCAACAGGTCGATGTGACCTGGATGAATAATATCAAAACAGCCGTTTGTGAAAACGATCATAAAGTTCTGGGCGTGCCTCGGGTATCCAGTTTGCGGGCGATCACGATAACGATAAGGACACCGATCGTCGCGGTAAATCCGACCTTAAACATCGTCGGCACGATCGTTCCGTAAAATCCTTCGTACGATACGGTTGTTAGAAGCATAAAGTACAACATCGCGCGCCAGATCGGCGTTCCATTCGGGTCGACGAGCGAAGCGTAAACAAACCTGAGGATCAACCCCAGAATGAACATCCCGATCGGAATGCCGATGATGCCGTAGTTTCGCAGAAGATCGCCCATCGGCGTGATCGCGAAGGACGAGTCGGAGACGTTGAAGTACAGGTCGCTGTATTTGCGGGCGTCGGACGCAGCCGGTTTTTCGACCCAGATAACACGCGGGATGAAAAATGTTGTAGTGTCGGTCCAGATGTTGCCGTCGAGTCCGTACGCCTCTTCATAAGGTTTTAGCTGCTCGTGGCTGGAGACGACGACGGCGAGGGTGCTCACGATGTCGAGGCGTTCCGAGAGCATAGAGAGGCCCATACTGACGGAATCGTAGGTTGAACGGCGGCCGACTTCGTCAACAGTTTTTAGGATATTGTCCGCGTATTGTCCGGTGCTCTGCTTTGCCTCGGTGCCCTTTACGATGCGGAATGTCGTTCCATAGACCATTCCAATAACGATGCCGACCGACAAGATGATCGAAGCGACGACTGCATATTTCACACGTATCTTGCGTCCTGAGAAAACATAGGCGAGCAAGACGACGAAAAAGACCGAGAGGATCGTCCCTCGATTGCCGGCAAAGATCGCCGAACTGAGATCAACGAGGAGTACCAAAGCGACAACGATGCCCGAGAGTGCAGTAAACTTTTTCTGCTTAAAGATCACGAGCCAGAGCAGAAAAGTGCCCTGGACGCGGAGCAAAGTCGCCAGATATATCAGCCCAGCGTAAATGTTGGTTTCCTCAGATATTTGGTAACCAAACAAGCCGACCGCAAAGGCAAAGATGGTGTTCATCACGCCCAGCACTAAGAGCAAAATACCGGGAAAGAAAAAGGCGCTGGCCGAGTAGTCTGCGGAGGGCAGAAACCGTGACACAAGGTCGCCAGCCTTATTTCCCAGCGGTACGAGATAGCCCAACGAAAGACTCGCAAATCCGAGTCCGATAAGCACTATTGTCAGAGGCAGATTGTAATCAGAGTCCTGAATGAACGGCAGGTAATAAGGTTCGGAATATCCGGTAGCCAAAAAAATTCCACCAAAAAAGAACGCGGGAACGAAATAGGAGATGGTGGCAAAGACTATCGGATTCGCAAGACTAAATTCGCCTCGATGGTAAAGCACCGCTGACGGGATCGTGAGAACCACGCCGAGGGCGATGACCCAGGGCACGAGGAACAAATACGGAAACGACTCGAAAGCTTCTGTAAGAGTGCCCAGCAGAAACACGGTCACAACCAACGCGACCGCCATCAGAACGATAGCGGACAGCACCATCTTATTTGGTGAAATCCCGGGCGAAGGTTGTGCGTAGTTTACAGCCATAGGCGGCGACTATTTCAGACGGCAGACGGCGATGATGCCATCGGCCCACTGCGGAGCGATGCGGACGCAGATGTCGTTCAAAACGTTCAAAAACCAACGGTTATGCGGCCGGTGCTCCGTGCCTATATCATAGAACAAAAATCGGTCGACGTGCATTCCGTGTCGTTCGAGCAATACTTTAAGTGTCGAATATGAGTAGTAGGCGACATGATCCGGATGAACAAACTCGACGCTTCCACGCTTCCCGCGAAACCCGTACATTGCAAACCGCATCCCGCAATAGGCGTTTATCGTCGTTAATACCAAACGCGTGTCCGCGTGCATAAAACGCTGGATGCCGCCGAGGAACAGTCCGGGGTTATTGAGGTGCTCGATCATCTCACCCGCGATTATTACATCGAATTTCTCGTCCATGTCTAGCTGGTCGAGTTGTTCAAGATCGGCTTGAAAAATATTGTCAAAACCTGCCGCCTCGATCATTGCGATACCATTTGGGTCGGAATCGATGCCATAAAGCTCGGACGCCGTCTTGGCGAGATCGGCGTGAAGCAGCATGTCGTGTTTTATCGAATCTTCGGTGTACGGATAATTGGTGCAGCCGAGATTAAGGACACGTTTTCCCGCGGTTTCACTTCGAATGAGATCCACGCGTTGAACGACTTGAAAATCTTTTTCAACCTTCATAACGTCAAGACGGCAAGCCCCTATTTTGCCACGTTTGGCACGAAACGACTATATTCGTCAACGCCGAACAGCCAGAGCTTCCTTATAAGCATCGATAGCTATCTTCGATGCCTCGCGTTCGTCAAAATTAGCGATGACGAAGTCTCGCCCATTTTTGGCGAGAGTTTCGCGTAATGCCGGATCTTCGTACAGCCTGACTATTGCATCGCTCAATTCATCCGCTCGTCCTGGATTTACGAGTAGTCCGGTTTCTCCGTGTTTAATGGCCTCCGGGA
>JANNWQ010000193.1:0-1794 GCA_031408595.1 Acidobacteriota bacterium | reverse complement strand
GCTTCTCGTCCGACAGCGTCGCCGCCATCGATCAGGCGGTGGCCGACGGCGTGGACGTGATCAACTTCTCGATCAGCGGCACCTCGACCAACTTCCGCGATCCGGTGGAGATTGCGTTCCTGTTCGCGGCGGATGCCGGCGTGTTCGTCGCCGCGTCGGCCGGCAACTCGGGCCCGACGACCAGCACCGTCGCGCACCCCAGTCCGTGGCTCACCACCGTGGCCGCCGGCACGCACAATCGTAACGGGGCCGGCTCGATGACGCTCGGCAACGGCGTCACCTACGCGGGCGCGTCGGTGGCCACTGCCGTCACCGCGCCGTTCATCGACTCCACCGCCGCCGGTCTGCCCGGCGCCGACGCCACGCAGCTGGCGCTGTGCTACGGCGCCACCGACGGCGCCGTCGTGCTCGACCCGGCCAAGGTGGCTGGTAAGATCGTCGTGTGCGACCGCGGCGTGACCGCGCGCGTGAATAAGAGCCTGGCGGTGCAGCAGGCGGGCGGCGTGGGCATGATCCTGGTCAACACCAGCGTCAACTCGCTGAATGCCGACTTCCACTTCGTGCCCACCGTGCACCTGCAGAGCACCGACCGCGCGGCCGTCAAGGCCTACGCAGCCACTGCCGGAGCCACCGCCACGATTAATCAGGCGACCATCGTCTACACCGCGCCCGCGCCGTTCACCGCGTCGTTCTCGTCGCGTGGCCCGCTGCGCGGGGCCAACGGCGACCTGCTCAAGCCCGACCTGATCGCGCCCGGGCAGGACATCCTGGCGGCGGTCGCGCCGCCGGGCAATGCCGGCCGCGACTTCGACCTCTACAGCGGCACGTCGATGTCGAGCCCGCACGTGGCCGGCCTGGCCGCGCTGCTCAAGAACCTGCACCGCGACTGGACGCCGATGATGATCAAGTCGGCGCTGATGACCAGCGCCTATGACGTCCTCGACGGCCCGAACACCAATCCGCTGGTGATCTTCCGCCAGGGCGCCGGGCACGTGAAGCCGAACAGCGCCGCCGATCCGGGCCTCGTCTTCGACGCGGGCTGGAACGACTGGCTGCGCTTCCTGTGCGGCGTGCAGCCGGGCGGCGGCTGCACCGGCGTGACGCCGAGCGACCCGAGCAACCTCAACGTCGCCTCGATCGCCATCGGCGACCTGGCCGGCACGCAGACGGTGACCAGGCGCGTGACCAACGTGTCCGGCTCGTCATCCACCTACGCCGCGTCGTTCACGGGGATGGCCGGTTTTGCCGTCACCGTGAGCCCCGCGTCACTCACGCTGCGCGCGGGTGAGGCCGGCACGTTCTCCGTCGCCATCACCCAGACCACGGCGGCGCCGAACACCTACGTCGGTGGCCAGTTGACCTGGACCGACGGCACCCACAACGTGCGCATCCCGATGGTGGTGCGGCCGGTGGCGCTCGCGGCGCCAGTGCAGGTGTCGGGCAGCTACAACGTGACCTTCGGCTACAACGGCACGTTCGCCGCCGTCGCTCGCGGCCTGGTGGCGTCGGCAACCACGCCGGGCACGGTCGCCGACGACCCGACCGACAGCGCCTGCTCGCTGGCCTCGCCCAACGCGCAGCTCGTGCCGGTCACGATCGCGGCCGGCACGACCTACGCACGGTTCTCCTTGTTCGACGCCGACGTGGCGCCGGGCTCGGACATCGACCTGTGCGTGTTCAATGGCACCACGCTGGTCGGCTCGAGCGGCAGCGGCACCTCGGCGGAGGAAGTGAACCTGCTGAATCCGGGCGCCGGCAACTACACCGCGGTGGTCCAGGGCTGGGGCGTGGCCG
>JANNWQ010000192.1:0-23944 GCA_031408595.1 Acidobacteriota bacterium | reverse complement strand
CGTGAGGCGTTGATCGTTTTCCATACTACTGCTAAAACCAATCCTTATAAATGCAATAAATGCCTAATGCAACCCTTTTTTATACCATATTTGATGCTGATTTTCAGAAAAATGCTACCAGCAAACCGTGCCCGGCACGTTGGCTTTTTGCCGCGCCAAACGCGGGTGTTATATTTATAGTTTGGCTTTAATGACGGAATTTAGGCCGTTTAGACTGTATGCAAGTATCTGACAAGACGAACGACATGGAACTCGGTATCGAGGGATTTCGATACTCCGACCTATTTGACGCCGTAAAACTGCGTGAACTCGCCGAGCGATTTTACGCCGATGTCGAGAAACACGAACCGCTGCTCCACAATGCACTGACCAAGTACATCGCGGCCCGGGGCGAGGGCTTCGAGCGGCGTGTCGAATCAAAGATCCTTACCGATGCCGCTCCATACCTGTCCGATTTTATCGCTCGTCTCTTTCACATCACGGTCGAAGGGAAGGATCTCGAAAGCTCGATCAAGGTCCAGAATCCAGTCTGGAAATACAAGTTCTTCGTCCAACGCCGTGCAACCAAAAAATTCAAACCCGAACAGCTTGCGGAGCTTAATGAAGGAAAACTCTGGCTCGCCCTGACGGAGCTTCGCAACACGGCATTCGACGAGACGCTTGTCCGCGACGAAGAACTCTCGATCGCCGAGATGACCTGCCGCCTGCTCGATGCAGAGGAAGTTCTTGTCAGTACTGCGAGCGGTAGCGATCGGGGCATTGATGCCGCGACAGAGTTACCGCCAGCGACACACGACACCGTAACGCGAGTCAACACCGCCTGCGAAAAGCTAAAAGACTCTGAATTCGGCACACAATTCTCCGACTTCGTCCTGACCGAAGACTCAACCGGCGATCTGCTAACGATACGGGCCGCACTCAAGATCATCGAGGCATGGTCGGCCGCAGGTTTCGCGAGCAAGTCGAAGAAATGGCACAGCTTTAAGGTTCCTCACGGCCTCGATTACCAGAATCTGGTTCATCTCATCCATCCCGAGCCCGAGTTGCACAACATCATGCGCGGGTCGGAAGGCATCTTGCGTAAACGCGATGGCTTTAAGCTGACCGATGACCGCGGCACGATGCGGGACGCTCTTTACGAGATCGACTACTGCATGATCTGTCATGAGCGGGAAAAGGATGCTTGTCGGACGGGCCTTCACGAAAAGGACGGTACGGTTCATCGCAATCCGCTTGGCATCAAGACAGAGGGCTGTCCGCTCGACGAGCGCATCTCCGAGATGCACATGCTCAAAAAGCAGGGCGACGCGATCGGTTCGCTGGCTCTGATAACGATCGATAACCCGATGTGCGCCGGCACCGGCCACCGCATCTGCAATGACTGCATGAAGGGCTGCATCTTTCAGAAGCAGGAACCCGTCAACATACCGCTCGCCGAGACCGCGTCACTGACGGACGTGCTCAATCTGCCGTACGGCTTTGAGATCTACAGCTTGCTAACGCGTTGGAATCCGCTCAACGCAAAACGACCGTATTCACTTCCCTACAACGGCAAAAACGTAATGGTCGTCGGCCTCGGGCCCGCCGGTTACACCCTCGCACACTACCTGTTGAACGAAGGCTTTGGCGTGATCGGCATCGACGGCCTTAAGATCGAGCCGCTTCCGGTCGAGTGGACAGGCAACCACGGCAAGTTGTGCCCTAAGCCGATCAAGGATATCAGCGAGATCACCGAGAATCTCGACGAACGCATCCTCTCCGGCTTCGGCGGCGTTTCGGAATACGGCATCACCGTTCGTTGGGACAAGAATTTCCTAACGATGATCCAGTTGATGCTGACTCGGCGTAAGCGTTTTCGCCCGTACGGCGGCATTCGTTTTGGCGGCACTCTGACGATCGAGGACGCGTGGGAACTGGGCTTCGACCATATCGCGATCGCCACGGGTGCGGGCCGTCCGACGATCGTGCCGATGAAGAACAACCTCATCCGCGGCATTCGCCAAGCCAGCGACTTCCTGATGGCGTTGCAGCTAACTGGTGCCTTTAAGAAAGATACTCTATCGAATCTGCAAGTTCGCCTGCCTGCCGTTGTTATCGGCGGCGGCCTGACCGGCGTCGATACATCGACCGAACTATTTGCGTACTATCCTGTGCAGGTCGAGAAGATGCTCGGAAAATACGAGCAGGTGGTTGCAGAATTTGGCGAGGAACACGTGGCCAAAGCCTTTGACCCTGAGGAACTGACCGTGCTGCCTGAGTTCCTCGAACACGGACGTGCGATCCGCGGGGAACGCGCCCGTGCGGCGGCTGCCGGAGAGGAGCCAAACTTCGTGCCCTTGGTACGCGGCTGGGGCGGCGTTTCCCTGATCTATCGCAAACGCCTGCAAGACAGCCCGGCATATCGCCTCAACCACGAAGAGGTCCAAAAGGCTCTCGAAGAAGGCATCAACATCGTCGAATGCATGAACCCAACCGAGGCAGTGCCGGACGAATTCAACGCGGTCAAAGCTCTAATTTTCGAACGCCTCGAATACGTCGCCGAGACCGGCAAATTCGAGAATACGGGCGAGATGCACGAGTTCCCTGCAAAAACGGTCTGCGTCGCGGCGGGCACTTCGCCGAATGTTATTTACGAGAAGGAAAAACCGGGCACGTTCAAGATGGACGAGTGGCGTCAGTTCTTCCAACCGTTCAAAGTCGAGCGAAATGGTGACGGCAAACTCAACGTGGTCGAAACGCCAAAGGGCGAGGCGGGATTTTTCACCAGCTACGAACACGACGGCAAGTTCATATCGTACTACGGCGACAACCACCCGACCTACGCCGGCAACGTCGTCAAAGCCATGGCCTCTGCCAAACACGGCTATCCAAAGGTCGTCGAGATCTTCGCTGATGAATTGGCTATGCGGGGCGAACTGCCGCAGTCGGAACGCGATGCGATCTTCGATGCGCTCGAATCAAAACTCGATTCCGAGCTACGCGCATACGTCGTTAAGGTAGACCGCCTGACGCCGACCATCGTCGACGTCATCGTCAAAGCCCCGCTCCAGGCACGCAAATTCGAACCCGGCCAATTCTATCGCCTCCAGAATTTCGAAACGACTGCCCCGATCGTTGATGGCAAACGTCTGATCATGGAAGGTTTAGCTCTTACAGGTGCCTGGGTTGATCAGGAAAAAGGTTTGCTGTCGATGATCGTTCTCGAAATGGGAACGTCGTCACGTCTCTGCTCACTCCTGAAAGAAGGCGAGGAGGTTCTGGTCATGGGCCCGACCGGCACGCCCACCGAGATACCTGAGAATGAGAACGTCTTGCTCGCCGGCGGCGGCCTCGGCAACGCCGTGCTGTTCTCTATCGCACGGGCTCTACGAGCCAGGAATAACAAGGTCATCTACTTCGCCGGTTACAAGGACGGCGCCGATCTCTTCAAACGCGAGGAGATCGAGAACGCGACCGATCAAGTGATTTGGGCGACTGACTATGGCGTCGAGATCGCACCCGATAGGCCGCAGGACGCTCATTTTCGCGGCAATATCGTTAAGGCGATGATCGCCTACGCCCAGGGCAAGCTCGGCACCAAGACCGTCGAGACCAACAGCGTGGACCGCATCATCGCCATCGGCTCAGACCGCATGATGAACGGCGTCCGCGAGGCCCGCCACACCTCGCTCAAGCCCTATCTAAAAGACAACCACGTCGCCATCGGCTCCATCAACAGCCCGATGCAATGCATGATGAAAGAGGTCTGCGCCCAGTGTCTGCAACGTCACGTCAACCCGCACACCGGCGAAGAATTCTTCGTCTTTTCATGCTTCAACCAGGATCAGCATCTGGATTTCGTAGATTTTAAAAACTTGAACGACCGCCTGAAAGGTAACAGTATTCAGGAGAAATTGACTAATTTGTGGTTGGATCGGATGTTCGCGAAGGACCGGATTTAGAAGGAACTCGGCATTGCCAGAATGTGATCATCGCTTCGGCTTCGCTGATGCCCGGGCTGCCTCGACGGCCTTGGCGGTGTGGAGTAATAGCTGGCCGGTTGAATTCTTGTCGCCAGTTTGCTCGAGCAAAGTGCGCATCTCAGCACCAGTAAGTCGAGGATTTACTGTAAGCATCTTCGCGGCGGCATTTGTGATGTTTGGTGTCGCCATCGATGTTCCTGATGGATACGAGATCTCTCCTCCAGGCAACCTAGAAGGAACTCGTTCGCCATTTGCATACAATGTGACTTCGGGCCCTTTGTTCGTAAACTGTGTAGCTTTGCCCAACCGGTCAACGGCTCCGACAAGGATAAAATTTGGAAGAGAAAACCGAGTAGCCGGGTTAGCGGCTGCGACCGATGTCCCGCTGTTTCCCGAGGCTCCGACGAAAAGCACATTGGGGGCTGCCCTCATGCCTTCCCGCAAAACGCCTCGAATCTTTTCAACCGTATAGCGTGCCAGCTTTTGTCTATCTTCAATGGTCATTTCCGGGGCACATTGTCGCAGATTGCTTAGATAGCTGGCCTCGAACCGACCCCAAGACATGTTCACCACTCGAGCCCCGCTCTTTACTAGAAACGAGAGAAGATCACGAATTGACTCGGCCTCGCGATCAGCCAGTTCCTGATTCCAGCACGGCACGGGCGGTGAACCATGCCACCACTCCATTCTTGCAATGACGATCTGTGCCTGCTTATTGCCTCTGACTGCGATGTCTGCAACGGCCGTCCCATGAACATATCCACTCCAGCGGTCGATAGCGGTATCGAGTTCGCGACGGTCCTCAGCCGACATCTTAGTGCGCTTTTCGTTGAACTCCCTTAGGGCCGGGCTCGCTACTAGATCTGCCATGTCGTCTGAGGCCTTTAGAGCTCGGTTAAGTTCGTCGCGTCGTTTCGCAAACGTGGGCGGCAATACCTGCATAGCCGTATCTTCGCGAAGTTTGAATGAGTTATAGCCTCGCAGAAGTACCTTGCGATCCTTGTTCAACGCGATCTGACCTGGGAACAGCGAAACGTCCACACCGCTGTCCCATATCCCGATAAGAACAGCCGGGGCGTTCTTTTTCGCTTCCATCACGACGTCGCGAGATGCCCAGAACTCGGACTGGGATTCGATCTCCTGTGCTCCGATACCAGAAACACTGGCGAAAACAGTAGCCAGCAGTAGAGTCCGCACAACAATATTTCGTAATAACATTCTTCTCTCCTTATGCCAGGTTACGAATCGTGCCCGGCAAAACAGTCACTATGCTTCCGACCACCTCTCCTCGTCGATTCTTGATCGGCATTGGTGACATATCGGATAGATCGTTGAACGATAAGACGCCCAACTGGCGAAGTATCTCAACCGCAACGACTGGCCGCGACAGATAGTCGTCGCCGTCGGCTACTTTCAAGGCTATTCCCAGGCCAGTCGGCCATTTTTCGCTTGGCAGGACGCCGCAGAGCCAGACGCCGTCGGCTCCGACCTTAGAGATAAGGCGGCCGGGGGCGGCTTGCATTATTTTGGTGTCAAGGCGTTCGGAGCCGCCGATGAGTTCGGGGCATTTCATCATCGCTGCGACGATGCGTCGGCAGGCGGATCGGGTCGCTTTGGGAAAATTTGTCGGGGAGATGAAATTGATGAAGCTCTTTGCCATCGCGGCGACGGGCAGGGCAAAATTCGGAACGCAGCAGCCGTCGATGCCGATGGCGATGTCTTCTTCGGGGAGTTCGGTGAAGTCGGCGATACATCTTAGGATGCGTTTTTGGATGCGGTTGTCGGGCGAATCGTAAGTCGTGGGGTCGGCTCCGATATGCTTCGCAAAGGCAAGCATCGCGGCGTGTTTGCCGGAGCAGTTGTTGTGGAGTTGGCTTGGCTGCTCGCCGGCTCGCTGCATCGTCTCGGTCGCGGCGGAGCTGAACGGCGGGTGTGATCCGCATCGCAGATCGCTCTCGGTAAATCCGGCCTTCGCGAGCATCCGCTCAGCGATTGCGACGTGCATCGGCTCGCCTGAGTGCGAAGCCGCCGCCAATGCGATCTCCTCTTCATCAAAACCAAACGCGTCCGCCGCTCCGCTCGTGATGCACGGTATCATCTGGAACGCCTTACACGCCGAGCGAAAATACGTGACCGTCGACGGATCGCCTACGGACGCCACCTCGCGGCCCTCGCCATCGATGATATAGATGTGGCCGGTATGCACGGACTCGACCGTGTTGCCGCGAATAACGTTGGCTAAAACTTGAGTGCTCATCAGAAAAATATTAACAGGATGGACAGGATAAGCAGGATAAAGGACCTGAAAATCCAATGAACAAAATCCTGTCTATCCTGTTCATCCTGTTTGAATTCACTTCGCTCCGGAGAGCATTGTTCTGGCGTTCTCGCGGGCGGCTTCGGTTATTTGTTCGCCCGCGAGCATTCGGGCGATCTCGTCTACTCGAGCCAACGCGTCTAGTTCGTGGACGCTGACGCGGGTTTTGTTTGCGGCGAGCGTCTTTTCGACGACAAAATGCCGGTCCGCGAGGCTGGCGATCTGCGGTTGGTGCGTTACGCAGAATACCTGTTGGTTGGCGGCAAGGTCTTTCAGCTTGCGACCAACTGCCTCCGCAACACGGCCGCCGATACCGATGTCGATCTCGTCGAAGACAGCGGTTTTGCCGTTAGGCTCGCCTTTCGCGGCGGTCTTGAGAATTAGCATCAGCCGCGAAGCTTCGCCGCCGGATGCGACCTTGGCGAGCGGACGTGGCGGCTCGCCGGGATTTGCCGAGAAGTAAAACTCGATGAGCTCGTTTCCGTTTTGCGAGAAGGTATCGCTTTCGGTAAATCGCACCTCAAACTTCGCCTTTTCCAATGCCACGGCTTGCAGATCGTTTTCAACAGCTTTCGAGAATTTCAGTGCGGCTTTAGCTCGGGCATCGTGGAGCAAAGCTGCCGCCTTCAGATATGAGTCCGCAGCAACGGCAAGCTGCTTCTTCAATTCTTCCTCGCGAAACTCAGCTGTCTCGATACCCTGTAAACGCTCATCCGAGACACGCAGATGTTCGAGCACTGCCTCGATCGTCTCACCGTATTTTCGTTTCAGTCGAACGATCTCATTGAGACGATTTTCGATCTCGTCGAGACGCTCGGGGGAGAATTCTAGCGTAGCTGAAAAATCACGAGCGGTGGATCCAAGTTCGTCGATCACAGCGCGAGCCGCGTTGAGGCCTTCGTCGAATCCTCGAAAGCGGGCGTCGTATTCCGCAAGCTCGGCGATGATCCGAGCCGAGCGATCTAACGTCGCTAGCGTCGAAAGCTCATCGTCGTACAACAATGAATGTGCCTCGCCCGACAGTGCCGAAAGTTTTTCGGTGTTATTCAGACGCCGCTTTTCTTCTTCCAGCGATGTGTCCTCACCGGGCGCGAGGGCGGCACTTTTTATTTCATTTACCTGAAACCGCAGGATGTCGAGTAACTGCAATTTCTCCGATTCATCTTTTTCGAGAGTGGCAAGCTGCGACTTAATGGCTGACCATTCGGCGAACGCGTCACCCGCCTTTGCCTTCTCTCTTTCGACGGACGCAAAATCGTCGAGCATCTCGATGTGCGTCTCAATGTCGTAGAGCGAGGCCTGTTCGCCCTGGCCGTGGATGTCGGCAAGCATCGGGCCGAGTGATTTTAGGAAGCCTTGTGTGACGAGTTGGTTGTTGACGAAGACGCGGTTCTTGCCGGAGAGCGAGAGTTCGCGGCGGACGATGAGATCGACAGCTTCCCCCGATTCAGTTTCGATACCGCTTTCATCGAGCAGATTCAACAACTCTTTGCTTGCAACAACAGAGAACAATCCTTCGATCCGTGCCGAATCTTCGCCCTGTTTTATAAGATCGCCCGAGACGCGGTCTCCGGTCAACGTTCCGAGGCTGTCGACGATTATTGATTTGCCGGAGCCGGTCTCGCCTGTCAAAAGATTTAGCCCTTCGCCAAACTCGATCGCGAGTTCGTCGATGAGCGCAATATTTTTGATCTTTAGCAATGTCAGCACGAGCTCTTAGTTTACTAATTATCGACGCGGAACGAGCGTTTCGCCCTTGATCCATTTGCCGCCTGAGAATATGGCGTCAGGCGGATATTGCTTCTCTAAGTCAGTCGAAACCCAATCGATAGTTCGATCCTTCTTATAAAAGAAGAATTCGGCAAGCTCGCCGACGCTTGTCTTGCCAAAGCGGTGAACAAGATTGAATCCGTTAGTGTCATACTCGTCGAGGCCCTTAACGTTGGGCAGATCGCCAAGGCTGCGGATCTTGACCGGTGCGGAGAAGCCCGCACGGCGCCGTTCGGTGACGGCAGAGATATCAGCGGTAGTAATGGTCGTGAGAGGATCGGTGGCAGACCTGTCAACCGAAACCACGTTGGCCCGACGAAAGACGTAGTTTACCAGGCCGCCCGAGGTGTTCTCGGGCAGGGTAACATAAACGGACGAGGGCAAGGTCGCTTCGCTGCCGGTCGCGATGGATTGCAGAGCGGTGAGAAAGGCGATGAAGTTCATCTTGACGAGGAACATCTCGTCCTTGCGGTGCAATGCTCCAGTCTCGATCAGAATGGTCGGTGTGCCCCAGGCGGAGAAATTATCGCCGAATGCGGTCGGCGTCCATTCGTCGCTGTAGCGGGCGATGTTGCCGGGAATGAACTTCTGGAGCGCAAGCGTCATCGCCGATGCGATACGGCTATTGCGGTCGTGACCTGCGCTAGGTGTCTTTGCCTCGTCACCATATACGACCAGAAATGAGATCGCCGCTTGCCGCTGCGTTCGGCCGACCGTAGTCAGAGCACCTTGATTGTGTAGATTAAAGCCGATCGACGGATTCCAGTTGTCTCTGAGTTGCTTGAGCAATCTTGCCTCGGGTGTTTTGAGGTCGATAGCGTCGCGATTGATATCGATGCCCTGCAGGTTTCGCCGCTGATAGACTTCGGCACCGTCGGGATTTAGCATCGGGACGGCCCGGATCGTCATCGTATCGGCGATCTTTTTGACCCAATCTTTATCCCGGTGCTTTTGCAGCACAGTGAACATATCAATGAGCGCCGAAGTGGCGGTCGGCTCGTCGCCGTGCATTTGCGACCACATGAAAACCTTCAGCGGCCCGCGACCCCATTCGACCTGATAGATCTCGCGGTTGGCATTAGAGAATCCGACCTGATCGAGCCTTATGCCGAGCTTCTTGAAGCCGTCGAGATACCTTTTTACGTCCGAATGCCGAGCGTCGGACGGGAAAATATTTGAGACATGATCTTTGTCCCAGATATCAGCAAATTTTTCGGGTGTCTGTGAATGTAAATTCATTGAAAACACGAAAGCCGTGAGTAAAATAAGAAAAAATTGCCGCATAGAAATAAGATAAACCGAACAGTCAGCCATCGGCAACCTTTCACATCAAGAGACTCTTCAGGTAGGTCTTTTGCCGCCGTCGCCATAATCGAAACCTCTTGTGTAGGATCGGCTGCTGGAACATCGATGATAGCGCATACCGCGTTAGCTTTACGGAGACATTAAATCGGCACCTTTGCGGTCGATATGCAGAATTTTCAAAAAGGGATGTTTGTTTTTTTCGAGAAGGATGGCACTCTACTGAGACAAGATCGATAAAGAGATTCCTGCCGCAGAGGATTGAGCCATTATGAATCTAAGATCTAAAGCGTTGACCGCAGCCCTGATAATTTTCTCAGCGGTGACTTTCTGTTTTGGCCAGCAACGGCTCATGGTTGCCGGCGGCGGGACGCGTCCGCCCGAGGCGACCAGAAAATTTGTTGAATGGAGCGGGGGGGCGAAATCGAAAATTCTTATTATCACATGGGCGTCGGCTGAGGAAGTGTCGAGTTTTGAGGGTGCCAAGAAGGTGTTTTTGGCCGCGAATGCCGGTGCCGTCGGGCACGCTGTGATACGCCCGCTCGACTCGGGAAAACGCGCGATATTTGTAGATCAGCTGAAAGATGCTACCGGCATCTATTTCGGCGGCGGTGATCAGAATCGGATAATGGACGTTCTTAAGGACGAGGAACTGTTAAAGCTAATCCGTGCAAAGTATGTCGCCGGGACACCGTTTGGCGGGACGAGCGCTGGTGCGGCGGTGATGTCCGACCCAATGATGACTGGCGATGCCGACCTGAAAGTTCTCGACGGCTCGAAAGTCGGTGTCCGGCCTGCGATCGGCTTGGTGTCAGAGGTGATGTTCGACCAGCATTTTCTTATTCGCCAGCGTCATAACCGGCTGCTTGGTTTTGTTATGAAAAATCCGCGATATCTCGGCGTCGGCATTGATGAAGGTATGGCGGTGCTGATTGAAAATAATCGAGATCTTGAAGTCGTCGGCCCGACCCATGTGATGTTCATCGACGGCAAAGACCGCAAGGGGGCGATGCTGGTCAATTTTCTAAAAGCAGGTGAACGATTTGACATCAAAAAGCGAAGGCCTATTTCGCGATAAATCGCTCACTTAAGCTTTCTGCGTCAGTTCTTTCTCGACCTTCTTGCTTCGCACCGAACGGAAGCTCAGCTTGTCGCCGGCAGGATAGACCTCGACCGTGCTGTCGGCGGTCACGTCGCCTTGGATCAGCGCCTCCGAGAGTTCATCCTCAACGTATTTTTGCAAGGCACGTTTTAGCGGACGAGCACCGTATTTGCGGTCGGTACAGGTTTTGTCGATCAGCCACTTGCGAGCCGCCTCGGTAAGGACGATCTTTAGATCGCGGCTTTCGACGAGTTGATTGAGTTTGACCACTTGCAGGTCGACGATGCGGAATAAGTCTTCTTCCGAGAGCTCGTCGAAAATGATGATCTCGTCGAGCCGGTTGATAAACTCGGGAGCGAAGGTCTGCTTGACCTTGCTCATTACCTCGTTATCGACCTGTTCGCGGTTGCCGGCTGAATTCGCCTGGAAACCGAGTGACGCACTCTTTTGGATCACACGAGCGCCGATATTCGAGGTCATGATAAATATCGCGTGTTTACAGTCGACCGCCTGGCCCAACGCGTCGGTCAGGATGCCGTCTTCGAAAACCTGAAGCAGGACGTTGAAAACATCCGGATGTGCCTTTTCGACCTCGTCAAACAGAACAACGGCGTACGGCGAGCGGCGGAGTTTCTCGGTCAACTGCCCGCCTTCTTCGTGGCCGACGTATCCCGGAGGCGAGCCGATGAATTTTGATACGGCGTGTTTCTCCATGAACTCGCTCATGTCGAAACGGATCAACGCACGTTCCGAGCCGAACAGATACTCCGCGATCGAGCGTGCGACCTCAGTCTTTCCGACACCGGTCGGGCCGAGGAAGAGGAACGAGCCGACAGGACGCCCGGGATTTTTCAGGCCCGCACGTGAACGGCGGATCGCTCTCGCTAACGCCGATATCGCCGGACGCTGCGAGACGATTCGTTCGTGCAAGGCAGTCTCGATCGTCATCAGCTTTTCGGCTTCTTGTTGTTTGACCGACGACACCGGAACGCCGGTCCAGCGGGCGATCACTTCGTCTACATCGTCTTTCGTCACCTCGACGGCGAAGAACGAGTCTTCGAGTGAACTCAGCTCATACGAGATCAACTGCTCCTCATTGGCTGCCACGCGTTTCCAATTCTCGACCGTTTCTTTCCACGAAGGCTCGCCGCGATTTTCTTGCTGATATCGCAGCTTTGCTCGGGCACCGGCCTCGTCTAGAACGTCGATCGCCTTGTCGGGCAAGAATCGGTCGGTGATGTAGCGGTTCGATTGCTGGACGGCGGCAGTCAAAGCCTCTTTGGAATAACGAAGCTGATGAAACGCCTCGTACCTTTCGACAACACCTGTAATGATCTCCAGAGCCTCGGCCTCGTTCGGGGGCTCGACCTTGACCGATTGGAATCGGCGCTCGAGGGCACGGTCTTTTTCGATGGTCTTGCGATACTCGCTCGGCGTCGTCGCACCGATACATTGAATATCGCCGCGCGAGAGAGCTGGCTTCAGAATATTGGCCGCATCGAGGGTTCCTTCGGCAGAGCCAGCACCGACGAGAGTGTGAAGCTCGTCGATGAAGATAATATTCTCGTTGCTCTCCTTGAGCTCCGCCATGATCTTCTTTAGACGCTCTTCAAATTGTCCGCGATATTTAGTACCAGCAACAACGAGCGAAAGATCGAGTGAAAGGATGCGTTTGTTTTCGAGAAACGTTGGGACGCTGCGGTCGACGATGCGTTGGGCGAGTCCCTCGATGATGGCAGTTTTACCGACGCCCGATTCGCCGATCAGGACAGGATTATTTTTTGTTCGGCGGCAAAGGATCTCGATGATGCGCTCGATCTCAGGGCCGCGGCCGACCAGTGGGTCGAGCCGGCCTTCCGATGCATCGACTGTAAGGTCCCGTGTGAATTCCTGTAGGCCGGGTGTCTTTGAATTTTCCTTTGTAGCCGCCAGGACGCCCGGGATGACGCTCTGCCGTGACATCTCGTCACGGACATCATTCAGCCGCAGGCCATAGCCGAAGAGGATCTCGGCGGCGATAGATTTTTCTTCGCGGACGATGCCGAGGAGAATGTGTTCAGGACCGATGTGTCGATTCTTTAACTGACGGCTTTCGTCGCTGGCGTAGAAGAGGATCTGTTTAGTGGTGGCTGATAGATGAAGCTCCGATGATTGCGGGATGCGGTCACGCAGGACGATCCTTTCTTCGATATCGCGTCTTATCGAATCGACCGTCAGCACATGCCTAAAAGACAAAAAACGCGCGGACAACGTTTTGTCCTCGCGCATCAGCCCGAGCAATATATGCTCAGGTGCGATCGTCTGCGAACCATATTGGAGAGCCTCGTATCTGGCGAAAAAGATCACCCGACGCGATCTCTCCGTGTAGCGTTCAAACATAAAAATTCGAAAACCCAGCCTTTCGTTATAGACACAGTATAACGAAAAACCGGCTGACCGGTGTAACTAATTTCAAGTTCAGTTCTTGCGAGCTTCCCTAGGGTAAAGTCGCAAAGACGTCGAAAATCCAGTAATTTAGGCAAATAATTGAGGTCGGAGGGAAATTATTTGCGCCTTATCAATTTGCCATCCGCGAACGGGCGTCGATCTCGTGAATATCATCGCCCGCGATCTCGCGAACGATTGCCTCGTCACGCTTGGTGATTCCACGGAGAACCTTGCCCGCTGGGGCCAATTCGACGCGTGAAGTTAGCACGCGGGAAACCCGTTTTGGAAGCAATTTTGGTGCAATATTCGCGATCGAATCGGTCAAGGCGATAATGTCGCCGCCGCCGGACCAATGCTGTCGGACGACTGATTCGTCAGTTCGATTGACCAAACGCAGCAGAGTTAAAGCAACTACATAAAGGTCATCGACCTGGCCGATAAAGGGCAGCATGTCTGGGATCAGATCGAGTGGAGAGATCACATAGACGATCGCTCCGAGAAACAGAGCTTTTTCAGCGGTTGGCACGCGCGAGTCCTTTAAGAGGCGGCCGAGGAGCAAGACCATGTTCGGAAGGAACATCAAAAAGCTCCGCATGCGGCCCTTTAGCTCCGACTTTTCACCGCGTTTCAATTTTGTATTTGCCTTCGTGATATCGCCCATTTTTTGCCTGTGCCCTCAGTCTAATTACGACCGGAGATTTGTGCAAGTTTCGCTCGGATTGGTTGTATGGTAAATTCAGTGTTCAGTGGTCGGTGGTCAGTGGTCAGAGTCTGGTATTCAGATCTTTCTGACCACCGACCCCTGACCACTGACCACCGAACATGATCCTCCAACAGATTCGCCAACGCGCAGCGGCCGATCCGCAGCATATTATCTTGCCAGAGGGCGAAGACATTCGTACCGTTCAGGCGGCGGCGATCTGTGCTGCCGGGCGGATCGCGAAAATCACGATCCTCGGGAATGAGGAGAAGATACGTGCTCTGGCGACGGATTCCGGATCGAATCTTAACGGAGTCGATATTCTCGACCACAGGAAATCTAGCGATTTCGGCAAGCTGGCAACGCTCTATCACCAAATGCGTGTCTCCAAAGGCGTGACTCTCGAAGAAGCTGAACAAACCGTAAAAGACCCTTTATATTTTGGAAACCTGATGGTCCGCGAGGGAAAGGCTGACGGCAGCGTCGCCGGAGCTACCAATACAACTGCTCACACAGTCGCCGCTGCCCTACGTTGTATCGGCGTACGCGTGGGAATGAAGACTGTTTCGAGCTTTTTCCTGATGGTCGTGCCGGATAAGAAATTTGGAGCGAATGGGGCCATGATCTACGCCGACTGCGGCGTCGTTATCGATCCAAACGCTCAGGAACTGGCGGAGATCGCGATCGCCTCGGCCGACTCCTGCCGCGCCTTACTTCAGATCGAGCCGCGTGTTGCGATGCTATCATTCTCAACAAAGGGAAGTGCCAAACACGAATCTCTCGACAAAATCATCGAAGCCACGAAAACGGTAAAGGCACGAATGCCCGAACTCGCCATCGACGGCGAACTCCAGGCCGACGCCGCCTTGGTCCAATCCGTCGCCGCCTCAAAAGCTCCCGGCTCAGAGGTAGCGGGCCGTGCCAACGTCCTCATCTTCCCCGACCTAAACGCCGGCAACATCGCCTACAAACTAACCGAACGCCTAACCGGAGGCACCGCGATCGGCCCTATTCTCCAAGGCCTCGATCGCCCGTGTAATGACCTTTCGCGAGGGTGCAAGGCAGAAGATATTGTTGATGCCGTTGCTATCACGGCGGTGCAATCGCAGGCGAGAAAACATCTCTAAGATCCGTTGATCCTCAACTCAATCATAGAAATGGATCGCAAAAACAATCCAATAAAACGCCTACTCGACCGGCTCGGCCCGGGGCTGATCACGGGTGCGTCGGATGACGATCCGTCCGGTATCGGGACGTATTCGCAGGCGGGTGCGGCTCTTGGGTATGCGACGCTGTGGACGGCAGTCGTGACGCTACCGTTGATGATCGTCGTTCAGCATATCTGCGCAAAGATCGGCATGGTTTCGGGTCGCGGACTGGCCGGGGTTTTGCATCGGTATTACTCGAAAAAATTGCTCTATCCGGTAGTGCTCGGGCTTGTCATCGCCAATACGATCAATGCGGGTGCGGATATTGCAGCAATCGCGGCGGCGATCAATATGTTCGTACCCATTCCGATCTCGGCAATGGTGATACCGATCGCGGTGGCAATCGTTGTGCTGCAGATTTGGGGCTCTTATCGGCTCATAATGAAGGTCTTCAAATGGCTGACGCTGTCCCTGTTCGCCTACGTGATAGCCGCCTTTCTCGCGAAACCGGACTGGTTCGCAGTAGCGAGAGCGACTTTCATCCCGCAGATCTCCTTCACGAGCGAGTACATTACGACCATCGTCGCAATACTCGGCACGACGATCTCGCCCTACCTATTTTTCTGGGAGGCGGGCGAGGAGGTTGAAGAAGAAAAAAGCGAAGGCCGAAAGAATGTGAATGCTCGTCGCGGTGCCACTAATAAGGAGATCAATAAAGAGAAGATCGATACGATCATCGGAATGCTGTTCTGCAATGTGGTGTTCTATTTCGTGATCGTCTCGGCGGGAGCGACTCTCCACGTTACGGGTCAAACCAATATTCAATCGGCGACGGAGGCCGCTCAGGCGCTGCGTCCACTCGCCGGCGATTTTGCGACGGTACTCTTTGGCATAGGCCTGATCGGCGCCGGTATCCTTGCCGTTCCCGTTCTCACCGGTTCGGCGGCTTACGCCGTGGCGGAGACATTTGGCTGGCCGTCGGGACTGGATGAAAAACCACGGCACGCGAAGAAGTTCTACGCCGTTATCGCTGCCTCGACACTCGTCGGCGTCGCCATAGATTTTGCCGGGATCAATCCGATCAGTGCCTTGTTCTGGACTGCGGTGATCAATGGCGTGGTCGCACCGCCGCTTCTCGTCGTTGTGATGCTCGTCGCCAACAACAAACGCGTCATGGGCGAGCGAGCGAATGGCCCGTTTACAAATATCGTCGGCTTGCTGGCGACAGTGGTGATGTTTGCCGCGGCGATCGCGATGTTTGTAACCTGGGGCGGTTAACTCATCAGGGTTTCATGTAATCCTTGCAGCTTTATTGTGTGTTTGGTTATCGGGAAGCCAATAGGAAAATACCTCGAAAACGCGAATTGCACCAAGGTATGGGGCACTCAGTCCTGTAAAAAGGTGACTCAATAGCGTTGCCACTTTTCTATTTTTTGCGCTTTCCCTGTATAATCCGGAGGTTTGTAGAGAATGCGCAAAAAGGCAACCTGTGGCCATGCGCCAGAATCATACTGGAAGTTAAAAAACCGACTTTGAAAAGCCGTTTTTGTTGTTTTATTCTAATGCTCTATCTGCAAACGTCGCGGCGAAACGAAAGCTTTTCGGAGCTTTTTAATTTGCTCAAAAGGAAAGTCTCGCTTTTTATGAAGAATGCATGTGCACTCGGATTTGTTTTACTGGCTCTGGCCATTTCGGCGCTCCCGGCCTTGGCCCGAACCGGCGACGGTGCAGATATAAAAAGCGCCAAGGCGGCAAACTTTCAGCAGATCGTCGAGAGTGTCGATATTCAGGGCAACCGCCGACTCCGCGACGAAGATCTTCTCTATTACATCAAGACGCGGCAAGGCGACGTTTACGACCCGGCGGCGTTAGAGCGTGATCTCAGAGAACTGCTTTCGCTAAACTTTTTTGATAAGACGGCCACACGCGTTCTGACCGAGGACGGCATCCGCGGCGGCGTCAATGTGATCTTTGAGGTTCGCGAACTGCCGATCATACGCGACCTTCAGTTCAAAGGTTCCAAGACCCTCCAGGAATCGGACATCCTGAAAGAATTTCGTGAGAAACGCGTCGGCATCTCGAAAGAGTCGGTTTATGATCCGGTAAAAGCACGCGCCGCAACCCGCGTATTGAGAGAAATGCTTGCGTCGAAAGGATTTCCGAACGCAACCGTAAACGTCACCGAGGAAGAAGTTTCCGCAACGTCGATCGCGATCATATTTGATATCAATCAAGGCAATCGTTCGCGAATCGTCGAGATCGATTTTGAGGGCAATCAGCATTTTAAGGACAGCGAACTTCGAGCCGCCCTCGAATTGGTTAAGGAAACCGGACTCGTCTCAAGGGTCAAGGGCATGGACATCCTTGATCTCAGAAAGCTCCAGTACGATCTCGACCGAAATGTGCGCACTTACATGTGGTCAAAAGGGTACTTTCAGGCCCGCGTCGGTGAGCCTGAGGTTGTCGGTCTTGGCTACAAACGAACCGGTTTTCCCATCCTGAACAATTTCCCGATCCCGCTGCTCACGTCTATGGACGACACGCTGAGAATCAGAGTTCCCATCACCGAGGGCAGGGTTTACCGCGTCGGTGAGGTCAAGGTCGAGGGCAACTCGATCTTTTCGGAACAGCAGATACTTGCTTACGTCGGCCTTAAGAAAGGCGAGATCGTAGATGGTAAGCGGGTTCAAACTGCGATCTACGAAGATCTGAAAAAGGTCTATGGCGGTCAGGGCTTTGTCCAATACAATGCTGAGCCGGAGCCACAATTTAAGGACAGCCCGACTAATCCGAACGAGGGTATCGTAGATATTACGATCACGATCGATGAGGGCAAGCAGTTCACGCTTCGTCGACTCGAATTTACCGGCAACACATTCACGCGTGACAAAGTTATGCGTCGCGAGTTCCTCATCAATGAGGGTGATATCTACAATCAGAACTATCTTGAGATCTCTGTTGCGCGTCTGAACCAATCGCAATATTTCGATCCGATCGATAAAGATCAGGACGTGGAGATCCGGACCGACGAAGAAAAAGGTGATGTAGATCTGATCGTCAAGGTCAAGGAAAAAGGCCGTCAGCAGATATCTTTTAACGGCGGCGTCTCAGGCATCGGAGGCTCATTCTTTGGTTTAGAGTATTCGACAAATAACCTTGCAGGTACCGGTGAAATACTTTCCTTCAATGTCGGTGCAGGTAATCGCCAACAAAGCTTGCAGTTCACGTACCAACAGCCTTATTTTCGCGATCGGCCAATCTCGGCGGGCTTTTCGATCTTTGCCAGCCGATATAAGTTCTTTGGCGAGGGCACGTTCCTTACACAGAATCAGGACATCCTAAACGATCTCTATAATCCTCTTGGACAGGTCACAACGAACGAGAGTAACCTTTTTACTCAGACGACCTATGGAGCGAGCATCTTTGCGACGGCTCCGCTATCAGAGCTTTTCTTTAAGAAACGAACGTTTACACAGTTTTCGAGGATAGGGTTGACCTACCAATTTTCCGCTACTAGCATTGCGGATCCCGCGATTAATCAGTCCGCCGACCCATCTGCGAGGATCCCGGTTATTTACCGTCAACCAAACATCCTGACCAGCCGCATCACGGGTACGTTCGTCTATGACACGCGTCGGCCAGCGGCCAACGGCATCGATACGAATGGCGGCAAATCACTTTCGGCTTCGATCGCGTTTGCAGGCCTAGGCGGCGATGTACGTACGTATCAGCCGAACATCACTTATTCGCAATTCATTCCGGTTCGTAATAAGACGTCAAAGAATCCTCACGTATTTGCCTTTCGACTTCAGGCGGGCACGATCGGTACGTATGCCCTCACGGACAAGATTCGTAATGCGAATTCGATATCGTTCGTAGGTGGTGTTCCAGCATACGAGCGATATTATTTGGGCAGTGAAAACGATATTCGCGGATACGAATCGCGTTCGATCGGGCCGGTTGCCCCGTTTGACACATACGTAACCAGCCGCAATGTTGTCGTCGCGACGAATGCTTTCGGAACCGCAGAGACGAATACAGGCCTTAACACGCGTGACACCGCCGAGCTCAGGACTCTCGGCCAGGTTACTGGCATCAGTGGAGCAAACCCTGCACTGTTCTCGCGAAACTTCCGTTTTATCGGCGGCGATACTCAGCTTCTGGCGAATGTCGAATACCGTTTACCGCTCATCGGCCCAGCGACGGTCGCCTTTTTCGGAGATATCGGATCTGTGTTTAACCTAAGGAAAACAGGCAACCAGATCATCAATAGCGAATTCCTGCCGGATGACACATTTCTCGGAGGCGGACGACTAACCGCTCTGGGCCTCATCAATACGCCGGTTCTCGAAAGTAGCTTTGGTTCGGTGCTCTACTATCGCGGCCGTGTGATGACCAAGACAGATTATATAAATGAGTTTTGCCGGGGCAACCGGTTTGGCTGTCCGACTAGCCTGTCGCCGCAAATTCAGCAGTTTTTCCTCCGGGGTGAGGTTCAGCAAAACTCGCTGCTCAATGTTGACGGCTCGAAATTTGGCAAACTTAAAGATTTCAAGGCCAGTGTCGGCGTTGAATTCAGGGTCCAAGTTCCGGTCGTCAACGTGCCATTTCGCCTGATCTATTTCTACAATCCGAATGCAAAATTTGGCTTTACAGAAGAATTGCCAGGCATTTTCCTTCCGGGCAAACGCAATGGATTTAGATTTACGGTCGGCCGCACGTTCTAGGGCGAAAATTGACATTGATCAGTCATTTAATTAAGATTGCGCTTATTTTTTTGAACGCTAAGCAACAGTTTTCGTAAAATTGGTTTCAAAGTATTTACAAGATCGAACGGTGCCGTTGGCGTCGCACAAGTTAGTTAAGGAGTTCTATAAGATAATGAAAAAAGTTACTACGCTGGTCGTCAGCTTTGTTTTCGCTGCAATATTCGCGGTCTCGGCATTTGGTCAGGGCGGCGTTCCGTCAGTACCGGCAGCGACAAAGATCGGTTGGATCAATACAAGCGCCTTTGGCGGCGACGACAAGGGTCTGAATGGTGTTAACAAGTACGTCACCGTCCTGAAACAGCTCGACACCGAGTTCAAACCGACGATCGCGGCTCTGCAGGTGCTTGACACAAAGATCAAATCGATTGCTGAGGAACTGCAAAAGATGCAGGCCAACACAGCAGTGCCGATCAATCAACAGACGGTGCTCGCTAAGCAGGAAGAGGGCCAGCGATTGCAGCGTGAGCTTGAGTTCAAGCAAAAGGACGCCGAGGCCTCGGTTCAGGCACGTCGTAATACGCTTCTCGGGCCGATCATGAGCGATCTCGACAAAGGAATCCAGGAATTTGCCAAGCAAAAAGGCTACACGGTCGTCCTCGACATCGCTGCCTTAGCCAATGCTAATGCGATCCTCGTCCTCGATCCGGCGGCCGATATCACTAAAGAATTTATCGCGTACTACAACACGCGTCCGGCAACGACCGCAACCACGGCGACACCTAAGTAATCGTGCCCCGTGGGCACTTTCGTTAGAATCGAGGTCAGGCGAGACTTGTTCTCATCTGGCCTCATTCCGATTTTTAGTTGGAGTTAAATCATGAAGCGATATTTGTTCGTTGTTTTTCTGCTTGCCGTTGGATCGGCACTTCCTGCCGTGGCTCAGCCTACCCAAACGGCACAACCCGCAGCCGCTACGTCAAAAATCGTAATGGTCAACACGGCCCGCTTTTTCGACGAGAAGGGCGGTATTACGCGAATTCTTACGGCAGCGAAGAATCTGAGCGCCGAGCTGGCCGGAAAGCGAAGTGAGATCCAGCAAATGATAGCGCGCGTACAACAGGTGGAAAAGGAATTGGCGGTCTTTCGCGACAATGTGGCTAAGGGCATACCGATCGATGAAAGAGCTGCTCAGGCGAAGGTCGATGAGCTTGACCGACTAAAGCGCGAAGGAAAGTACAAAGAAGACGAATTTAATAGCCTCGCCCAAAAGCGCCAGACCGAGGTCGTAGGTCCCGAATATTCGGAAGCCATCAAGGTGCTCAGCGAGTACATAAAGTCGAAAGGCTACGGAATGGTCTTTGACATCTCAAAGGATCAGAACGGAACGCTCATTTACGCTGCGGCACAGTACGACATTACGCGGGATTTTATGGCTTTTTATAATGCCCGGCCGCCGACAGCCATCAACTCGGTTCCAAAATAGAGCGGTGACACGTGAACGGTGACGGGTGACAGGGAACGAAAGCAAGATGCGGATGCCTGTCACCTTTTTGTCTTTTGCGGGTTTTTTTGTTTTCATTTCGTGTAAAGCACTATGCTGATTCTCGATTCCATCGCGATACAAAAAATTCTGCCTCATCGATATCCATTTTTACTGGTTGATAAGATCATCGAATTGGAGCCACGTATTCGTATCGTCGGGATAAAGCAGGTGACGGCGAACGAGCAGTTCTTTGTCGGTCACTTTCCCGGAGCACCGGTGATGCCGGGTGTTTTGCAGATCGAAGCCCTGGCTCAGGTAGGGGCGATACTTGCACTTCGCGAATTTGACGATCGCGATGACAAGATACCGTTCTTTAGCGGGATCGACAATGCCCGATTCCGCCGTCCGGTAGTTCCCGGCGATACGCTGAGGCTCGAAGTAACCGCACTGCGCATCGGCAGCAAGGTTCAAAAAATGCACGGTGTCGCATCGGTGGACGGGCAAGTTACTGCCGAGGCAGAAATACTGTGCATTATCGCAAATCGCCCTCAGGAGAGAGAAAACAAATGAGCGAAACCGACGTCCGAGTTTTTTACGAGCAATACTTCTACTATGTTCTTGCCGCAGGCATAGTGATCGGTTTTATCTTTGGCCTGATTCCACTGTTGATTGGCAGGCGTCGCGGCAAAAAAGCACTTGGCCTGACCGGGCTGGTCACAGCGACGGTGCTTGGGGCCTTCTCGCCACTCCTCGCAATCATCGCAGCTTTGGTTTTTGCATTCCTTGTTGCGCGCGGCAGTAAACCACCGCAAGCCGTGCAAGCGGAAGATCACACGGAAAACTGAGCTGATGTCGACATTTATCCACGAAGCTGCGATCGTTGACCCGAGCGCAAAGATCGGCGAAGGCTGCCATATCGGCCCGTTTTGTACCGTCGGTGCCGAGGTGACTCTCGGAAACGGTGTGCGGCTTGATTCACATGCCGTCGTAGATGGTAAAACGTCGATCGGTGACGAGACACACGTCTTCCCCTTTGTCTCGATCGGCCTCGGGCCACAGGATCTAAAGTACGCGGGCGAACCAACTGCAACCGAGATTGGTAAGCGAAATCACATTCGCGAATTTGTTACCATTCATCGCGGCACGACAGGCGGCGGTGGCGTGACGCGGATCGGCGATGACAATTTGCTAATGGCTCAAGCTCATGTCGCGCATGATTGCCAATTGGGCAGTGAGATCATAATGGCAAATGCCGCGACCCTTGCCGGGCACGTTGAGATTGCCGATAGAGCGAGCATCGGAGCGTATTCCGGCGTTCACCAATTCTGCCGTGTCGGCCTCGAAGCTTTTATCGGCGGTTACTCGGTTGTCGTAAAAGACGCTCTGCCTTTCGCCATCATCCAGGGCAACCACGCCAAATGCTACGGTATGAATCGTCTCGGGATGAAACGTCGTGGATATTCGAAAGATACGACCGAAAAACTTAACCACGCGTTTCACCTGCTGCTCTCTTCCAAGTTGAATACCAGCCAAGCCGTTGAGCGCATTCGCGAGGAAGTATCAGACTGCCCGGAAGTGGATATTCTCGTCTGCTTTATCGAGACCTCGAAACGCGGCGTGGTTAAGTGATCAAACGGAGCACCTTTACTTTCTACGACCCTCGAGTTCTTCGATAACATCAGTTATCGAAATACCCTTCGCCCGCAGCAATATAAGATAGTGGAACAATAGGTCGGACGCCTCGGACTTGAATTTACCGAGATCGTCGCCAGTCGCCTCGATCACCAATTCGACAGCTTCCTCGCCCACCTTTTGAGCGATCTTGTTGATTCCCTTTTCGAACAGGCTCGCTACGTAAGACTGTTCGGTTCGCTCACACCGTCGTTCGTCAATGACTTTTTCAAGCACTAGCAGAAGATCTGTCGGGCTTTGCTTTGAATTCGATTCACCGAAACAAGTCTCTGAGCCGGTGTGACATACGGGGCCCGATGGCCGGGCGAATATAAGCAATGTGTCTTCATCACAATCGGTCTCGATTGAAACAACATCGAGGTAATTCCCACTCGTCTCGCCTTTCGTCCAAAGCTGCTGCCGCGAACGCGAGTAAAAGGTGACACGGGCCGTTTCCTGCGTTTGGTCGACCGCGTCTTCATTCATAAAGCCAAGCATAAGAACCACTCGCGTCTCGGCATCCTGCACGATCGTCGGTATCAAACCATCGGCGTATTTTTCGTAATTCAGATTCATACTCGCACCTCGATCCCCCGCATTTCAAGGAATGCTTTCAATTCAGGTATCGCGATCTCGCCGTAGTGAAAAACGCTCGCCGCGAGTGCTGCGTCGGCATTTCCGATGGCAAAAACATCAGCAAAATCATCCATCGTACCCGCCCCGCCTGAGGCGATCACGGGAACTCGAACTGCATTTGATATATCACGCGTCAAGCCGATCTCGAAGCCGTCCTTCGTTCCGTCAGCGTTCATCGACGTGAGCAATATTTCGCCCGCTCCAAGTTCAACGCCGCGTTTTGCCCAAACGAAGGCATGGAGATCGGTCGCGACCCTACCGCCGTTAAGGAAGACTTTCCAGCCATCGTCCGTCTCTTTCGCATCGATCGCGAGAACCACGCATTGCGAGCCAAAGTTCGCCGCCGCCTCGCTCAGGATCGAAGGATCGTTGACCGCCGCCGTGTTGATCGACACCTTGTCCGCTCCACAATCCAGCAATGCACCGATATCATCCACCGTCGAGATTCCGCCGCCGACCGTAAACGGAATATTGATCTCGGCCGCCACCCGCCGAACGATCTCAGCGAACGTCTTTCGCCGCTCGTTTGTGGCGGAGATATCGAGGAGCACTAGTTCATCCGCTCCCTCACCAGAATATCTCGCCGCCAACTCGACCGGATCGCCGGCATCACGGAGGCCCAGAAAATTTGTACCTTTGACCGTGCGTCCGTCCTTTACGTCGAGGCACGGGACGATGCGTTTAGCCAGCATATTTGGCGAGATCCTCCAGTTTGAC
>JANNWQ010000191.1:0-4697 GCA_031408595.1 Acidobacteriota bacterium | reverse complement strand
CAAACTGGCACGGATCGGAGCGATCTTGGGCTGCGGCCTAAAAAATTGCTTGGCGAGATGTGGTTCGAGGGCGAGGTGGCGTTGCTTTATGGGGAAACGGGCACCGGAAAGAGCGTGTTTGCGACGCAGATCGCGGACAGTCTTGCTCGCGGCAAAGGCTTTGGCCCGTTCGAGGTCGAAGGCGGGCCGCGAAAGGTGCTTTATTTCGATCTCAAACTCGACAGCCGCAAATGGCTGATGCGTTACTCCGAGGAAACGGACGAAAACCCCGCCAAGAGAAAACGCCATAAGTTCCCAAAGAACTTCAACCGCGTCCACATCCGCACCGAAATGCGTTTGCCAAAGGGCCACACGGGCTTTACCCTGCCATTCGCACGCGCCTTGGGGCAGTACATCAAGAAGAAAAAGCCGGATGTTGTCATTTTTGACAGCCTCACGCGTTTGAAACACTCGAACGACGTCACACGCGACGTTCTGCCCGTGATGCGGGAACTCTTGCGGCTCAAACGCGAGATGAACATCTCCATCCTCGTCCTCGCACAGTCTCAGCAGCATCAATGGACCGGAGCTCTCGGTATGACCGACCTGCGCGGAATGCGTTCGGTTTGCAACGCCGCAGACTCGATATTTGGGATCGCGGCGGGTAAATTACCGGGCGATCGTTATGTAAAACAACTGCGTTCGTATGTCTCCGAGCGGCTCTACGACGAATCGCATGTGCCTGTTTTCCGCCTCGAAAAGCCGCATTTCGAAAGCTTCCTAGGCTTCACCTTCCGCCACTTCGCGAAGGAAGCTTCAGCCCGCCGCAGCCTAAGAGATCTCGACCGATGCCCAGTAATGGAGGAAGCCAAAGCCCTGCGCGACAAAGGGTTTTCGCTAAGAGCCATCGCCACAATGCTCAACACCTCGAAAACCTCTGTCCAGCGAATGCTCCAACAATGGACCGAGCCGCCGATGCCGGGAACGCAGGCGTCTCGCCTGCCCGTGGATGCCCCCTGCCTGCCCGTGGATACAGATGAGTGCGATGAAGATGAGGACGCCGACCTGTCAGAACCGGGAGTGACGGCGACCGGGTTCTTCGACGATGATGATGAAGACCGCCCGATTGACGGTATAGACGATGACGACGAAGAGCAGCGGCATAGCCGCGAGATCTTTATGGGCAGCGAACCGGAGAAGCACAGCTTCTCCGCAAATAAAGCGGCACAGCCGCACGGAGAAAGGGTAGCAGAGCCGCAAGAACCAGAGATGTTTGATCTAGGTTCCGATTCGGAACTCCGCACTCCGCACTCCGCATTCCGCACTCCGCAATCCACCCGTTCCACCCGAACTATCCCACATCACCACACCGCTGGAACATAACTACGACCATCGCGGCGATGATGTGTGGACCGAAAAGTTCGACGAACAGGGCAAACCCAAGGTCTGGTACAAATACAACGGCAAAGAATACCGCCGCTACACCCGCGACACCACCGGCGGCATCAACGGCTCAGCGGTAAGCGTCAAGATAGATTCGTCGTGAAACGACAGGTCGCGAAAGTGACGAATAAAATAGCGTAGGTTGAATCCCGAAATTTATGACGGGCGGCGCCAGCGTTGTGGGCGTTGGGAGAGTGTGTATTTGTTTGATGGCTGGGGATTTTATTGCTCTTCGGTCAAGTGTTCCAATACATTCCGACTAGAGAAACGGATCGGCAAAACTTTAGCCGAAAACGGATGCAATATGGCTCGTTTTAAGGTAGACTTCGATATTTATGAAGGCGATTGAGTTATTTTCGGGAGCGGGGGGGCTGGCATTGGGAATCGCTGGCGGCGGATTTTCACACGAAGCTTTGGTGGAGTGGGATAGCGATTCCGTCCGAGTGATGAGAGATAATGTTCAACGGGATAATTGGCCTTACAAAAAATGGAACGTTATTCAGGGAGACGTATCAAAATTCACTTTTCGGCAGCTCGAAGGAAAGGTTGATCTCGTGTCAGGCGGGCCACCGTGCCAGCCGTTTTCAGTCGGCGGAAAGCACCGGGCCTTCAACGACAACCGAGACATGTTTCCGCACGCAGCCCGCGTCGTGAGTGAGGTGAAGCCGCGAGCCTTCATATTTGAAAACGTGCGTGGGCTCACTAGGGACGCGTTTAAGAATTACTTTCAATATATTCAGCTTCAGTTGGAGTATCCGGAAGCGACGATTTTGGATAACGAGACTTGGACGGAGCACCTACATAGGCTAGAGAGGCTCAAGTCATCGAACGCAGATTATGGTCTTCGGTATATGGTTAACACGCGAGTTCTGAATGCCGCAGACTACGGAGTACCTCAACAACGACACCGCGTTTTCATAGTTGGCTTTCGCTCTGACATTGGTCAGGCCTGGGGATTTCCAAATCCTACCCATTCTGAGGATGAGCTAATTCGCAGCAAGTGGGGGACGGGCGAATATTGGGATGAACATCGTGTGCAGAGAAGTAGGCGTCCCGAGATAACTGAGACCGAAGCACGACGGTTGGATCGCTTGTCGTTTAAGGAGGACATTCGATGGCGCACGGTAAGGGATGCGATCGGCAATCTGCCCAACCCAACCTTCGAGTTCTCGGCAGAATTTCAGGGGCACAGATTCCAGCCAGGAGCGAAACCATATCCGGGCCATACCGGGAGCCGATATGATTTTCCCGCAAAAACTCTAAAGGCAGGTGATCATGGCGTGCCCGGAGGAGAAAATATGTTGGCCACAGAGGATGGACGGTATCGATATTTCACCGTACGAGAGAGTGCGAGACTTCAAACCTTCCCGGATCACTATGAGTTTACCTCTTCATGGACGGAAAGCATGCGTCAGATTGGAAATGCAGTTCCCGTTGATTTGGCGACGATTCTTGCTGACAGCGTTAGGCAGTCTTTGGCCGGAAATCCACAGCGTTCGAAAGAGAAAAATTAATGGTGGAAAGGTACCTGGAAACCGGTGATCACGAACATATTTCGGCGAATCCGGTGTTAGACGCACTTTATTCTCTACTGAAAGTCTTGCCTCACGAGAAGGCTCTCGACCCGGCCACAAGCACGCGTCAGCTACGAAAGTTAAGATCCCAGATTGGCCTTGTCCTTGAACGACTGGAAAAACTTCTCCACGAAGCCGATCCAGTCAAAGTTCCGACCTACGTATTCGATCCCGCTGATGCACACGTCGTTGGACAGCTAATTGCGGATACTCTGCTGATACAGTCCCGCCAATCGTTAGCTTCGTTGCCGAAGTTTTACGGTTCCGGCGTATATGCTATCTATTACGGCGGCCCATTTCCGACGTACGCTCCGCTGGTGGGGTATGAGACGCCGATCTATGTTGGTAAGGCAGACCCTGTTGTTTCAAATGCGAAAACGGCAATAGAACAAGGTGAAACACTTCGTAAGCGGCTGGCGGATCATGCTAAAACGATACGAGCGGCAGAGAATTTAGACATAGAAGATTTTCAAGTTAGATTTCTCGTTGTCCGAAGCGCTTGGCAGGGTACTGCGGAACATTACCTGATCGATCGCTTTCGGCCAATTTGGAACAAGGAGACTAAAATCTGCTTCGGGTTTGGAAAACACGGAGATAGTCCGGGAACACGAAAAAAACCAGATCGCCGTGGGATACTCTCCATTCTGGCCGAAAATGGGCTACTGGGCCTGAAAATATCTCCAACAAATCTTCCGTAGCCGAGATTGAGAATCGAATCGCAAAACATTTCATAGACTTCCCGCCGGTTGATTTGGCATTGATTAAATGAATGAACAAGCGTTGCTTAAAAAGATCTCGTCAAACCCGAACATGATGCTCGGGAAACCTGTTATTCGCGGCACACACGGCTTACGGTCGAGTTCATTTTGCATTTGCTTGCCAGTGGAGCGAGCGTTGACGAGATCTTGGATCAATATGACGGGTTGGAAGCGGATGATATTCGGGCTTGCGTGTCGTTTGCTAGCGAATCAACCACTCGCTAATTTTTTTCCTACAAACTCTTCAGGACTTAATCTTTATCGGCTACCTAACTAGGTTTCTGCAAGATTCTACCTCTACCTACGTTCACCAAACGTAGGCGATGCTGTGCGCATTGCTATTGAAAAAGGTTTTGTGAAGTATGATTTAGTGGAAAGGGTCACGCCGGGCTTTTCCGGCATCAGAGATAGATAAGGAAACATGGCGATGAGAAAAATATTTGCGGCTTTTTTGGTTTTTACAACGTATATCGGTTTTATCTCGGCGGCGGCGGTGCCGGTGCGGGCTCAGGTTATTGGGAAGGCGATGGAGAATCGGATGAAGGATGTGCCGGATGGGCTGAAATTTAGGTTGAGCGAGGGTGTCGAGGGGGCTGAGGCGCGGGAGAAGCAGGCACAGGCTGCGACTGATCCTTTGTCCGACGGTGACGCGGCGAGTTTGCTCAAGCGCATCCCTGAGATCAAGACCCAGACCGACGATAAGACCGAGTTTGCCAAGCGGATCGGGACTTTGCCCGCGCCTAAGACGGGCAACAAGATCCCTGTAAAATTCCCGTCCGACGAGATGCGGGCCGCGCCGAATGTTGATGTGAGCGGGAAGACCTTGCAGGTAATTCGATATTCGCCAGAGGGCGAGATACCGCTGGCGCCGGATCTGAGTGTGACGTTTTCGCAGCCGATGGTGGCGGTGACCTCGCAGGAAGAGGCGGCGAAATTTGCGCCG
>JANNWQ010000190.1:0-1756 GCA_031408595.1 Acidobacteriota bacterium | reverse complement strand
TCTTCGTAGAACAGGCTTTCCAGCCTGTTCATGGGGCAGGCTGGAAAGCCTGCCCTACTTTACAAAACTACTTCCGAAACCGTTCCGGCACCGACTGTGCGGCCGCCTTCGCGGATGGCGAATCTTAGGCCTTTTTCCATGGCGATAGGAGCGATCAGCTCGATCTCCATCTGGATGTTGTCGCCCGGCATCACCATTTCGACTCCAGCGGGCAAGTGTGCGACGCCCGTCACGTCCGTTGTTCTGAAGTAGAACTGCGGGCGATATCCCGTAAAGAACGGGGTGTGGCGTCCGCCTTCTTCTTTGGTGAGGACATATGCCTCAGCCTTGAACTTGGTGTGCGGCGTGATCGTGCCTGGCTTGACGATGACCTGTCCGCGTTCAATTTCCTTTCTGTCAACACCACGGAGCAGCAAACCGACGTTGTCGCCTGCCATTCCCGAGTCGAGAAGCTTCTTGAACATTTCGACGCCGGTCACGACCGAGTTTCTCGTGTCCTTGATACCGACGATCTCGACCGGTTCGTTGACATTGATCTGTCCACGCTCGATACGTCCGGTAGCAACTGTTCCGCGGCCCTGGATGGTGAAGATGTCTTCAACCGGCATAAGGAACGGCTTGTCAGTCTCGCGTGCAGGTGTCGGGATAAAGTCATCCACCGTCTGCATCAGCTCGTCGATCTTTGCTTCCCATACAGGGTCGCCTTCGAGAGCTTTCAGAGCACTGCCCTGGGTGATAGGTGTATCGTCGCCTGGGAAATCGTATGAGCTAAGAAGTTCGCGGATCTCCATGTCGACGAGTTCGATCATCTCTTCGTCATCGACCATGTCGCATTTGTTCATGAAGACGACCATCGAAGGTACGCCAACCTGACGTGCGAGCAGGATGTGCTCACGTGTCTGCGGCATAGGTCCGTCCGTAGCTGCTACTACAAGAATAGCTCCGTCCATCTGTGCGGCTCCGGTGATCATGTTCTTGACATAGTCAGCGTGGCCGGGGCAATCGACGTGTGCGTAGTGACGGTTTGCCGTCTCGTACTCAACGTGCGAGGTCGCAATTGTAATACCACGAGCCTTTTCCTCAGGTGCGTTATCGATCGAATCAAACGATCGAAACGTCATCTTCGCATTATGCTTCGACATCACCTTCGTGATCGCCGCCGTCAATGTCGTCTTGCCATGATCCACGTGCCCAATCGTACCAATATTAACGTGAGGCTTACTTCGGTCGAATTTCTCTTTGCTCATAGCTTTCTCCTATATCTCAGATCTGAAATATGAAATCTCAAATGTCTTATGTAGTCGCCCCAGTTCCCTTGATCTTTGCAATAACTTCCTCGGCCACGTTACGCGGAGCTTCGGCATATCGCTCAAAGTGCATACTCGAAGTCGCACGTCCCTGTGTCGAACTTCTCAAGTCGGTCGTGTATCCAAACATCTCGGAAAGCGGCACAAATGCCGTAACCACCGAAACATTACCTGGACGCGGCTCCATCTTGTCGATCTGGCCACGGCGACGATTAAGATCGCCATTGACCGCTCCCATGTATTCTTCAGGTGTGACCACCTCGATACGCATGATCGGCTCGAGCAGGACTGGCTTGGCCTTTTTCACTGCATCCTGGAACGCGAATGAACCGGCCAATTTGAATGAAATTTCATCCGAGTCGACCTCGTGATACGAACCAAACAAAAGCCTGACCTTGATATCAACAAGCTCGTAGCCCGCCAAGAATCCACGCTGCATAGCGTCGCGA